>NZ_DCAP01000038.1:0-440664 GCF_002311535.1 Salegentibacter sp. UBA1130 | reverse complement strand
GGTCCAAAATGCGGCAATTGAATATCTAAAAGACCTGGGCTACCGGCACCGGGAGGGAAATTCCCTAAACCGGGACCTTAAAAAGGTAGTGCTGGAAGACGAGCTTAGAGATTTTTTGGTTTCCACTTATCACGATGTTCCGGCTACAGCCATTAATGAAGCGATGGCTAGTTTTATACAGCATTCCGGGATGGATTTAGACCACCGCAACCGTGATTTTCACCGTAAACTTACCCAGGGAGTTTCTGTTTCCTGGAAAGATAAAACCGGCAAAGAACTGGCCAAACATATTTATCCTATCAATTACCGTGAACCGGAGAAAAACCAGTTTATCTGTTCCGATGAAGTAAAGGTGATCGGGAAAAACAGTAGGCGGGCAGATTTGGTGATCTTTATCAATGGCCTTCCGCTTATCGTTTTTGAGTTCAAAAATATGTTTGATGCCGAGGTTGGCGTAGACAACGCCCACCGGCAAATTGGCCATTACCTGCAGGATATTCCGCAACTATTCGATTTTAACGCTATTACCATCGTTTCAGACGGGATGCAAACGCTGCACGGGATGTATAACTCTTCCCTAAAATGGTTTGCTCCCTGGAAAAGTTTAAAGGGCGATGATATAAAACAGGAAACCGAGCTTCAGTTGGAAACCTTGCTTAACGGCCTTTTCCCTAAAGCCACGCTGTTAAACTACATTCAGAATTTTATTTTCCACGAAGATCACAACGGGAAGATCATCAAAAAAGGAGCGAAATACCACCAATATTGGGGTATTCAAAAAGCCGTAGAGAGTGCGGTTGAAAATATAAAACCCCGGGGTGATGGTCGGTTGGGAGTCATCTGGCATACTCAGGGATCGGGAAAAAGTATTTCAATGGCCATACTTACCGGGATATTACGCCAAATGCCGGAAATGAAAAATCCTACCATAGTAATCCAGGTAGACCGTTCCGATCTCGACCAGCAGTTATACGAAAATTTTGTGCTGGCCAAAGACCTGGTAGGCGATGTACAGCACGCCGACACTACAGAAGAATTAAGGAATCTGTTACATTCAGATGGGGGCGGGGTAATTTTTACCACCATTGAGAAATTCCGTTTAAAAGACCTGGAAACAGGAAAAGAAACCCGGCACCCGGTACTTTCAGAAAGATACAACCTAATTATTATGGCCGATGAAGCCCACCGTACCCAATACGGGTTTCACGATGGCGGCTTCGCACAAAACATACGAAGGGCTTTGCCAAATGCATCTTTTATCGGGTTTACCGGTACGCCGGTAGACAGCAAAGATGCCGATACGCAAATGGTGTTTGGTCCTACCCTGCACAGCTATGATATAGAACAGGCGGTGAAAGATGGCGCTACAGTGCCAATTTATTACGAGCCGAAGATGGTTCCTTTAAATATAAAAGCCGCCTATAGCGCGCAGCTCGATGAAATTGAAGACGATGAAGATAATCCTTCAAATGCAGTTTGGGCTGCGATAGAAGATGCCGCAGGAGCACAGAGCCGGGTAGAAAAAGTGGCCGGGGATATCCTGGAGCATTTCCTGGCAAGAACGGCTACGCTGGAAGGAAAGGCGATGGTGGTTTGTATGAGCAGGCGGAATTGTGTAAAAATGTATGATGCATTAACTGCTTTAAATGGTTGCCCTGAAATTGCAGTGATAATGACCGGAAATATCAGTAAAGATCCACCGGAATGGAATAAGCACATTCGCACTAAAGATGCAATGGAAGCGATTAAAAAACGTTTCCGAAATCCTGATGACCCTTTAAAAATGGTAATTGTACGGGATATGTGGCTTACCGGATTTGATGCGCCTATTATCCATACGATGTATGTAGATAAGATTATGAAAGGTCATAACCTTATGCAGGCCATCGCCCGGGTGAATCGGGTGTTTGAAGACAAGCCCAGCGGTCTGGTGGTTGACTTTATTGGTATTTCGGGCTACCTGGCAGAAGCTACTAAGAAGTATACTTCAGGCGGGGGAAAAGGAAAGCCCGCAGTAGATATTGAAATGGCCGTCAACTTATGTTTTGAGCAGCTGGAAACGGTAAAGGAGTTAATGGGCGGTTTTAGTAAAGATGAAATTGATCAAATGGACGATCGTGAAAAACTGCGGTGGTCTAAGAAAGTGATAAACGATCTACTGCAAACCGATCCTATAACCGATAACTTTCTACGGGAAGAAAGAAAATTGTCGGAGTTGGTGTCGATGACCAGCTCAGATAAGCGCATTTGGGAAATTCAGGATGATGTGGCGATTATTCAGAAAATAAGAAAGACTATCAGGAAGATTAAATTTCCGCCGGGCCCGCAGCGAGAGAAAAACGAGCGGATTAAAGATCTTATCAGTAAATCTTTGGAATCCCAGGAGATTGTAGACCTGGCAAAGATGTATGACCTGGACAAGATTGATATCTCCATTATAGATGATCGCTTTCAGGCAACAGTAAAAGAAAAAGGAGATGAGAATGTAAAAATTGAATTGCTGCGGCGCATTATCAATGATGAGTTGCGGGTACGAATGCCCAAGAATATTAAAAAAGCCAGGAGACTTCGAGACGAACTTGAAAAGGTGCTGAGTAATTATCATAAAAACAGCCTGGATTCCATAGCCGCGATTAAGCATTTGCTTGATATAGCCGATGAGTTCCAGCAGGATGATATTAGAACCAAACAACTCGGTTTAACCGAGGATGAACTGGCTTTTTACGATTTGCTTTCTGCCAATGAAAAAATATTGAATAAAGCAGGGCCTATACAGGATTTAGTACATAAAGTAGTGGATTCTGTAAAGAAAAATCTGCAACTGGATTGGACTAAGAAAGAAGATGCGCGGGCAGCCATACGCCTGGCCGTAAAAAAAGAACTCCGCGGAAAAGTGGCATTTTCTGAGCTGGATAATTTATTGAAAGAAGTAATTGAACAGGCAGAGGGGCAGTATAGGGATTGGCCGGTGGAGGCTTAAATTTTAAAATGAAAGATTACATAAAATGAACTCTGTTAATTAAAAAATGAAAAAACAAATCTTATCTCTTGTTGCATTAAGCCTATTCCTATTTTCATGTTCAAAAGACGAGCAAGAACCAGAATCCGAACCTTTATTTGAAATACCTGCGGGTAATGACCAACTTAATATTGATGATTTTAGTATTAAACTCAATGCCCAACTAGATGCTTCACAGATGGGGGGCTGGACTATTGTATCTGGACTCATCGATGAAAAAGTATTTTTTGATAAGGTAGATGAACCACAAACAGTGTTTCATGGTTTACCGGGAGAAGAATACCAATTGGAATGGAGAGTTACCTCAAGAGGAATGGTATCTCGAGATACAATTACCATTAGTTTTGAACCTCTAAAAACGGAAATTACTGATAAAAGTTTAGACTTCTACACCACTAGAAAACATCTTGAAGCAATAGAGTACGATGGGGGGATTTGGAAAATAGAAGGAGACGATTACCGGTGGATATGGAATCAAAATTTTGGAGGAACTGTTATACCAGATGAAGAGTCTAATCATATAAAGTTCTTCGGATACGAAAATAAATCATATAAAATTATTTGGGAAACTTGGTATGGTAGCGTTTCTGCAACTGACACCCTATATTTTGACAGCAAAGAATATCATCAATATGAAGCTTTAGAGTCACTCAACATATTGGGAAATGAATATTATTACAAATTAGATGATAATGGCAATGTAGTCCAATTATTGCTTGGTGGTGATATGGAAGGAACCAAATTCGATAGAATAGATTCCTATCCCAGTCTAAAATCACTGGTACATCTAAAAAGGCTTGATTTATCAGGAGACGGTTTACACGAAAGTCCGGAAGTAATTACAAATAATTATCTTGAACTCGAATATTTAGACCTGGGGGCAAATCATTTTGAAAGAATACCAGGGAATATTGGTAACCTTAAGAAACTGGATACTTTAATTCTTGATCATATGCAAGGCGGGCATAAAATGAAAATGTTGCCCGAAAGTTTTGGTCAACTGGAATCACTCAAGTTTCTTGAATTGGGATCAATGGGCCTTGAAAGTCTACCGGAAAGCTTTTCTGAATTGACTAATTTAGAGTTTTTAGACCTGGAAGGAAATCATATTGCTAGCCTACCTACGGAATTCGGTAATTTGAGAAAATTAAAGCGTTTTCGCGGACCAGCAATTTATACAAATTTACCAGAATCATTCTCTGAATTGGAAAGTTTAGAATTTGCCTTCTTTTATCTTCAAAATTCTAATCCTAGACTGCCTGAAAACTTTGGTGACCTGGATAATTTGGAAACCCTATGGCTTTTTTCAGACATTCATCAGTTGCCTGATAGTTTTACTGATTTAGAAAAAATAAAGGATTTAGAATTTACTGGGGCTACGGAATTGCTTCATAACCTACCCGAAGATATAGGAAAGCTAAATACTCTTGAAAATCTTAGAATACACGGTAGTTTTAAAACCCTACCAGAATCAATAGGCAACCTTAAAAAGCTGAAATTTTTACATATCTCTGGAACACTGGAAAATTTACCAGCTAGTATTGTTGATTTAGAACAATTGGAATACTTGAACCTATATGCAATGAATGTAAAAGCTTTGCCAGAGGACATAAATAAGCTAAAGAATTTAAAAACTATTCGCCTAGGCAACAATAAAGTTGAAGCTATTCCTGAAAATCTCGGATATATGGAAAGTCTTACAGAATTGGATTTGAGCTATAATAGACTTTCAAGCTTTCCAACAAGTCTTTCAAATCTCAAGGATGTTCTAACAAAATTTTATATCAGAGGTAATAACTATTCTAGCGAGGAGTTACAAAAACTGAAAGAAATGTTACCCAATACATATTTATACTATGATTGATTTTCAATTACTCCTAAGTTGAAAATAATTAAAGAATGTTGGTATAAAATATAATTAATAAACCTAAAAGAATGGAAAATAAATTATGGATGGTTAGGTCTGGCGAAAGCGGATATCTCTTTGAGAAGTTTATGGAACAGAGTATCGTTGCCATAGGATGGAATGAAATTGGTGATATCTCTAAAAAACTGAACCTTGAAGATTTAAAAGATAAAATTCAAGCTAGCTACCCTAACTATAAAATAAGCCAGGTCAATAACTTTGCCGGTCAAATTTTTAGGTTTAAGAATGAGTTTCAA
Organism: Salegentibacter sp. UBA1130; assembly: GCF_002311535.1. Classification (NCBI taxonomy): domain Bacteria; kingdom Pseudomonadati; phylum Bacteroidota; class Flavobacteriia; order Flavobacteriales; family Flavobacteriaceae; genus Salegentibacter; species Salegentibacter sp. UBA1130. The sequence continues at coordinate 435,482 of NZ_DCAP01000038.1, read as the reverse complement.
AAAGGAGATCATGTGATTACTTATAATCCCGAAACCCGCCAGTACACTTTAGGGAAAATTACTTCTGATTATAAATATTCTGCTGAAAAGGAATTTAACCATTACCGCGAGGTAAAGTGGGAAAGAACCATTCCCAGGGATAATTTAAGTACTAAGACAAAAAACACTTTAGGTTCTGTTTTAACTATTTTTAAAATTACCGGGAATGCCTGGGAAGAAATTCTTGGTAAAACCAGGACTGCAACTTCCAGTGAAAGTTTAGAAGATAATTCAGAGGATGAAGAAGTTGAAGAAACTCTAGATTTACTAAAGGAGAATTTTGAAGCTAAATCCCACGAGTTTATAAAAGACAAAGTGCAGGCACTGGACTGGGAAGAAATGGAGGAGTTAATAGCCGGGATTTTAAGGGGAATGGGATATAAAACAATCTTAACTCCTAAAGGCCCGGATAGAGGAGTAGATATAGTGGCGTCACCAGATGGACTAGGTTTAGAGAATCCTAGAATTAAAGTAGAAGTAAAACATCGTCAAAATGCTATGGGAGCTTCCGAAATAAGAAATTTTATAGGAGGGCTTAGAGCCAATGATAAAGGACTGTATGTTTCAACCGGAGGCTTTTCAAAAGATGCCAAATACGAAGCAGAACGATCCAATAATCCATTAACCTTAATTGACCTCGATTTGTTGGTACATCTCATAGTTCAACATTATGATCAGTTTGATCCCGGTCCCAGGTCCCTTATTCCTTTAAAGCGAATTTATTGGCCGGTATAATTTTTTAGAAATGGATAATTTGCTTAAAGAAGTAATTGACCAAGCCAAGGGACAATATAGGGATTGGCCGGTGTGGGCTTAGATATTAATTAACAATCTTCAACAAATGACAAAAGTGGAATATTTGAAGAAAATGGGTTTTGAAATAAACCCTTTTCAATATACAAACGCAGATAAAGAAAAAGACTATATTGAAAGATACTTTATATTCCCAGACTATTTTGAGGACGTTTGGGGAGATCCTGTAAATCCTGTTTCGAATATAATATATGCTCCAAGAGGAGCGGGAAAGACAGCCCAGAGGATAATGATCGAAAAGAGAGCTCAAAAACATGAGAATCTTATAACTATTACTTATACCGATCATGATTTATCAAATTTCACTAGTGCATCTGAGATTAGTTTAAATTATCATTTAGAATATTTAAATAGGTTACTTTTACTTTCATTCTTTACAAGATTATCAACTCTTGAGGACATTAAATTTGTCAACCTTTTTTCCTTCAATGAGAGACAGTACTTATATAAACTTTGTAAAATCTATTTATATGATACTCCAGCAAGTTTCCCTAAACAGGCACTGAAATCTTTAAAAACAATAGAAGACATTGGACTTGATTTATGGAAAAAATTTAAAGCTCCTTTTTCTGAAGTTATAAAAAACATAAGTAAAGCTAAAGGGGTGGAAATTGACTTATCAAAAATTGAGGTAGATAAAAGTCTAAAATTCTCACATAAAGATAATTTAAGTAATATTTTAAGCCTATTAGGAAAATTAAATATAGATTCAGTTTATATTCTAGTGGATAAAGTAGATGAGCAGAGCTTAACAGGAAACGATCCAAAGGCTAGTTATCAGTTTATATCATCTCTAATTAAGGATCTAGAATTATTAGAAATGCCAAAGCTGGCCTTTAAGTTTTTCCTTTGGGATGCGTTAATACCATTGTGTGCCATTGATGCCAGACCGGATCGAGTGTTCTCATTTAAATTAAAGTGGACCGACCATCAAATTAAACTTATGCTTGATAAGAGGTTGGCTGCATATAGCCAGCAGGCAGTCACTGATTCTTTTAAATTATTCCAGGAGAAGAAAAACTTAGGACGAATAGTTTTATTCTCAGAATTTTCTCCTCGCGACAGCATTAGGATATGTAATCGTATTCTTTCTGAGCAATATAAACATGATTTTACATCACCGATTTTTCAAAGTAGTATTGTTAATAATGCCATAGATGAATTTTCGAAAGAAAAAATAAAAGAAATATTACCGGATTTAAAGAGTATTAATTATCTGATTAAAACAAATACCGCATCTTTTACCAATGGACAGCTTGTAAATGACAAAGTTGCTGGTACTGCGGCAGCCATTAGAAATATTACAAGACCTTGGGCGTCTCATAATATTTCAAAAAAAATAGGTTTAGTAACTAGAAAAGGTAAAAAAGCAGTAAACGAATATGCCTTTATCGATATTAGAGCTGCGCGAGTAGCTTGTTCTTCAATGAGTTTAGACAATTTTATAAATAATAAAGTCAGAAGATGTTCAGGGGAAAATTGTTCAGAAATCTACTATAGAAACTTTGATAATGCAATATATACTTGTCCTGAGTGTGGAACTATTGGAGATCCCCATTAATAATTATCGTTAAAATTAAGTTAAAGGTGTCGAATTAGGAGACACTCTAAAATTATCTATTCTAAACCCATTATAAATACTGGCTACAAGAGATTCCAAGCACTCCCGCCTCGAGTACTTTTTAGACTTCAAATAACATCAAAATCCCGTAAAACGCCCTGTTTACGGAGTTTTTCTTTTTTTACAATATCAAATCATATCATTTAAACTGGTATTAAAAGTGTTCATGTGGCGGAGCCTTCTATTTATAATTAGCTGTCAAAATTGAGTATAAACAGGATCGGCTAATAGTTGAGAAATGAATTTCAATATCCCGCGATAAACTTGTTTCTAAATTTTTAAAATAAAGAAGAATTGTGAAAAAAGTTCGCATCTTAAACTCCTACCAATACTGGTCTCATATAAAAAGTAAGGATTTTCCTTACTTTTAGTAAGGATTAAATTTCTACTTTTTGATTATCAAGGTTTAATTTTCCGGTCTATTAACTTTTTAATCAAACATTTTATGAAGACCCAAAATCTATTACTAGGCATCCTGGCAACAGGTGCATTATTCACTTCCTGCCAAAAGGAAGAAGCTACAACACCCGAGCAAACTCAAATGGAGGAAACCACTCAGGAAACTAAAATCTCTAAGGAAGACCTTAAACAAATTGCAAATTTACACTTTAACACAGAAGATGCTGAGACTATAGATTTCCTGCTTCCTAGTGGGGAGACTAAAAAATCTTTCCTTATTGAAGGAGATATTTTACTGGACGAGCAGCAATTAGAAAGTATGAGCTCTGCCAGCGTAACCGATAAACAGTACCGAACTTACAATTTGGTTTCATCACCAAGAAACGTAAATGTAATTGGTTTTACAGGTGGTTCCGGGCAGGGATTAACCTCAAAACAGCGTACCGCCTTGCAGCGAGCAATTACCAATTATAATTCCCTGAATATCGGACTTAACTTCACGCTTACTTTTGGTACAAATTATGGGCCGTACGACATCGTAGTATACCAAAACTCTAATGGCCAGGCTGGCGGGGTAGCCGGTTTCCCAAGTGGAGGAGATCCTTATAAATATGTACAAATTTTCTCTGGAATGGAAAACTACAGTACCGCAACTAACGAGCACGTGATTACTCACGAGATAGGCCACTCGGTAGGTTTACGTCATACCGATTGGTATAGCCGCCAAAGCTGTGGGCAAAGTGGTGAATCAGCCGGTTCTGATGGAGCTGTTCATATTCCCGGCACCCCAACGGGATTTGACTCCAACTCTATTATGCTTGCCTGCTTTAGCTCAAGCGAAAGCGGAAATTTTGGTTACTATGATGAAGTAGCCCTGGAATATCTTTATTAATGTTAGACAATTTGAAATAGTCTTAATTTGTTAGCAGAAAATGGATGTCTGCAAAGGCATCCATTTTATTATAAAACCCGAAACACACGAACGGGAAAAAATTCTATAATTTAAAAACATAAACGATTATGAAACTTAGAGCAACATTATTTGGTACACTTATTTTAGCAACTTTTTTTATGTCTTGCGAGCCGGAAGCGCTGCCCGAAGACCAACCTCAAATGGACCACGAAATAATAAATATTGAAAAAACTGCTTCAGGGGATGAAAGCAACCCGATTGATGATGATAAAAGTGATGATTAATAGTGAAAATATTGATTAATTATATTTTTCTATTTTTACCTGCATAGATGCAGTTTCCCAAATTTACTTATTTTAAATTCTTAATACTATATTTTCTATTCTGCGCCTGCGGCTCCAAAGAGAAAGAAAATAGTAGGGAGTATAATGAGTTAAAAATTCTGGCTAATCAAATAATATCAGAAGATAAGCCCGAAGATTACAATAAGAGAAAAAATAAGTTTTTAAGCACTCCAAATGATTCTATAAAGAATTCCTTAATTTTTGATATTAGTTATCACTTCTACATTGAAGATGATTCTGTGAAATTTAGGGAGTGGAATAAGTATTCTTATACGAATTCCAAAATGCAGAAAAATGAATCCGGTACTGCAGAAGCCTTTTGGGATCTTGGTAATTTCTTTTTTAAAAAAAATATAATAGATAGCTCCTATTACCATTATAATCTTGCCTATGAAAAATATTTAGAAGCAAATGATGATCTAAAGGCAGGCCGGATGTTGCTTAATATGGCTATTCTGCAAGAAAAGGTAAAAGATTATATAGGTAGTGAAAATACCACCTTTCAGGCGCTGGATTTAATAGAGGAATCAACTGATAGTCAAAATTATGTTTATCCTGCAAATAATAATCTTGGTATTATTTATAATGGTTTAGGAGATTATTCACAGGCTCTTAAATATCATCGAGCAGCACTGAAAAATGCGGAATTTTTGGAAGATCGAGTAAAATCGGCACGATCTCTAAATAATCTGGGCGTTGTTTATCAAAAATTAGAAGACCATAATAATTCTATTCTTAATTATACCAAGGCTTTACAAATAGACAGTATTCTTCAGAAGGATACCGAGCTTTACGCAATGCTTACCGATAATTTGGGCTATTCAGAATTTAAACTTGGCAATTATCAGGTAGCATCATTTCTTTTTCATAAAGCCCTTAAAATTAGAGATAGCATTCAGCACGAATCGGGAATTGTAATCAATAAACTTCATTTAGGGGAATATTATCTTAAAAATAGTGATACCACTAAGGCATTGCAATATACCAAAGAGGCTAATAGCCTTGCTAATACAACTAGCAATAACCGCGATTTGCTAGCGTCCTATCGTCTTCTAGCAAAAATTGAACCGCAAAAAGCACCAGAATACCTGGACAGCTATATTCAGTTAAACGACAGTTTATTGCAAGAAGAACGGGCTATTAGGAATAAATTTGCCAGAATTAGATTTGAAACCGATCAATATATTCAAAAAACACAAGAGCTTAGTAACGAAAAATTGTGGCTTGGTTTAATTGCCGTAATTCTAGCTTCAGTATTATTCCTTTTATACCTGTTAAGCTCACAAAGGGCAAAGAATAAAGAACTTAAATTTCAAAAAGAACAACAGGAATATAACGAAGAAATTTATAAACTTCTGCTTAAACAACAAACCAAACTGGAAGAAGGTCGACAAGAAGAACGGGCACGAATTTCAGGAGAATTACATGATGGTATACTGGGTAAACTTTTTGGAATTAGAATGAATTTCGGCTTGTTAAATTTAAATGCTCCCGGCCAGGTTTCAGCTAAATACAACCAACTTTTAGATAAATTACAACTTACCGAAGAAGAGATTAGACAAATTTCGCATAACCTTATTAGAGAAGTTTCTGGCTCTCATCTTAATTTCGCAAAACTCTTAAAACAGCTTGTAGCCGACTACCAAAACCTGACTTCAGCAAAAATTGAATTTTCTTTTGATGAAAATATTGATGGGGAATTAATTGATGAAAATATTCAAATTAATTATTATCGTATTTTACAGGAAGCTTTACAAAATGTGGTTAAACACGCTGAAGCTACGCTAGTAAACATAAAAATAACCCGGGAACAGGACGTGCTTGTAATGGAAATTAAGGATAACGGAAAAGGTTTTGACAAACGAAAAAAAGTTAAAGGTATTGGTTTAAAAAATATGCGGGACCGAATGGAAAAAATTGATGGTATGTTTACATTTAAAACTTCAGCGATGGGTACAGATCTCTTATTTAGAGTTAAAGTTTATAAAAATGGATAAATCGGTTTCCGTATTAATTATAGACGATCATCCAATTATTGCCAATGCCTACGAGTCTGCCTTAGAAAGTTTTGTAAACCAGAATGCCTCGTACAATTTTAAAATTACCAGCGTTTATAGCCTGGACGAAGCGCAGTTATTGCTTGATAACACCAATTTTATAGAAGATCTTGATCTGGTTTTTTTAGATATGCGTTTACCGGCGAGCACCGATGGAAAGCTTGTCTCTGGAGAAGATTTTGGAAAGGTGCTTAGATTAAAGAAACCCAACATTAGAATTATAGTTTCTACTACTTTTAATGATAATTACCGGTTACACAATATCCTCCAGTCATTAAATCCCGAAGGTTTTTTAGTGAAAAATGATATTAATCCTAAAGAATTATTAAGCGCTATAGAAAATGTTCTTGCAGGTTCTCCTTATTACAGCAAAACGGTTTTAAACCTCCTTAGAAAACAAGTGGGAAGCGATATTTATTTAGATGAAGTAGATCGTAAAATGCTTTATGAACTTTCTATTGGCGCGAAACTAAAAGATCTAACAGATCTTCTCCCATTATCTATTGCTGGGATTGAAAAACGCAGGAGAAATCTAAAAAAAATGTTTGGTATTTCAGGAGCCGAAGATCGGGAGCTTGTAAAAATCGCCAGAGAAAAGGGTTTTTTATAGTCTGGGCTAAACCTTAATCACATAACAGGCTAAAACAAAAAAACCAGCCTTTTTCAAAACTGGTTTCTTCTGTTTTGCTCCCCCTCTTGGGCTCGAACCAAGGACCCTCTGATTAACAGCCGCGAAAATGGTGTTTCAGATAATTTCATTTAGCTTCTTATATGTTGATAATCAATATTTTACAACTTTTTCCTTGTCATTTAGTTTTACAATATTTACCTTTATTTGCCCATTTGTTGTACCTATGTTGTACCCAATTTAAGCCGTATGATTACTATAAAAATTGTACAGAGAACAAAGAAATTAACCGATGGGTTGTACCCAATCTTCTTGCGTGTCACCAAAAATCGGCAAACTAAATATTATAAAACCCCATTTAGTTCAGAGATTTCCGAATGGTCAGCTTCAACAGGAACCTTTAACAAAAAACTGAAAAATCATTTTCAGTATAATCGGTTACTGGTAAAAATTAAGGATCGGGCTTACCAGGTAGCAGCGGAAATTGAAATTCAAAATCCTGACTATACACTTGAAGATTTTGATAAGCTTTATAGAGTAACCTACAACCCGGTTAAAAATGATGTCTTTGCCTTCTTTGATGAATAGTTGAAGAAATGACCTATGCTGGGCGTGTAGGAAATGCAAAGTCTTATAAGGATACCAAAACCTCGGTGCAAATATTTCATAAGAGCAAAAAACTTAGTTTTCGCGAAGTGAACTCTACTTTTTTAAGTAAATATGATGCTTTCTTAAGGTCCAGAGGTGGAACCGACGGAGGGGTTGGCGTAAAGATGAGAGCTATAAGGGCATTGTTCAACAAAGCCATAAAACGCGGTATTGTGAAAGAAAGTTTATACCCCTTTAAGAAATATAAAATTTCAGGCTTGAGAGGCAAAGGTTTTAAACGTGCCCTGGATTTTGAAGAAATAATGCGCATTGTTAATGTAGATTTGAATAAGCATCCGCATTTAGTTGATACCAGAAACTACTTTGTTTTTAGTTTCTATACCAGGGGAATGAACTTTGCCACATGATGGGGCTCGAATGGAAAGATGTGGAAAAAAATGTTATTTATTACACCAGGGCTAAAACCAAAGGAAATTTCTCAATTGCCATAATGCCCCCTGTAAGAGAAATTCTTGACCATTACCGAATTACTGGGTATGGAAATAAATATGTATTTCCATTACTGTATCGTGAAAACTATACTCCTACCCAACTTGCAGATCGAAAACATAAAATGTTAGGGGTCTACAACAAAAATCTAAAGGAACTGGCTACAATTTGTGAGATCACGAAAAATGTTAGCAGTTATGTAGCCCGGCATAGCTTTGCAAACTGCCTTAAACAAAAAGGAGTTGCTACTGATGTGATTAGCGAATCTCTAGGACATCAAACCTAACTGTAACCCAAGCATATTTAAAAGAATTAGATACTCAGGTTGTTGACAAAGCGCTAGAAGTATTGTTGTAATGGTACTATATCCAGATCTCATTTAAAATGGAAGTACAGATTTATATTTTTTAATTATTCCTTATTATGTAAAGCAAATTCCTTAAGACTTTATAATTAAGCATTTTTGATTCATCCTGATACTTCATTCTGTAATTCCTGTTTTAAATTCAAAAAGGATTTCCTGAGCCAAATCAAAATCCCATTCTTCAAGACTAGCCCATTTTTTTTAAAAATCAGAAGAAGCAGCCGATGAGGTATGTTTTTCAAGGATTTCCAGGACTCTTTTTTTCAGCCTTTCTGAAGCATTAAGATACTTGTGGGCATTTCTCCCCAAGACACGAGCAGCTATTTTTAACTTTCCTGTTTCATCTAATTCCCCTTTCGGAAAAACATCATTATGTTCTTCCAGAATTTCATCAAAATTATAATCAAAGTAATGCTTAATTATCTTAAAGATATCCCCCGGGTCCTGGCCCCGGTCTTCAGGCCTGTCACTCCAGGCAACCAGTTTTAAAATAATCATTCCCGGGAGCGGAGGAATTTGTCCTAATTTTTCGTCTATATACACCTCCCGAGAATCTTCCAATACTTCCTTTAGGCCAACAACGTGAAGATCTATTTGGCGTTTATCAAAATTCTGGTTGAATTCCTGCTCAATTTCTCCAAAGGGAAGCACATCTATTACAGCATTAAAAGCTTTATTATAAAAGGTCCAGGGAGCTTTTACTTTTGTAAAAATTTTTTCCTCCAGGTCTTTGGTGATTTTTTTATAATCCTCACCGAAAGAAATCATAACCGCAAAATCGATATCCTTGGTACCCCGGCTGGGTTTAATGCCCTCTTTTAATAATTCCAACGCAATGGCATTAACGCCGATTAAATAATAAGGAATTTGGTCTTTTGCATTCCTCATCGATTAATTCAAAAACCTCTTTAAAATAAGGAATGGCAAGTTCTTTATAGGTCTGTTTGGATATACTCATCAAAAATCTTTTGTGCGGTTTCCCGGCAGCGTTTGTCTTCTTTTAGAAATAGGTCAGCATAGACTAGATAAGGTGGTACAACAGGACCTGAATCTCCTTTCCAGAACTTTTCATAAACGAATAATTCTCCTTCAGCATTAGGTCTAAGATTGTAATTTTTCATCAGGTTTACCGAAGACTCGTTGCTATACAATATGAATTCTTCCGGCCTCAAATAACCGGTCAATAAATCACCTGCAGGCTCTCCTCCCCATTGGGTTTTTCCCTAAGTTAATTCGAGGTTTCGCCAATCTTTCCGTAGTTCATAACGAGCCCGAAATAATTTAGGTTTTAGATGTTGGTCATAATCGTTAGTCCAGCGATCTAATAAACCTTTACAATCTTCCCAGAGATAGTGGTTTTTGTGGGCGATTAAAAAGCCTTGATCTTTTAAAGTTTTAATCACTTTAGGCACTGTTCCCAGACTCACACCACTCTTTTCTGCTATGGTTCTTTGTCTGGCATTTACTAACTCAGGATGAATTAAAAGACTAAAGACCAGTTTTAGTCCTGTTTTAGTAAAAGCTTTTTTGCTGCTGCTTTTTTCTGTTTTTAAAGGTTTATTGGTATCGATAAAGACATAAGTTCCATCAATTAAGATATATATATTACCATTCTCTTCCAGGTAAGTTATCCTTTCTTCCTGCAAGCGTTTTTTTATCGCCGGATGTAATTTTCCCGCTACCAGCATAAAATTCTTATATTCCTGCTTTCTCTCTAAAAGCTGGAGGATTTGATGGTGGCGTAACTCCTTTTTGATCTCTATTACTAATCTAAGTGGAGGCTGGTAGGGAAAATGTAGAATGATTTCCCCGTCTAAGCTATCTCCCTGTTCAAATTGCCCGGAGATATCTCCGGGATTTTCCAGGTTTTTCAAAGCATTATGAACGATTTCTTTTTCCATCTGTTCACATTTTTTCTTTGTTCACGATTCGTGAACAGTGTAAATTTATGAACAAATATACAATCCCATTCTGTTCTATACTCTTAAAGTAGCGATATCATAAAATTGTAATAGACCTTCATCTTCCATAAGCAGCTGATTTAAGAAAACCAAACGTATACTATTCCAAGTAATTCAATGAAAAGCTCGGGATTGATTAGTTTTTTTCCTTTTTGGTGTTTTTCTGCCCTTCTACGAAAATGGCCAGGTCTTGATGTTTTATATATGTATTGCCTACAACATCAATATAATTTATGCCTCGTTTTTTAAGTTCCTGGGTGGACTTTTGTGAAATAAATTAAGCAAGTAAAATAATAGATTTGCTAAGATTATTTTTCAGTTCCTCTAGCTGAGATAAGACATTGATTAGAGGTCCTAACTGCAAATCTACTCTCGACGATGAACTTTGTAAGTCAAAAGCACTTCATTGGGCTCATTGGAATCTACTGAATGGAAACTATGCTAAGTTCGTCAAGCTTAGAAGCCGCCTGGTAAATTAAGTCATTATTCTTATACATTGCTCTTTACGTTCATTATTATACATTGTTCAGTGACAATGAACATTAAAATATAATGAACATATTTTAAGGTAAAGAAGATAAATTGGTTTCTCTCACAATCTTCTGCACCTCTAAATTAGTTGCAGATTCGTGATTACTGATTTTGATTGTATAAGCTGCACCCAACAGTTTCAATTTAGTGTGCTTTCATTCTTGTGGATGCTGACCTCGTTAAAAAAACGATGAAAGCTAGTATTTTAAATTATTTGGGAGTATGTTGACCCCTGGCGTAATTCTTTTTTTAATACAAAACCCAACCCTCCAGCTTCTTCTCAATGACTAATGGAGGGAATTACTTTTGCGGTTTAAGAAATACCGAAAAAATTGAACCTTCCCCTACTTTACTGGTTACTTCAATTCTACCACCGCGGTTTTCTACCATTCGTTTAACAATAAAAAGGCCTAATCCAGATCCTTCAACAGCCCGGTTAATTCTAAAGTATTTATTGAATAAATCTGGAAGATGTTCTTCCTTTATTCCGCCACTATTATCTTCAACTTCGAGAAGAATTTCTTCAGAAATAAGCTTTGTGCGCACCGATATAATCGGAGACCTACCGGGAGGCCCATATTTTATGGCATTGGAAATAAGGTTAAACAAAATACTCCGTATTTCTTTACGGGGATAGTGAATATCCCGAACCTGAAATTCAAATTTTATTACAGTTCCGGTTAGTTTAATTAGATGTCCCAGATCGTTCTTAATTTCCTCTAATAAAACAGATAAAGTTATATCATGCATTCCATTGCTACCCTTGGCTGTTTTAGCAATCAGGGTCATGTCGTTAACAACCTCTTTAAAGTGCTTTACCGATTTATCTATTAAGCCAAGTATTTCCTGCTGATCTTCTTTAGTGTTTTTTGCTTGTTTTAACAGCGCAATAAGCCCTTCCAGGTTATTTAAGGGAGTTTTAAGGTCGTGCGATGCAGAATACACAAAATTATCGAGCTCAAGGTTTATTCGACTTAATTCTTCAAAAGATTTATTTAAATCCTGATTCGATATTTTAAGTGCTTCTTTAGTTCTTTCCCGTTCTTCTAAGATTTCTTTTTGCTCCTGAATATCGGTACAGGTGCCGAACCATTTTAGAATTTTACCATTATCATCTTTTAGTGGTTCGGCACGGGCAAGGAACCAGTTATAAGTCCCATCAAACCTTCTCATGCGATATTCTATATTGTAAGGCCTGCCGGTATCCCACGAATGTTTCCATATTTCCCAGGCACGTTCATAATCGTCTGGATGAAGAACCAGGGACCAACCTTTATCTTTAGTCTTTTCATAAGTTAAACCGGTAAAATCGTACCAGCGTTGGTTATAAAAGTCGTGATAACCATCCGGTCTAGTTGCCCAAACCATATGCGGCATAAGATCTATTACAAATTTAAATTCCCTGGCATTTTGCTCTAAAGACATTTTTGAGAAACTACGCTCAGAATCGGTGATATTATAAGGCATGATATAGGTTAAGGGTTGGGTAATGAACCTACCAAGATAGGTTTCTCATAATTTAACAATAGGTAACTACTTACGAAGTAATTTTGAAAGTTTAACTATGATAATGTATAATATTTAACAATTGAAGATTTCTATAGGTCGTTTTTAATCTCTTCAAGGTTATTAATTTTTAAAGGTTTGGAAATAAATCCTTTTATACTAGTATAGATCTCTGCTTTCTCCTTAAAATCTTCAATAGAGGATGAAAGTATATAGATGGTAAATTGATTTTTCACACTTTCTTCAAATTTCAAAAATTCATCCAGAAATTCCCAACCAGTCATAGTAGGCATATTCACATCGAGAAATAGAATAGTTGGCCGTTTCTTGTTTTCTACACTGTATTCTTCTGCTATAAAACTAAGTGCTTCTTCCGGTATCGAGAAAATTTTTATATCTCCAGCGCTATCAAAACGTTTAATAGTAAACTCACAAATCATATTATTGGTAGGGTCGTCGTCTACTACCATATAGCGTTGGTTATACATATTCAGAAATATAATTATAGGTTTTCTCCTTAAAGGTAATTATGAATTTGGTCCCGCCATTAACTTTACTTTCAATTGAAATTTTCCCTCCAAGTAGTTCAACCTGGGTTTTTACCAAGAACAATCCCATCCCCTTACCTTCTACATGATTATGAAATTTTCTATAAAGACCAAAAACCTGATCTCCTTTCTTTTCCAAATCTATTCCAAGGCCGTTATCTTCAAAAGCTATAACTATTGTACCATCCTTAATTTTAGAACTTATTTTTATTTGAGGAGGAATATTTGTTTGACGATATTTAATACTGTTAGAGATAAGGTTGTAAAAAATACTATGTAGATAACTCTGTACCGTATTTAAGGTAGATACCTCAAAATTGGTCTTGATCTGAACTTTTTCTTTTTCAATTAAATTTTGAATACTGCTTCTTATATCTGCTACTAAATTATTTAAAATTACCGGCTCTTTTTTTGCATCCATTTCTACTTTTACCTGTAGAATAGTATTCAAATCTGAAATTACTGTATCCAGGCGCTTCACATTATCAAAGAGAGATTGCAAGAATTTATTTTGCACCTCCTTGGGGTAATCTTCTTGATTAATCAAATCTGAGAGACCAATAATATTAGCCACCGGAGACCGCAGGTTATGCGATACTATAAATGAAAACTGCTCTAAGCCCTTATTGGCTTCTACAAGCTCCTCTGTATAGATTTTGAGATTTTTATTAAGCTCTCTAATTTGTAATTCTGCTTCTTTTCTTTCGGTGATATCTCTAAAATATACTGAAAGTCCATTCTGGGACGGATAGGCAGTAACTTCAAGCCATTTATTTACTCGCTTAAAATAGGCTTCAAAATTTTCTATAGTCTGTTCTTCTACAGCTTTGAAGTAGTGGGTTTCAAACATAGTGCCCAGGGCATCACTAAACACTTCCCAAAGGTTTCTTCCTATTATCTGCTTCCTGGGACAATTCAATACTTTTTCAGCATGTTTATTCCAGTAGGTCACCGTCCAATCGTTATCTACCATCCAAAAGGCGTCTCCAATACTTTCAAGAATTTTTTCTTTTTCTTCCGAGGCTTTTAAAGCCTGCATTTCTGACATTTTAAGGTTGGTAATGTCCTGAAAACTTCCGTTTATCCGAACGCATTTTCCATTAACAAAAGTTGGTCGACCAATTTTTCTAACCCATCGTTCCTCTCCTTTTGCGGTTATTAACTGTAACTCAAGATCATATGGAATGTTATCTTTGTAAGCTCTTCTATAGGCATTATTCATAGCCGTTCGGCTCTCTCCCTCCTTATAGAAATAAATTCCTTTTTCCAATGTAGGCTTATAATCTAAAGGTACCCCGTGAATTTCTTTAGTTACAGCAGACCAATACAGGGCTTCTTTCTCGCAATCTATTTCAAAGCTTCCGATTTGCGCTAATTTGGTGGCTTCATCTAGTAGCGCTTCCAGCTTCTTTCGCTCTGTTATATCTTGCATAGCTCCCACCATTCTATATGCCATTCCGTTTTTATCGCGAAGGATAAAGCCTTTTTCGATTACAGTAGCGTAGGTCCCATCTGCTTTTTTAAACCTGTATTCTTCTTTCCAGCGGTTATCTTTTCCTTCAATTACGCGGGTAAGACTTTTGGTTATTTGATCTTTCTCGTCAGGATGAATTTTTTCCAAATAGGCCTCTATTGTTGGCTGAAATTCATCCTGAGAATACCCGAAAATAGCATAAAACGCCTTCCCCCAAATTAAAAAGTTTGCGTTGATATCCCAATCATAAATTGCATCTGAAGTGGCCTTAGATACCAGTTCGTAGCGAGTATTGCTTTCCTTTAATTCTCGTTGTGCTTTAATCCTGTCTGTAATATCTATACCTACTCCCTGTACTTCAAAAGGGTTTCCCTTGGTATCTGGAATACAAATAAAATCCCATAGCGTTGTCCTTTGGCCACCATCCTCTTTATATTTATCTATTTCCAGCTGAAAGATGGTATTAGGATTAGCCACGCATTTCTTAAAGGTTTCCCTTACCCTATCGTGATGGTATGGCTTTACACTGGAGAGAGCCGATTGCTGTTCTATTTTTTCAGTTTTATAAAGCCACTTAAAATCTATTACAAACTTATCATTCACATAAGTATAGTTTCCCTGTAAATTTATACGAGTGAGATAATTTGTTTGAGAATGGAGAATTCCACGTTGCCTTGCTTCACTTTGCATTAGTTTTTCCAGGCTGTTTCTTCGTTCCGTAACGTCTTGTACGGTTCCTTCAAAAGTTGCTTTACCTTCCCTGTTTTTAATCAATTTTCCTCTCTCGTGCACCCATTTTATTTTACCATCAGGTAAAATAATTCGGTGCTCAAAATCCAACAGTTCCTTGCCATTAAGTGCCAGTTTATTTGCTTCAATAAAATTTTCAAGGTCTTCGGGATGAATTGTATCTCTAAAAGTGCTTACGCTTGGTTGAAAAATCTCCTGATCCCTTCCCCAGATATTAAATACCTCATCAGACCAAAAGAATTTATTGTTCTCCAGGTTATGAGTCCAATAACCCATTTTTGCAATCTTTTGGGCAGTAATAAGTTTTTCAGTTTTATCTTTTAATTTTTGAAGGGCAATCTCTTTTTCTGTAACATCAAGTAAGATTACTAGCCTACAGTTTTTATGTTGATACTGCATTCCATACCCAAAAGTTTCTACAATAATGCGTCGTCCATTTTTTTCTAAAGTTATATTACGATGGTGGGCGACCTCCCCTTCTTTAAAAGGAAGGGTGAAAATATTCTTCTTAATATCAGTGATCTCTTCTGTCGGAATAAAATCAAGTAATGAGGCGTTTAAAAGATCATCGCGGCTAAAACCATAGTTTTCTGATGTAGCTTTATTAACATCAAGGATTTTAAGGGTATCTTTATCATAAATAATATTTGGAAGTGGACTGTTTTGAAATAATTTACGGTATTCTTTTTCGGATGCTTTGAGTTCTTCCTCAGCGCGTTTAGATTCTGAATTATCCCTAATAATCATTGAAGTAAGCTTTTCACTTTTAGCACCTTCAAAAATTGCGGAAGACAATGCTGCTGAAAAAATACTTCCGTCTTTTCGCCGCATATTTAATTCAGCGTTTACTTTTCCTGTTCTTTCCCTTTCCCTAATAGCTTCTTCTACCCTCGGATCATTTAAATCAACCAAACCATTTCGGCCAATTTCACAAATTTCCTGTTCTGTTCTTTGAAATAGTTTGCAGGCTGCATTATTGGCAGCGAAAATTTCTCCATAAGGGTTGGTAAGTAAGATTCCATCCAAACTGCTTTCAAAAAAAGCCCTGTATTTCTCTTCATTTTCTTTTAATGCCTTTTCTGAAAGTATTCGATCGGTAATATCGTGGGAATTAGTTACAATTCCTGCTATTACTGGATCATCGATAAGATTAGTTGCTTTTGTTTCAAACCATCTCCATTCTCCCTTTGCATTTCTATACCGAAAAGGCGCTATTGCAACCTGGTTTTTCGTTTCTAATTCTGAAAAATTAGTTATTACTCTTTCTTTATCTTCAGGGTGAATAAAATCAAAAGCCGTTTTGCCAATAAACTCTTCGGGGGTAATACCAAGTACCGAATAGGAAGTTTCACTTACAAACTTATACTTACCCTCTAGGTCAAGAATACCTATAAGATCAGAACCTTCCTGAACCAGGGCTTTAAATTTTCTTTCACTTTCTAAAAGAGCCACTTCACTTTCTTTAAGCTTTGTAACGTCCTTTGCAATTCCATAAACCCCTGTTATAATTCCATTAGATCTAAAGGGAATTAATGAAATATCTAAAACCATTTCCCTGCCTCTACCGGAAACGAATTTGGCTTCAAATTTTTGATTTTCACCCTTCAAGGCATTATTAAATCTCTCCACAATCCTATCCCGATGTTCCGGATCACAGAAAGGTAAAAAGTTCATTTTAATCAATTTCTCTTCAGGAGTTTCAGTAATATCTATTAATCCCTGATTAAGACTAACAAAATACCCATCCTGGTCTAGGGTATAAATACCATCGGTATTTCTTTCTATAAATTTTTTGTGCTTTTCAGTTTTAGCGTCTAATTTAACCTGAAGCAAATCACCCCTGTCTTTTTCAATAATTTGAGTTGTAATATCTTTCACTATATTTAAAATATACCAGGTGTTTTCAACCTCATCAAACACGGGTATATTTTCTACTTCCCAGTACTTGAGGTCATAGGTTATATTTTGATTATCATAAAGGTCATATCGAAGAACATCTATCCTGTGAGATTCCTTACTGGTATAAGCATTATTGAAAGAATCCAGAATATCTTTTAAACCCGAAAAAGTAGGATTGTCAGGAAAAACTTCTTCTACAGTTTTCCCAATTAATTCCTTTTCAGATTTATCTGTAACCTTACAATAGAGGGAATTAGCCTCTTTGATTACATATAGATTTTTCTTTTTTTCAAACAACAAGCACGGAAAGGGTAGATTTCTGAAAATACTCTTATGATAACTCATTAATTTGTTTTTATAATTTTTGTTAACGGATTGGAAATATAACCAAATTTTAAAGTTTTTGAGAGTGATTTATTATCGAAACACTAATTTTGACGTTTTATTTTTTATTTTGTCGATTTCTATATAAACCGTCTGTAATCTTATTCCTTCGTAAATTTCTTAAACATTACTCTGGCACATTGAATAATTGTTCTACACTGAGTTTAAAAATTTGCAAATAACATTAGCGTATTTTACTTAAGTTTTTTGCTTATTCTGAAGGAGAAATAACCGCGGAAGTCAAATAGAAGTGTTCATAAAACTGTTGTAGTATGATAAAACATTTTAATAGCCCTCTGCCGAACCAAATCTCCACACTTAGATTACAAAGAGATCATTTTCATAACTGTATTGGGATTATTCACAAAACCTCCTGCCCCATATCTACCATAACTGGCGCGGGATCCTATGCTGTTTTTATAGTGTACGGGAAGTTAAGCGTAAAGTAAAAACAGCATAGAGCGCAACCTATTAGATTTTTTAAAACCAGTAAATTTTAACCTGTTTTTAGGCTTTCCCAAGCCATTTACTGGTAATCTGCTCGCTTTTGACCACTCATTTAAAAAAAATTGCTTTTTTTACTAAATTTTTGACGCAATTTTCAACGGTTTTACTGAGGGTTTCAGGGCATTTGCCGCAATTTTACTAAGTTTTTCAAAGGGGCATTTGTCATTACAAACCTTGTTTTTCATTGGGTTTATACATACCTCACTAATAATTCTATTAAAATATTATTTCAGTTCGATATTCCATTCAATGGTCAGCAACCTATCCCTAAGGTTGTTTAAAGTTGAGAACAGTTCCTTTTCATCGGGAAATTCCCCATAGACCAAATTTTGAAATTCATCCAAATAAACTTTCTTTAGCTCTGTTCGGAGCTTATTTGAATCACTAAATATGAGAGCTTTTGAAGGATGGTATATTAACCACGCATTATCGTTCCTATAACTTTTCACATCATCATTTGCTACTTTTAAAAGCATCTCCTCAAAATCCTTAGAATTAAAAAAGTTTGCAAATTCTTTTTTCTGTAAGAGTTTATGCAAATCATAAAGATGCCTTATCTTTTTCTTTAAATCTTCAACGGGATTATCACTATATGAAAAACGCACAAGGCTCATTATTTTTTCACAAATTGTTCTTGTAGGTTCCAGTACTAAAACTTCAAAAGGCAATAGCTCATATTCATTTACAATATCGACTTGATCATTTTCAATCATCATTTCCCCGATAAATGAAGAGATTTTCTTTTTTGTATATGGTTCGAAATATCCCAACCAGGTGGCTTCAACTATGATGGCGTCTCTAACCTGACCGTAGTTACCCTCGAATTCTTTGGAATAAGAATGGGCAGTTTTACGATTCATACCCATTTTTTGTGTGAGTCCTTCTATATTAATTTCCGGTAAAACTTCTTTAACTACCTTACTAATTTCTCTAATTTTTGTAGTTAGCATATTATTGGACTCTCCCTCATTTCTTAGAACCACCAAGTCAATATCCTCAGAAAATCTTTCAATGATCTTATAACATTTTGACAAAGCTGTACCTCCTTTAAATATCGTATCCTTTCCTATTCTATTATTATATATTGTATAGAGTACATATGTTACCCAATAGTCTTTTTCAACATGTATAGGTCGTATTTGCATCTGGTCAGAAGTAAATTGTATGGCTTGCTTAAAAAGCTTTTTATTCTGATGAAGTCTCATATAATGTTCCAAAGATTTGTATTTGACAATATTCTAGAAGCTCCGGGAATTTTATACTTTGTAATTGGATTCAGAGAAGCTTTTAAGGATTTTGTAGACACTTCGTTTAGTTCATCTAGCATTGCACCTAGCAGTGCTCTAGTAGAAGGTGGATATTTTAAAGATAATCTGACGAGTTCCTTCTTGTCATTATCTGATAGTTTTTCTATTATTTTCAACAGTCGTTCTAAAGATCCTTTTAAAGTGCTATCAGGTATTTTTTTGATGTACCTTATACTATCTAAAATTTGAAGTAAAGGAATGTTCTGCCTGGTGATTATGTTTTTCTGTTTTATAAAAGAAATTGTGTAACGTTCTCTTTTAAACTTTGGCCGTACTTCATTTCTTCCAATCTGAATAGTATTACTTACCTGGCTGGTCAAACCTAATTTATTATAAATACTATAACCGGTAAGATAGCCTATAGGCTTTCCATCATCTTCCAATAGATCTTTTACAACCTGTTCCTGATCCGGTTGCAATTCTCCAAATGGAGTTTTTTCCGGTTTGTAATATTTTCCTTTGGATAGTTTAGAAATTTTCCCTGCTTCCACCATTCGGTTCAAAGCTTTAATCACAGCTTCTTTTCTTTCCACCTCTATACTAAAATCCTCATAGGTGAAAACATAACCTTTTGGGAATCTATTAATCTTATTTGTTATATATTCGGTTGTTTTCAAGAATTATACTTTTTCAAATATAATATTTTGTCCAGTTTATTAAATAAATAACTGGACAATTTTCAAATATTTTTATTGAGTGTATTAAAAATTTTAAACTAATCTCATGACATATCTACCATAATCTGCGCTGGATCCTCTGCTGTTTTTATAGTGTACGGGGGGTAAGCGTAAAATAAAAACAGCATAGGACGCATACAATTAGATTTTATCAAAAACCAGTAAATTTTCGCCTGTTTTCAGGCTTTCCCAAGTCATTTACTAGTAATGTCCACTCCTTGTCCACTCACTGTCCACTCATTTAAAAATTTGCTTTTATTTTTTACTAATTTTTTGCCGCAATTTCGACGGTTTTACTGGGGGTTTCAGGCCATCTGACGCAAATTTACTAATTTTTTCAAAGGGGCATTTGTCATTACAAACCCTGGTATCCACCCTGTAGCCACTCGCAGTATGCCTCCTGGATTCCCGGATATGCTGCAAAATAATCTTGGTAAGATTTATTCCGTGATTCCATAATCGTTTGGTAAACTTCAAAGTTTTCTTCTACATTTTCTTTCGAGGTATACCCAAAATAACCCACTGAACTCAAGGCAATGATTCCTGAGATTCCAAAAAGGATCAGGAGGTAATTAGGTATGATCCTGGCGTGTTTTAATTTTCTGTCTATCTCCTTTAGGATTTCATCTGTTTTTTCTTTTTCTGCCTGCTGCTTTAGCAGGAATGTGTTCAGGTTCTTTTCCACAGCTTCCGTGCTTATGGGGATGCTCATCTTGACCAATTGTCCCGAAAGCTTTTGAAGCTCCAGCACTGCCGTTTTGAAATCCTTCATTTCATCGGCCATCAATTCCATAATTTCATCTAGTTTTTTCATCACTTAAAGTTTTAATATCCTATACCTATTCCGGTATCTTTTATAATTTTTATTGTTCCTTTTAAAATCTCTTTAGCTATTTTGGTTGAAAGGTTGCTGCTTAGTTGCACTGTCTTACCCAATACCTGAAAAGTTTTAGGTACTTCTTTTAGCCTTGTGAAACTTTTGTTTTGGACGATCTGGGGAATTAATCTATTCCCGCTCATCGACCGGTCCACTTCACTTGCTTTGAGGTTAACTCCTTTGTATTCCACTCGAAAGCCCGGTAGTTGATTCGCTTTATTGATGGTGGGAATCACTTCAACCTTTTGGGCTTTCATTTTACTGATATATTCATCCAGGGATTTTGGTCTCGACTGAAGTACGCGGTCATGTATATTTTTGATCTCCTGTCTGAGGCCCTTCAACTCATTAAGTCTTTCCTGCTGTACTTCCCGAACCCGTATATTGTGCCAGGTCTTCCACGTTCATTACTTTTTTGGTGTGGGAGAGAAGTACTTTAATATCTTCCAATAAACCCACTACTTGTTCCTGCTCATTCATAATTATATGGTTAAAATTAGAAATGAGTAAAAGGCCTTTTACTTTTTTGTACAGGACAAACTTAGGAAAGTAAATACCTATAAATCAATAGGATAAATCAAATAAGAAGCGAATTATGCTATAATTATTCTTTATTTAGCATCTGCCGGATGAATTTTCGCTGATTTCGGGAATTAATAGTAAATATATACCCCAGGAGTCACTTTTTGACACTTATATAAACAGTGATCTATTAATCCAAAAAGAATGTCTGACTAATTAAAACTGTGCAATAAATAGCTTATGAACCTATGGTTGAAAGTGAATAAAATATCATATTTTTAACTTCCTAGCAATCTATTTGCCAGCTCATACTTATAATATTTAAAAATTTTTAATGAAATCATTACTTTTCACTTCTCTGTTTCTCCTCTCATTTACCATTAATGCCCAGGAGGAAGAAGTCATCAACTGGATCAATCAAAATGCGATAGAAATTGAAGATGCAGATCCTAATACAGACCTGCCAAATTTCAATGACCAAATCCCTGAAAAGTTTAAAAACGCGAAGATTTTCGGGTTTGGAGAAGCTTCTCATCATGGAAAGGAGTTTTTCAATATAAAGGCAAAATACTTCAAATATCTGGTAAAGAACCAAGACGTAAAAGTCTTCATAATGGAAGAGTCTTACCCCGCGGAAGCTGGTATTAATGAGTGGATAGGCGGTGGCAAAGGGAACGCTAAGACCATAGCCAACAATTTCAGTATCCTACCCTGGTATAATCGGGAAGTTGTAGATCTTTTGGAATGGATGAGGAACTATAACCTTGCACATCCTAATGAAGAAAAAATCCGTTTTTATGGAATGGATATTCAGAATGTAGAAGGCATAAACCAGGAAATTCGTGATTTTGTAAAGGAATATCAAGTGCCTGTGAGAGAAGAACTTCTTTCTGTAGTAGACAGCACTACTCACAAGAAAATTGATTATGATAAATCGACAAACTGGGCCGATATTCAGCTCCCTAAACTTCGGGAAGTTGAACAGATTATTACAGATCACCAGAAAAACCATTATCCGAAACAAGAAGAAGAATTCACTGCCATTCTAAGGGCACTTAATTACTTGAAAGCTTATACCTACTATTTACAGCATTCTAAAAGTGACGTTAGGGATCGTAAAATGTTTGAAAGTGTAAAATGGATCATTGATAATAATACAAGCAACGGGAAAGCATTTATCTGGGCTCATAATGAGCATATCAATAACCACGAAATGCTATCCTACGGGAGTGGTTGGATTAGTGCGGGAGGACATTTAAAGGATTTCTACAAAGAGGACTATTATAGTGTATATTTTGATTTTGGTACGGGTAAAGCAATAGGCTTTGTTACCAGAAAAAACAAACCAAATTACTGGGATCTTTATGAAATAGAAAAACCATATCGCAGAACTTACTCAAGAACACTTTATGAAGCAAATAAGGATATTTACTTTATAGATATGGATATGGCTTTGAAAAATATTCATATGAACGATTTTTTTAGTGACAAGAAGAAACAATTACTATTAGGCGGTCCAGGTTTTGATCCAAAAAATAAAACGCTGATTTCGAAAAAATTCTCTAAGATGTTTGATGGCTTGATCTATATCAAGAGTATTTCCAGTGCTAATTATGACTTGAATTAGGAATAATATATGCGAAATGAAGAGAATTCTACTATTAATTATGATTATCGCTGGGTGTAAAAGTCCAAAACAGCAAAAAGAGAAACTCAACCTCGGATTTGAAACCCATACTAGCACGAGTAATTTACCGGAAGGTTGGATCAAATGGGGTAAATACAATTTAGAAACGGATACCCTGGAAGTCTATTCCGGGAAAAGCTCTGGTAAAATAGTGGCAGATGGTGGTTCCTTTGGAAGTATAGCCTATAAAATTCCTGCAAATTACACCGGAAAAACCATTCGGCTGGAAGGCTATATGAAAATCAGAAACGTGGAGAATGGATATGCAGGGTTATTGATGCGTATTGACGGAAATGGCATTCCACTGGAATTTAACAATATGCAGGATCAAAGTATTACTGGCACCAAAGACTGGAAGCAATATAGCATAACCTTAAATTATCCCGAGGATGCCCAAAACATATATGTAGCCGGGATTCTGGCCGGTGATGGAGAGGCCTGGTTTGATGATTTTGTAGTAAAAATTGACGATAAGAATATTCAGACCTTAAAAGAAGTTAATAAAGAACGAACTAAAGCTGAGTTAGACACGGAGTTTGATAAGGGTTCAAATATTGAATTATCGGAATTAACCTCGGAAAAGATCAATGACCTGGAGCTTTTAGGTCGGGTTTGGGGTTTTTTAAAATATTATCATCCTGCCATCGCGCAGGGAAACTACAACTGGGATTATGAATTATTCAGGTTTCTTCCTGGCTATATGGAAATTACAAGTGAGCAGGAAAGAAACAAATGGCTTATCAACTGGATCGATTCCCTGGGTGAGCTGACACCACGTGAAAACTGCGAAACCACGGCTAAGAGTTCACCTATTAAACCTGATTTCGATTGGATAAAGGTTCAGGAAGAAGAACTTCAGGAAAAATTGCGCTCCGTTTATGAAAACCGCTCACAGGGTAAGCATTTCTATTTGAGGACTGCTCCTACAGGAAATGCCATATTTAAAAACGAAAACGCCTATTCAGAAATGACTTATCCCGATGATGGATTCCGGTTGCTAGCACTTTACAGGTATTGGAATATCATTAATTACTTTTTTCCCTATAAACATTTAACCGATACAGACTGGAACCTAGTGCTTGTTCAATACATACCAGATTTTATCAACTCAGATAACGAGCTGGAATATGAGCTAACTGCACTAAAGATCATTGCGGAAGTCCGGGATACCCACGCAAATTTAAGTGAGGGAGGTGATAAAATTCAAGAATGGAAAGGAAAAAATTACCCTCCCTTTCAACTTCGCTTTATTGAAAATAAACTAGTGGTGACCGAATATTATAACAGTGAGCTAAAGGACGAAGGAGTTTTAAAAGCTGGTGACATCATCACTCACATAAATGGGAAAAGCATTGAAGAAATCATTGATGAGAAAAAAAAATATTATCCTGCTTCGAATATTCCTGCCCGATTAAGAGCTATGGCTTCTGATCTCTTACGTTCAGATTCCTCAGAAATTACAATTAAGTATACTTCCGCGAATTCCGAAAAACAAAGTATAAACCTAAAATTATATCCCAGGAATGAATTAGATATCTCACAATGGTATAATAAAAGTAAACCAGAATCTTATAAACTATTAGAAAATAATATTGGCTATATATACCTCGGCACCATACAGAAAAATGATATTCCCAAAATTAAGGAAACCTTCAAAGACACCAGGGGAATTATCATAGATATCAGAAATTACCCTTCCACTTTTGTACCTTTCAGTTTAGGTTCCTTCTTTGTTTCGGAATCTACCCCATTTGTCAAGTTTACAAAAGTAGATATTGATAACCCTGGAGAATTCACCTTCACCGAACCCATAGAAATCCCGGGCACAGCTAATTCTTATAAGAACAAACTTGTTGTACTAGTCAATGAAGAATCTATAAGCCAATCTGAGTATACTGCAATGGCTTTTAGAGCCGGGGACAATACCACTATAATTGGAAGTACGACCGCAGGAGCAGATGGAAATATCTCTCAAATTCTATTACCCGGGGGACTAAAAACTATTATTTCAGGGATTGGGGTTTATTACCCTAATGGGGAGGAAACCCAGAGAACAGGTATTATTCCGGATATTAAAGTGACTCCAACCATCCAGGGAATTATAAACGATGAGGATGAACTGCTGGAAAAAGGGATCGAAACAATACTAAAAGAATAATAAACAGCCTAATTCTTATCAACTCCCAACATCTGACGGATGAATTTCCGTTGATTTCGGGGAGATTACTTTTGCCTGGTCATTTTTCCAGGCGGAAAAACTGGTTTTTAAAGTGTTTTCTTTAAGTGGTTCGTTGTTCATCAAAAAGGAATTCATCAGCAGCTGGAAAAAGTCACGTTTCCTTTCTCCCGAGAAATCTTGAATTCCACCAACTAACAATTCATCGAATAAGACAAAGAGAATCCTATGGTTTGCAGAATCCCCGCTTTTATTACCAACGGTGAAATTTATCTTCTCCTGTACCTTTCGGCCTTTGAGCAGTCTAAGAAACTGCTCTTTAGCGTTTTTATCAAGATTGATGTATTCTTATCTGGTATTTATCAATAGGTTCCACCTTAAAATAATGCCGATCGGTCTCCAGGTGTTTATCTGATTCATAGAATATGGCCAGCCAAACCAAAACTACCGCCAGCACTATAAGAAGTACTAGAAAATAGACGTAACTGTCTATTATAGTTTCTACACCAAAAATTAAACTGAAACTTAAAACGACAAGGATAAAGAAGGAAAGGATAAAAAGAATCAGATTGGTAGTACTCCCCTCAATTTTATCTTCTATGAAATCATTGATTCCAGATCTTAACCTGGCCACTGCTTTTCAGACTCAAGAATAAATTTTTCCATAGTTACCAACTACCTTTCAGGCTATTAAATATAGTAAAAAGAAAAATAGGTGGGAAATCATAATAACGCTCAGACCACCCAGTATGAAGTTTCCATCTGCAAATTATCTACCAGAAAGAGTAGGCCTTTATACGTGTGGGAATACATCAAATGGAGTAAAATCTACAATTGCCATAAGAAGTTTTGCGTTATTCTTCAATCTTTGAAACTTAAAATAAAAGAAGTCCCAACTCCGGTTTTGCTCTTAACATCAATATCACCACCTAAGCTATTCATATAACTCTTTACCAGATATAGACCAATTCCCTTACTGTCCTTATGATCTGTAAACTTTTGGTGCAATTCAAATAGCCTGTTCTCACTTTTTTCCATATCGAAACCAGTTCCGTTATCTACAAAATGAATTTGAGAACCGGTCTCATTTTTTTTAGAACTAATAGAAATTATGGGTGGAATTCCCGGTTTAGCATATTTTATGGAATTGGTGATTAGATTTAGAAAGATGCTATTCAGGTAAAATTTGTTAACCTTAAGAAATTCAATTTCAGAAAAATCAATTTCAAAACTAGTCTCGGTTTCTTCAATTAGAGATTGTAACGAACCTACAATGTTGTGAATTATATCTTTTAAATTCACCGGTTCGAAATTGCGATTTAGCAAACGGTTTTCCTGAAGATGATCAACCTGATCGTTTAAAGTAGCTTTTAATTTATGAACCGATTTTTCTAATAACTCCAGATACAGCAAGGTTTCATCATCCTGAATTTTGGAGCGATCTAGTAGATTAACAAGAGAAATTAGATTGTTTACCGGAGACCTTAGATCGTGAGCCGTAGTATAACTTAATTGTGTAAGCCCTGAATTTTTTGATGTAAGGTCTCGTATTCGGATGTGACGATCTTCTTCTAGCTTTTTAAGATGGGTAATGTTCTTGGAAATAGCGTAGATTAATTCTTTATCAGGTACCGGAATGGAGGTCCAGGTGAGCCACACAATTTCACCTGATTTTTTTAAATAACGGTTTTGAAAATGTAACAAGGGTACTCCTTCCAAAATCTTTGCTCGCGTATCGGCCGTATTCTTTTTATCCTCGGGATGAACAAAATGACTAATGGGATTCGCAAATAACTCTTCCTGAGTATATCCCATTAATTTTACGAAGGCTGGATTTATTTTTCTAAAGTATCCATCATATCCGGCAATACATAAATAATCGTGCGAAAGCGAAAAGAAGGGTTCCAGATCAAATTCATTTTTAATATTTTTTATTTCCATTTTAGCTTAGGGCTTCAGAAGTAAAAGTAGATAAAAATATTACGAATTTTTGGGATAATTCCTGGCAGAAAAAAATGTTGTACCTATGTTGTACCCAGTAAAAAAAGAAAGCCTTCCGATTTCTCGAAAGGCTTGTCTTTACTAAGCTCCCCCTCTTGGGCTCGAACCAAGGACCCTCTGATTAACAGTCAGATGCTCTAACCAACTGAGCTAAGGAGGAGTGTTTCGCTCTTTTGCGGTTGCAAATATAAACCAAATTTTAAATCACCGCAAAACAAAAATTGAATTTTTTTCAGGTTTTTTTCGAGAAAAAATTCAATCTAATTCTATCACTCAAATAACCAACGGTATACATCATTCCCATTGGCATAAAGTACCAGTGCGATTAAGATAAAAAAGCCAACCATTTGGGCAACTTCCATAAATTTATCGTTAGGTTTCCTGCCGGTTACCATTTCATATAAGAGGAACATCACATGCCCGCCATCTAAAGCCGGTATTGGCAAGATGTTCATAAATGCAAGGATTATAGAAATTAAGGCTGTAGTATGCCAAAATCCCTTCCAGTTCCAGGTATCGGGAAATAAACCGCCAATGGCACCAAATCCACCTAATTGTGTGGCTCCTTTTTGAGTAAAGACATATTTAAACTGGGCCACATAGTCGTGTAAAGTCCAATAACCATAGTCAAAACCTTCTTTTATACTTTCAGCTAAACCATATTTTTGTTGTTTAATTTCAAAGTTACGTTTAACCGAAAAACCAAGAATGCCTTCCTCATCTGGCGCTATCATCACACTCTTAATTTCATCACCTCGCTTAAACACGAGTTCCATTTCCTTTTCCTTATTTTCCAGGCTTATTTGCTTTATTTCATGCCAGTAACCAATCTCCTGTTCATTTAATGCTATTAAGCTGTCTCCTTTTTGAAGTCCGGCAATTTCGGCAGCCTGCTGGGGCATCACACTATCCAATACCGCATTCTGAATAGGAATAAAAGGTATCATAATGCCTTTCTCCCACATTTGCTCCCCTATATCTTCAGGAACTTCAATAATTTCTTCTTCGCCATTTTGGTGTAAAACGGTAATACTATTTACATCGCGCATAAATAAATACCGATTTACATCGTCGCTATTTTGAAGGTCTTCCCCGTTTATTTGCAAAACGCGGTCGCCATCTTCAAACCCGTATTGTTTAAATTCTTCAGCAATTGCAAAACCTTCAGGCATTTCATCTGGACCCACATAATTCTTACCCCAAACAAACATGATCATCATATAAATAAGAAAACCAAGTACCAGGTTTACGGTAACTCCTCCCAGCATAATTATGAGACGCTGCCAGGCAGGTTTACTTCTAAATTCCCAGGGTTCTGGCGGTTTTGCCATTTGCTCCCTGTCCATGCTTTCGTCTATCATTCCTGAAATTTTCACATAACCTCCTAAAGGCAACCAGCCAATACCGTAAACGGTACCGCCAATTTTCTTCTTGAACAATGCGAATTTCACATCAAAAAAGAGAAAGAATTTTTCTACTCTGGTTTTAAATATTTTAGCGGGAATAAAATGCCCAAGTTCGTGTAAGACTATAAGTAAAGACAAGCTTAACAGTAACTGTATGGCTTTAACTATAAATGGATCCATGCGTAATGCTTCAAATTTTAAATCGCACAAAAGTAAACTTTTATAATCTCCTAAAAAAGTTTAAAGCCCTCCTGTTTTAGACATCTGAAATTTTAAGTTTTAAACTGCGACTAATTGATTGTTAGCACTTAATTTTGCAGTAAACAATTGTCTAATTTTCGAGACAAACCTCGGAGCATTAAAATCTCGATTATCGAGTAATTTTGCCTGAAAATCTAAAAGTATGCGTGATCTTTTTGCCTGGCTCAAGAAATTTGCCATCGTCCTGTTTATACTTTCGGTAATTATAATCTATAGTATTTACACGCTCTTAAATCCCAAAGAACGTTTGCCTGTTTTTCAGCCCGATATGGTAAATGCCGAATTGGTAGATTCTACCGTTCAATATGTTCGTAAATACCACACCGTAAAAGATTTTAAACTCATTAATCAAAACGGCGATACTATTACTGAAGATTTTTATGAAGATAAAATTTATGTAGCCGATTTCTTCTTTACAACCTGCCTAACCATTTGCCCAGTGATGACTGATCATATGCTGAAAATTCAGGAGAAAATTAAAGACGATCCTGAAGTTTTATTACTTTCCCATACTGTTTTCCCAAAAACAGATTCGGTACCGGTTTTAAAAGAATATGCTATAGAAAAAGGGGTGCTTGATGAAAAATGGAATCTTGTTACTGGGGATAAGAAACATATTTACGACCTCGCCCGCAAATCTTACCTCGCTTCAAAAAGCAATGGTGATGGCGGACCGTATGATATGATTCATACCGAAAATTTTGTGCTGGTAGATAAAGAAAAACGCATTCGAGGTTTTTATGACGGAACGGATGCCGAAGCTATAGAAGACCTTTTACACGATATAAAAGTGTTAAAAGCTGAATATAAATAACTCCGAAAGTTTAACTGCAGCCAGAAGCACTTTAAGCCATAATTAAAGGCTAAACCGACTTTTTTATCTGAAATTTTTTCCTGCTGAAATTTTACCTTACTTTTGTCTTGTTTAAAATCAATCTAAATAAAAAGTGAAACTAACCCTGGCCGATTTAAAACGTGGTGAACGCGGAATTATCAAAGATTTTTCTGAAGAAAATATTCCGCTTAAATTACTCGAAATGGGTTGTTTGCCGGGCAATGAAGTTCAAATGCTGCAAATGGCTCCTTTTAGGGATCCAATGTACCTTAACATAAACGGCAGCCACCTGGCCATTAGAAAAGAAATCGCTTTACTTATAGAAATTGACCTTATAAGCTAACATGGCTAAACAAATAAATGTCGCTCTCATAGGAAACCCCAATACCGGGAAAACCTCTGTTTTTAATCAGCTCACCGGGCTTAACCAAAAAGTGGGAAATTATCCCGGAATTACGGTTGAAAAAAAAGAGGGAATCTGCAAACTTCCCCGCGGACTTAAAGCTCATATTTTAGATCTTCCGGGAACTTACAGTCTTAACGCTTCGTCTTTAGATGAAAACGTGGTCATAGAATTATTGCTGAATAAAAGCGATAAAGATTATCCCGATGTTGCTGTTGTTGTTAGCGATGTAGAGAATTTAAAACGAAATCTGCTTCTTTTCACCCAAATTAAAGACCTTGGGATTCCAACAATCCTGGTAATTAATATGGCCGACAGGATGGAGCGTAAAGGAATTTCTCTGGATGTAGATTTACTTGAAGAGCGTTTAAAAACAAAAGTTACCCTGGTCAGCGCCCGAAAAAATACCGGGATTGATGAGCTTAAAGAAGCAATAATCAATTATCGCCATATTTCAGACGAGCCTTGCGTAAATGCCTCAATTATTGCCCCAGAATATTTTGACAGACTGCGCAAAGCATTCCCCAACCAATCACTTTATAAACTTTGGTTAGTAATTACTCAAGATGTAAACTTCGGTAATATTAATAGAAATGAGATAAGTAGTTCTGAACTTTTTGAGACCAAATCTCACACCGAATTAAAGAAACTTCAGCATAAAGAAACCATTTTAAGGTACCAGTTTATAAATGGTGTGCTAAAGGAAACTATGAAGGTAGACGCGAGTTCTGCCAAAGATTTACGTTCTCGGTTAGATCGTGTTCTTACGCACAAAGTTTGGGGTTACGCCATATTTTTTGGAATTCTTTTATTAATTTTCCAGGCAATTTATAGCTGGTCCAGCTACCCAATGGATCTCATTGATGAAACTTTCGCTTTTTTAAGCGAATGGATAAAAACCACCCTACCGGCTGGAGCTTTTACAAATCTTATTGCTGAAGGAATTATACCAGGCCTCGGCGGAATTGTAATTTTTATTCCCCAAATTGCTTTCCTGTTTTTCTTTATTTCAATTTTAGAAGAAACCGGTTATATGAGTCGGGTGGTATTTTTAATGGACCGAATAATGCGAAAATTCGGACTTAGCGGAAAAAGCGTTGTCCCCCTGGTTTCAGGAACCGCCTGCGCAATTCCGGCAGTGATGGCTACACGTAATATTGAAAGTTGGAAAGAGCGTTTAATCACCATTTTAGTGGTGCCTTTTACCACCTGTTCAGCACGATTACCGGTTTATTTAATAATAATCGCCCTGGTAATTCCAGATCGCGCCGTATGGGGTTTTAACCTGCAGGGATTAACCTTAATGCTGCTGTATCTTTTAGGATTTGGTGTGGCCATTGGTTCTGCCTGGATTTTGAATTTAATTCTGAATATAAAAAACCGAAGCCATTTTGTAATTGAAATGCCCAATTACAAGTTACCAATGGGAAAAAACATTGCCATAAATGTGGTTGAAAAAACCAAATCTTTCGTCTTTGGAGCAGGGAAAATAATCCTCGCAATTTCAATTATTTTATGGGTTTTAGCCAGTTATGGGCCGGGAGATAATTTTAATAACGCGAGTGAAATTGTGAGCGAGCAATATGACGAGCAAAGCAATATCACAGAAGATGAGCTTGACGAAGAAATTGCCTCATTCAAATTAAAAAATTCCTATATCGGGATTATGGGAAGAGGTATTGAACCGGTTGTAGCGCCTTTGGGTTATGACTGGAAAATTGGAATTGCGATAATAAGTTCTTTTGCCGCTCGTGAAGTGTTTGTAGGAACTTTGGCTACAATTTACAGTGTAGGTAGCGATGAAGAAGAAACCATTAAAAACCGGATGGCCGCAGAGATCAACCCAATTTTAGGTGGGCCGCTATTTACTTTTGCCAGCGGGGTTAGCTTGTTGCTTTTCTATGCTTTTGCAATGCAATGTATGAGTACTCTGGCCATTGTGAAAAAAGAAACTAATACCTGGAAATGGCCTGTTTTGCAGTTGGTGGTAATGACCTTATTCGCCTACTTTGTAGCTTTAGCGGCTTTTCAATTATTAAAATAAGTGTAAGTTAAATATTATAAAACGACTTAAATATTATGGAATTAATACAGGAAATTCTCGTTTTTATAACCTTCGCGATCGCATTAGGATATATCCTAACAAAATTTATATGGAAACCTGCATTCTTAAAGAAGAAATCTGAAAAGACCAAAGCTTGCGGAGTTTCGGGTTGTGGTTGTGATTAGCGCTTTACTGTTTCAGTTATTTTAAACTGAAGTTGATAATCTGAAGCTTTTATCTTTCTTGAAGTTTTTGGATATAGGGAAAGCGACAGGAATTCTATATCTAATTCTTCCTCAAAAAAAATAGCCAGGCTGGTTTTAAAGGAATTTACATTTGCTCCCAGGCTAATAGTTTCTTTTCCCAAAGATTTTTCACCTTTAAATATTTCTACCAGAATTTTTGCCTCCCCGGCTCTCACACAGGTTACATCGCTGGGACATCTTGAATCTACCAACACTTCTTTAAAATGGATTGTTCTTTCATTAAAATTAAAAGATTCTCCCAACTTAGTTTCAGCAAAATATGTTTCAATTTCGGCCTCATCTTGCGCTGATGCAGAAATAGCAAAAAGAAAAAGACTGAAAACCAACAAAGCTGGTTTTAAAAGATGAAAAACGCTGTTAGCGTAAGTCAATTTCATATTTCTGGGGTTTACTTGCATAGTTCTTTATTATAAAGACTACACTTCAACTTAAATGTTGCAAGAGATTTTAACCTAAACCAACATCCAGGGTCATCATCACCATAAAGCCTACAATAAAGCCCATAGTTGCAATATCGGTAAAATTCCCCTTTTGAGATTCCGGAACAACTTCTTCTACCACCACAAAGATCATCGCACCGGCGGCAAAAGAAAGTGCATAGGGTAAAATAGGCTCAAAAGTCATCACCGCCCAGGCACCAAGCACCGCGGCAAAAGGCTCTACAATAGCCGAAAGTTGACCAAAATTAAAACTTTTCCAACGGCTCATTCCCTGCCCACGAAGCGGCATGGCAACCGCAAAACCTTCAGGAAAGTTTTGTAAACCAATTCCTATGGCAAGAGCCACAGCACCACCAATACTGGCCCCTTCCAGACCCGCACCCGCAGCTCCAAAAAGCACCCCTACGGCCAATCCTTCAGGAATATTATGCAAAGTAATGGCAAGGGTAAGTAGAACAGATTTATGCCAGGGGGTTTTAATTCCTTCAGTCTCACTCATTTTAAAGTTTACGTGCAGGTGAGGCAGTACTTTATCAAGTCCGAATAGAAAAAGTGCTCCCAGTCCAAATCCCACAAGCGGCGGAACTGTTTTTTCAAAACCTTCTCCGGGGCTCATTTCTATCCCCGGCGCCAATAAACTCCAAAAACTGGCAGCCACCATAACACCACCGGTAAACCCAAGCATCCCGTCAAATAATTTTCTATTCATGTTTTTAAATAGAAAAACCAAAGAAGCTCCCGCAGCGGTAAGTAACCAGGTGAAAATTGTAGCCAGTAATGCTGCCATTACCGGGTCTAATTGTTCAAAATAAGCGATTAATTCTTCCATCTATTGGATTTTTATATATAGATTATTTGATATTAATTGTGAAATTCTCAATTCTCTTTCTTCTATTAGAATTAGCATAGACCCATC
Organism: Salegentibacter sp. UBA1130; assembly: GCF_002311535.1. Lineage (NCBI taxonomy): Bacteria > Pseudomonadati > Bacteroidota > Flavobacteriia > Flavobacteriales > Flavobacteriaceae > Salegentibacter > Salegentibacter sp. UBA1130. The sequence goes on along the minus strand of NZ_DCAP01000038.1, from coordinate 401,828 downwards.
AAAAGCTTCCTTTTCAAGCACTTTTATATCTTTCCCCAAGGCAATATTATTCTTGTCTAAAAACCTTAAAAATTCAGATGAAGAATCTTTTACGCCTACACAAATTCCCTTTTCTGCTTTCCCCAATTCAGAAAGCAGCATTTTATTAGCTACACTAAAGTTTCCTTCAGCATCAGGAATTGGATCTCCGTGAGGATCGCGTTTAGGAAAACCGAGAAATTTATCTAATTCGTGGGTAAGTTTTTCAGATTTAATATGTTCCAGTTGTTCGGCTATATCGTGTACTTCATCCCAATTAAAATTGAGTTTTTCTACCAGAAAATATTCCCATAAGCGGTGTTTTCTAATTACCTGGATAGCGGTCTTGTCTCCTAATTCACTTAGTTTTACTCCCTGGTATTTCTTATAGATCACCAGTTCCTTTTCCGATAGTTTTTTAATCATATCAGTCACCGAGGAAGCCTTGGTATCCATTTCTTCCGCCAGTGCGTTGGTGCTTACACCAGCCTGGTATTTTCTTTCTAAATGAAAGATTGCTTTAAGATAATTTTCTTCTGAAAAACTAAACATACTTCAAATTTGCTCGATAATCGCGATTTAAAACCAATAGCACCTCGTTAGCTTACTCCGAGGCAGTTTTCATTTCCCAAAAATACATTTTTAAAATTAAAAACCTATTTTTAGACTTATCTAAATATATTTTATAGTTTTGGCAAAAATGAGAAAATGAAAACATTAGCAATAATATTTTTGACACTAATCAGTTTTTCTGGCTTTGCCCAGCACGGAAAACTTTCGGGGGAAATTACTTCAGAAGGCAGTACTGTGGCTTTTGCAAATGTTTATATCAAAGCTTCCGCCCTTGGTACTACGGCCGATAAAGACGGTAAATTCCTATTGAAAAATATTCCGGCAGGGAATCATAGTATTGAGGTTAGCGCTATTGGTTTTAAAAAGTTTAGCCGTGATATTCTAATAAATGAAGGACAAAGCAAAACGCTTAATGTACAACTGGAGAAATCTTCTGAAGAACTTAATGAGGTCTTGATTGTAGATACACAAACCGGGCTTACACGCCGCACGCCTTATAATGTGTCCAGTATAGATATGCAGGGCATTGAAAGCAAAGGAAACCCTAACGGGATGATGGGAAGTTTACGAGAAGTTCCCGGTGTTTATGGAGCAGAATTCGGCCAGGGTATAGTGAAACCTTTTATCCGCGGACTTGGATTTTCCAGGGTGGTTACTATTTACCAGGGAAATAAGCTGGAAAATCATCAATGGGGCGCAGATCACGGCCTGGGAATTAACGATCTCGGCATTAAAAAAGTAGAAGTTATTAAAGGTCCTGCTTCAGTTTTATATGGTTCCGGTGCTTTGGGCGGCGTTCTACTCACTCGGGATGACGAATTTTACAAAGAATCCCCAAGGTTTTCCGGAAATATTGGTGCCACTTTTAATAATGTTTCCAACGGAATTCGCACCTATGCTTCTCTAGGGAAATCTTTTGAATATGGGATTTTTATAGCTACCGATCTTGCTTATGAGAATCACGCAGATTATAAAAACGGGAATGGAAGATTAATTGGAAACAGCCGATTCAATACAAAGACACTTAGACTACACACCGGAATAGAAAAAGAAAACTTTCAGAATAAATTATCATTTTCTTTTAATGATCAAAATTTAGGAATTATCCTGGATGAAGAAATGGAGGATTCAAAAAGCCTCGCCACCGGTCGAAATGACAGGGATATGCAATTGCCGTTTCAGGAGGTAAAAGACTATTTGCTTTCTTATAATCAAACTACGCAACACGAGAATTTTGAGACCTCTCTACACCTTTCACACCACTCAAATAATAGAAAGGAAGTGGAGCAGGATTTTGATCTTGTAGATCTTGGATTGCAGCAAAACCACAGCTTCTACAATGCAAGAATAACTTTTCCTAACGGAAAAATAAAGCATAGCCTGGGAACACAGGGAAGTTTTGTAAAAACCCAGAACATTAAAAATTCACAGGAATTTCTAATTCCTGATGCCGAAATCTTTGAAAACGGAATCTACTACCTGGCGAGTTTAGATATTGACAGTTGGTTTCTCCAGGGCGCCCTTCGTTACGATTATAGAAATGTTACCGCAGATGCCAGTTCAGAAGAACTAATTGCAGACGACTATATCCTTCCCGGGAATCCTCAAAATCGAAAACTTACCAGGACATTTAACGGATTTACCGGTTCTATTGGCGCCACTAAAAAATTTAACGCCAAGAATCAACTAAAGTTTAATTTTTCCACCGGTTTTAGAGCTCCAGATCTGGCTGAATTATTCTCTAACGGTCCACATTCCGGCACCAGCCGATTTGAAAAGGGAAACGATCAATTTGGCAGGGAACAAAGCATACAGGCAGATTTAAGTTATACTTACCGCAACAACAGGTTTGAAAGTACTTTTTCAGCATTTGGTAGCCGGGTAAACAATTATATTTATTTCACCGCTACCGATGAAACATTGCCAGATGAAAACATGGAAATTTGGTCTTATCTCCAAACCGATGCTAACTTATACGGATTTGAATTTGAGATAAAACATACCTGGCTTGACCAGCAACGCCTGGAAACAAAATTTTCAGGAGCTATTGTAAGGGCAGAAGATCTTAAAAACGATAGAAATTTAAGTTTTATCCCACCGGATAATTTTAACCTGGAAGTTGGTTATTTCGGCTTAAATGATAGATCATTCTATGCTTTTTCAAAATTAAGAATGGTAAGCGACCAAAACAGGGCAGGTTTCAATGAAGAAACTACAGCCGGTTATTCATTGCTTAATTTAGGAATAAGTAAGAAATTTAATTTAGGAAACGATGAGCTGGAGACGGGAATTACAGTTTATAACGCCTTAAATAAAAACTATGTAGACCATATGTCAATTTTAAGAGCGTTTAACGTGAGTAGCCCAGGCAGGAATTTTATGCTGAATTTGAAATATAAATTTTAAATTCCGCGTTCTTTTTGAATTTGTTCGTAAGCTTCCTGCACTTTATTAAATTTTTCCTGCGCTCCTTTTCTATAAGCTTCGTCCATATGGCCTAATTTATCGGGATGATATTTTTTAACCATATTTCTGTATGCTTTTTTAACCTCAGCATCAGTAGCCGATTTTTCAATTTCAAGGATTTTATAAGCATTATCGGCAGATTTAAAGAACATAGCTTTTAAGCTTTCAAAATCCATTCGGCCAATTCTAAGATAGCCGGCAATTTCCTGGATTACGCGAGCTTCAGCTTCACTAACACGGCCATCGGCTTGCGCTATTCCGAAGAGAAAGTGAATTATTTGCAAACGTGCAGGATACTTTGTTCTGGCAGCCAAATATTGTGAAATTCTTGATGCTGAAATTTCACGATTTTTAATTAATTCATTAAAAGTTCTAAATGTTGCATTGGCACGTTCTTTCCCATAGGCCTGCACAAAATAGGAGCGTACATAATCCATTTCAGACTGTGAAACCTGTCCATCTGCCTTAATTACCAGGGAACATAGGGAGAGTAAATTTAGTTCAAAATCCCCGGGAGATACAGTTTGATCTTGCTGCCCGAACATTTGCTTAAAGGCTCCACCACTTCCCTTGGTCCAGTTATCTATTAACGTTCCTATTATAAAACCTAAAATGGCTCCCGGAAACCGGAAATACATATAGCCAATCACGGCTGCAATCCATTTAAACATGAAGAAAATTTTAAATAAGCGGCAAAGATACCATTTTACTCATTAAATGAGATTTATTTGCTTAAAGCCTTCACTCAAAATTCAAATCAATTCTAAGTACAAACGAGCTTAGATTCATCAATTTAGCCTATTAGCACATAATTAATTGAAATATGGGCAGCTGAAGTTAATTTGGTATCTTTGTAACTTACTAAAGTTTAATACAAAAAAACAAATATATGTATCCAGCAGATTTAGTAAAACCTATGCGTGAAGACCTTACCAGCATTGGTTTTGAAGAATTACACAGTGTAGAAGATGTAGAGAACGCAATGAAGAAAGATGGAACTACCCTGGTAGTTGTAAATTCAGTTTGTGGATGTGCTGCGGCCAATGCAAGACCAGGCGCCAGAATTTCTTTACAAAATGCAAAAAAACCTGATAATCTGGTAACAGTTTTTGCAGGTGTAGATAAAGAAGCTACCGAAAAGGCTCGTAGTTTAATGGTTCCTTTTCCTCCATCTTCACCTTCTATGGCACTTTTTAAAGATGGTGAATTAGTACACATGTTAGAGCGTCACCACATTGAAGGCCGCCCGGCTGAAATGATTGCTGAAAACCTTATTGGAGCTTATAACGAGTTTTGTTAAGCAGCGATCTAGTATAATAAATTATTGAAAAAAGGTCTGAAAGAGCTTTAAGAACGTCATTCTGAAATAAATTCAGGATCTAACTTATAATTAGGTTAGAAGCTGAAACAAGTTCAGCTTGACGAAAAGTGATCTTTCAGACCTTTTTTATTTCCCTTTCCCCCATTAGTATTTGTAGGTTTTCGGCTTAAATACTTAATTTAGCCGCATAATCTAAGTGATGAAAAAAATACTTTCATACCCCTTATCGGTTTTATTCTATTTTTTCTTTTTTTTAAACCTACTGGTTTTTCATCCCATCCAATGGTTGTGCTTAAAACTTGGTGGCTACCAGCCGCATAAAAAAAGTGTAGATATCTTTAATTTCTTTTTAATGCGTTGCTTAAATATTCTGGGCACACGTTTTACTATAGAAAACCCCCACGATATTCCAATAGAAAAACCCTGCATTTTCGTCGCTAACCACCAGGGAATGTATGATATTCCCCCAATAATCTGGTATTTAAGAAAACACCATCCAAAATTTGTAAGCAAAAAAGAATTGGGAAAAGGAATTCCAAGTATCTCTTTTAATTTACGGCACGGAGGTTCGGTATTGATAGACAGAAAAAATCCCAGGGAATCGCTTATTAAAATGGCGAAATTTGCCAAATACCTCAACAAGACAAACCATTCTGCGGTAATTTTTCCAGAAGGAACCCGCAGCCGAACCGGGGCACCAAAAAAGTTTGCCAAAAGCGGAATGCAAATGCTTTTTAAACAAATGCCAGAAGCTTTAATAGTTCCCATAACCATCAATAATTCCTGGAAACTCTTTAAATACGGTAATTTCCCTATGGAACCGGGCGTCCATATTAAACTGAAAGTTCACGAACCTATTGCCGTAACATCAGACGATCCCGAAGGTTTGGTTGCCAAAGTAGAACGAACTATTATTGCTGATATTAAATAAATATAAAAAATAACCGCCTGTAGGTATATTAAAGCGTCATCCTGAATTTATTTCAGAGCCTGCTCCGAAATTTATTCGGAGATCTAAGATCCTTAGAAGCTGAAACGAGTTCAGCTTGACGAAGCGACACTTCCAAAAATATTCTTTGATTTAAATATGAATAAACCCCAGATATTAAAAAACACTGAAGCCTTCGTAAAAGAAACCCTTAAAAATGCTGAAGGAGGTCACGACTGGTTTCATATTCAGCGGGTTTGGAATAATGCGAAACTGATTGCAAAAAATGAAAATGCGGATCTTTTTATCGTAGAATTAGGCGCTTTGCTTCACGATATAGCCGATTCAAAATTTCATAATGGCGATGAAAGTGTGGGTCCAAAAGTGGCTTCAGAATTTCTTCAGAAACAAGAGGTTTCAGGTGAAATTATTAATCACGTAGTGAAGATTATAGAAAATGTATCTTTTAAAGGCGGAAATATTCAGCAGGAATTTAATTCTATAGAGTTGGAAATAGTTCAGGATGCCGACAGATTAGATGCGCTGGGTGCAATAGGTATTGCCAGAACCTTTAATTACGGCGGCTTTAAAGGCCGTGCCCTTTATGATCCTGAAATTGAACCCGATTTAAATATGACCAAAGAAGAATACAAAGCTTCTACCGCACCAACAATTAATCATTTTTACGAAAAGTTGCTTTTACTAAAAGACCGAATGAATACTAAAACAGGAAAGGAGATTGCCAAAAGGCGCCATGAATTTATGGAACTTTATCTGGAGCAATTTTATGCAGAGTGGGAAGGCACAAAATAATAAAGGCCAGTGCAAATTGGACCAGCCTTTTAATTTAACTGTACGAATAACTAGCCTTTAACCGGCTCTGCTTGTTCTACTTTAAGATGTTCTGCAAAAAAGCCCATCATAACTTTATACAGGTCCAATCGGTTTTCTTCTTTACCGAAGCCATGTCCTTCATCATATTTCACCATATAAGGAACCTCTACACCTTTTTCTCTAAGGGTTTCCACAATTTGATCAGCCTCGTTTATATTTACACGAGGATCGTTGGCTCCCTGCACCACTAACAAAGGATTCTTTATTTTATCTACATGCAATGCCGGAGAAATTTCGTCCATAATTTCTTTTTCTTCCGGAATACCTGGATTGTACCATATTTTATACAATAACTCGCGGTATTTTTCCCAGTAGGGTGGAATAGTTTCCATAAAGGTGTTTAAGTTGCTAACTCCAACATAATCTACACCACAGGCATATTTATCGGGTGTTTTCGTCATTCCGCGCAATACAGCATAACCACCGTGACTACCGCCATAAATCGCCACACGGTCTTTGTCTACCCAACCTTGTTCTACCACATAATCTATCCCGTCTTCTACATCGTCCATGGCTTTACGACCTATCTGCCCAAAGCCGGCTTTTAAAAACTTCTTCCCATAGCCCCCGGAAATTCTGAAATTAACGTGTAAAGTTGCATACCCACGACTTGCAAACAATTGTGCTTCAGGGTTAAAACCCCAGCTATCACGAATTCCTTGCGGCCCGCCGTGCGGATTTACAATCAAAGGTACACGTAATCCTTCTTTATATTCGTTGGGTAGTGTAATATATCCATGAAGCGTTAACCCATCCCGACTTGTAAAGCTAATAGGCTTCATGCTTGCCATATCTTCAGCTTTTAACTGTGGCAACAATTTATATAATAAGGTCACACTATCTTTCTCTACATCGTATAGATAGTATTCACCCACAATTTTATCGCTGGTAACCGCAACCATATATTGCGACTCATCATCGGTTTTTCCAACAGTGAAAAACTGCTTATCGCCAAATTCTTTTTGTAAACGTTTATAGATTTTCTTATAAGTCTCACTTACCGGAACAACCACTGTTTTTTCTCCTGTATAGCTAAAATAATCTATTTCATAATTGCGTTTTCTGGAAAGCGAGATACCCGAAACATCAAAAGTATCATTACTGAAAACAGTTTTTATCTTTTTGTCCTTCTTTAAATCGTAAAGTTGAATCTCTATTTTATCATCTTCAAGATTAGAAACCACATAAGCATCGTCTGGATTTTCAGTATTCGGGTTGAAAGAAGAAATGCCAAAGGTATCACCAAACTCGGTAAGTTTCACCCGTTTAAATTCGCCGTCAATCTTATAAAGCAGCTCTGTATTTACACCATCCACAATTCTTGTAATAGCTCGCAAGTTGCCTTTACGATCAAAATTGTATCCAGCAACCGGTGGGTCCCCATCTTGTACAGTGTACAATTTGGTAACCTCGCCCGTATTTATATTAAGACGATACGGCTCTTCCTGTTGCAAATTGTCCTTATTCATCTGCACAATCACGTGGTTTTCGTCTTCTTTTAAAGACTCTATTATATTAACCCTTACTCCCTCAAAAGGTGTAAGCTCCTTACCATTTTCGCCAGTAACATCTACCCCGAATACGTGATAGTTTTCATTACCTCCTTTATCCTGAAGGTATAAAATACGTTCATTGTTTGCCCAGGAAAAGCCACGAATTAAGTCTTCCTCTTGTTTTTTCAGAAGGGTTTCTTTTTGGGTTGCAGTTTCCTTTAAATACAGGTCGCGCTCACCGGTTTTTCTTCGCTTCATATATGCTATGTATTTTCCGTCTGAAGATAGCTGAAACGAAAAGGCTTCGGGGGTTGTAAAATAATCTTCTACTGAGTATTTGTAATCTCCAGTTTCTTTCGCAGCGAGTTTATCTAATTCGGCATCGGTAGATGGCAATGCAATGTTTCCTGGTTTTTTCTTCACAGTTTTCTTCAATATTAGCGGGTATTCTTTGCCCATTTGTTTGTAAGTCCCTTCAATACAATCATCGGTTAATGTGCCTGTATAGGTCATTTGCATTTTGGCCGATTTAATGGTTAGGGTATCGTCTTGCAAAACTACCGAATCCAGTTCGATTCCTGAAGCTCCCTGGGCAGGAACATCCAGGGTGGCTTCACATCTATCTTCACCCGATGAAATATTAAAAATTAACTCCAGTTGCGTGCCCTGTACATCAAGGTTGCCACTATAGGATCCATACAAATCCTGAGCTTTTATAGAGCCTCCTATCAACAATAAGGCTATTACGAATGGGAATTTTAAAAGTGTTTTCATAATTTTTGGTTTAGAATATTAGTTGTACGATTAGATAAATTGTAACACCTATTAAGATGCCGATAGCAAATTTTATAAGTTTAATGCGTTTTGTAGTGGAATTTTTCACGATTAATGATTTTGTAAATGAATATATTGGGTGACAAATATGTAGGCTATAAAGGCAAAGGCTATGAGCCATAAAATTGATTACTTTTTGAAGTATTCATTGCAGTAGTTTTTAGTTTATCTTGAGTGTTTGTAGCTTACAGGATATTTCCATCTTTAATTTTTACAGTTTTAGTTCTGCCTTTTGACTTAAAATTAAAAGTGATAAAATCCACCGATTTAAAATTTTGAACGTCTTTTTTCAGAATACGGTTTAATCGGTTTGTTCCTTTTCTGCAGAAGAAGAATAAGAGGGATTTATTAATGTGATGCCTAATTTTGAATTACTGAAACCGTCTAGTTTATTGAATTGAATTCCAATGGCGCGATCTTCTACTATTACACTTTCACAATTACAGTTTTGCTGAAGACTCTTTTCAATAGAATTCACTAAACTCCCATTGGATTTGACCATTTTCCCAATTCCAAATCCAAAGGAAATACCTATAATAAACCCCAGGATTATTTTTAATACTAATCCTTTCTTTCGTTTTTTCTCATTCTGTATTTTCATAATAACGCTTTTATATGGTTAACTTCTGAAACCAAATTTGCATCACAAAAACTCATTAAAAAAGAAAAGGAAACCCAGTTTTAGAAAATTAGGGCACAAGAAAAATTACGTTAAACACTGCAAAGAAAAGGATTAAAAAGAAAATAGATTACTTTCAAAAATTGAAATTATACTAAACCTATATTTATATTTAGGGTGCCAACGGGAATTTTAAGTGATATTCTTAATTTCCTTAATGTAAAAAGAAGGGTTAAGACCCGTGTCTTTTTTGAAATATTTAGTGAAAGAATCTGCCGATTTATAACCCACTTCCTCTGCGATGGATTGAATAGAATACGATCTAAAAATCGCATCGTTCTTTAACCTTGTAATGGCATAATTTATACGAAGGTCGTTAATGTAAGTATTAAAATTCTTTCCATAATAGTTGTTAATCACTTTAGAAAGATAAGAGGTATTTGTTCCAATTTTTCTGGCTACATTATAGGAATTGCATTCTTGTTTTAAAAAATATTCTTGTTTTTCCAGTTTTTTGAGACCCTCAAGTATTTGTTGTTTTGTTTCTTCCGGCACTTCGGTGATATTTTTTTCTTCCAGCTCTTCGTCTCTGGTATCAATAATACCTTCAGGAGATGGGGCTGCCTCAATTTTTGCCAATAATGTTTCAAATTTTAATTCGTCTGCTTTCTTATTTCGGTAAAATTTCAGCAATAGAAAGAGGAGCGCCAAAATAAGGATAGCACCTCCTAATAGTAAATACTTAAAATTTGATTGATTTTTTTCTTTTTCAGAGACCAAAGCATCAAAATCTTTTTTAAATGCGGCCCTTTCTTTTTTTATAAAGCTTTCTCTGGCGTTTTCCTTAAGTTGGTTAAATTCAGCTTGCGTACTAAGGTATTTTTCAAAATAATAACTTGCGCTTTCAAAATTGCCTGTATTTTTATAAGCTTCAGCCAACTTATCGTAATAATCTCCCATAAATCCTTCTTCTACCGCAGTTACCTGATAATCGTCCAGACCTTTCTGTAATATTCTTATAGCCTCAGGATAGTTTTTTTCGCCAACTTCTATTTTACCCAAAGCATAGGCTTTGTTTAGTTGTATTAAATCATATTCGCTGGGACAAACAGCGTATGCTTTTTCATAGTTTTGTCGGGCGGCTTTAAACCTTTTTTCTTTGTATGCTATTTCAGCATCTATAGTATACTTATAAGCTGCATAGCAAGTATCCAGTTCTTTTTCTTTAAACTTTTTAATGTTGGTACTATATAACTTTGCTGAATCCAGTTGATTTAATTTTAAATGCGAAATAGCCAAACTGCTGTATATTGAAAGAATATTGCTATTCTTTTTTATTTGATTAAAATTAGAATCAAGAGGTTTGTTTTGATAATATTCCAATGATTTTTTATAAGTGTTTATTGCTTTTTCCGTATTGCCACTAAAATCCTGAACAGCAGCTATTTTATTAAGCGCAGTTTCCCTATACACCTCATCATTTCGGGCTTCAGCAAGTTGTAATAACTTATTATAATAGAAAGGTTGCTTATCAACTGTAGTTACCGCTTTTTGCAAGTCTCCAAGAAAAGAAAGCGACCTCATCTCCTGCTTTGGAAGGTTGTTATTTTTGGCAAATTCTAAGGTTTTTTCAGCCTGCTCATTGGCTTCCTTATACATCCGGAACCTAACATAAATTAGAGCAATAGATTCCATCCCTAACCATTCTTCGGTTTTATCTTTCTCCCTTTTTCCTTTTAAAATATATGCTTCGGCAGCCTTGATTGCTTTCGGCCTATCAGAAAATTTATATTTATGAATGGAGTCTCTAATAGCATCAAAAGGTAATTGAGATAGCTTCTCTTCGGTTTGTGAAAATGAAGAAAACACAAATGTGACCGTAAAAAAAGCAAAAGGTAATATCTCATAAATAGTGAGTAGCCAGAAAGCTATTTTTGTAACACTATGCTAAACATACCAAATAAATCTTTTAGGAAAGCTAAATGCCAGACTTATTTCTCCCTTTGGCAAGTGGGACAAAAATAAGTGGTTCTGCCTGAAACTTTAATTTGTTCTATTTTACCATTATTCCTGGGACAATCGGCACCTTTTTTACGAACGGTAGTGATATAGCTTTCGGGTAGTTTTCGCCCTTCTTCCCTGACTTTTTTAACTACCTCCAGAACTTCTTCAATCTTTTTAAAAATTTCGATTTTCTCTTTTTCTGAAAGTTGATCTACTTTTGTTGTTGGATGAATTTTAACCTGAAAAAGTATTTCATCAGCATATAAATTCCCAATTCCAGCGAGGAGTTTTTGATTCATTAGCAGAGCTTTTATCGTCCCGGTTTTACCTTCTAAAATTTCGAAAAACTGTTCCTTTTGAAGAGCAAGCGCATCAACTCCCAGACCGTTCTCTTTCTGAAATTTAACCAGACTTTCAGCTAAATAAAGCTTTCCAAATTTACGCGGGCAGGTAAAGGAAACTTTAGAATGGTCTTCAAAGGTAAGGGTGAGTTGCGCATATTTAGGTATTTCTTCGTGCTGATAATACTCCAGTTTCCCGGTCATCCCAAAATGTACCACCAAAACTCTTTTATTTTTTAAATTCAGGAAAAGATATTTTCCTAAACGATCACTCCCAATAAATTGATTGTCTTTTAGGGTTTCCTCAAATTCATTTTTATCCGACTGGTAGATCTTTTTATCACCGGTCTCTACTTTTACGATCTTCTTATGCAGAATAGTAGCATCGGCATATTTTTTCTGATAGGCAACTTCGGGTAGTTCTGGCATATTCTCTGTTCTCTGTTCTCTGTTCTCTGTTCTCTGTTCTCTGTTCTCTGTTCTCTAAAATATTAATGATTTCAGCTTTAGGCTTATAAATTCATCTTAAATTTCACGACAGTCTTTCAAAAAAGCTTCATTTGTCCATCTTTGTATTGCTCGTGTAGATCGCAATTTAAAACCGGCCTTTCTCTTTCCTTTAGATATTTTGCTTTAGCAATTTTAAACTGCTGTGCCACCTGGCTGGCAAATTCACCTTCGCCTTTCATTCTTGTTCCAAACCTGCTATCGTTTAAACTTCCACCGTGAACACTTTCTATTTGATGCAAAACTTTATCGGCCCTGTCTGGCATCGCTTTCCTAATCCAATCGGTAAAAATGCCTCCAATAGCTCCGTTTAATCTAACAATTGTATAGCCAACACCCAGCGCACCCCTCTCAGCTACTTCTTTCACCAGCGGCATAATTTCGTGGGAATTTATTGAGGGAATTATTGGCGCCATCATCACGCTCACCGGAATACCTGCTACAGAAAGCTTTTCTATAGTTTCCAGTCGTTTTTTTATACTAGCCGTTCTGGGTTCCAAAATTCTTCGGGTTTCTTCCTCGAGGGAAGTGACCGATAAGCTAACCTGAACCAAATTATCTGCCGCCAGGTCTTTTAATATATCTATATCCCGCTGTATCAGGGCGTTTTTGGTGATAATACCAACCGGATGTTTATACTTTAAAAAAGTTTGAAGCAGCTGCCTCGTAATTTTTAGTTTTTTTTCGATTGGCTGATAACAATCTGTATTACCAGATAGCACAATAGGGGTAGCTTCCCAATTTTTGCTACTAATCTTCTTTTGCAGCAGTTCTACCGCATTTCTTTTTACCAGGATCTTTTGTTCAAAATCAAGTCCCGCACTATAGCCCCAATATTCATGAGAATTACGGGCGTAACAATAAATACAACCGTGTTCACAGCCCTGATAAGGATTTAACGAAAATCCCATCCCAACATCTGGGCTGGTCACTTTATTTACAATAGTTTTTGGAAAAGTATCTATTAAGACCGTTTTAGAATTTTGCACCTCATCGCCTTCAGTAGCGCAATGGTTGAGAAAATCATCACGAAACTCATGATCGTGTGCGTCAAATCGGTTATGCACATTTAGCTGCGCACCTCTTCCGTAGATAAAATCTTTATTATTGGACATATTACAAATTTATGGAATATATCCTATTTATAAAATAAAAAATAAGCTTTAACATCCAAAAATTAAATTCTGAATGCTAAAGCTTTTATTTTAGTTACCCGGGAAATCGGCTTTACGTTTGTTTAAAAATGCCGAAGTGCCTTCTTCAAAATCTTCGGTACCAAAAGAGTTTCCAAATTCACTAATTTCCACTTCATAACCATTTACGCCATCTTCGTAATTTGAATTTATAGCTCGAATTGCGGCGCTTATAGCCACTAAGGAATTCTTCATAATTTTTCCTGCAATCTTTTCGGTAAATTCTATCAGTTCTTCGGGCTCACAAACGTGATTCACAAGATTATACTGAAGCGCCTGGTTGGCATCTATCATTCCCGCGGTCATAATCATTTCCATCGCGCGACCTTTTCCTACTAATTGCGGAAGTCTCTGCGTGCCGCCGTAACCGGGAATCACCCCAAGTGAAGTCTCAGGAAGTCCCATTTTGGCATTATCACTGGCTATTCTAAAATGTGCTGCCATTGCTAATTCGAGTCCGCCACCAAGGGCAAAACCGTTTACCGCGGCAATAACCGGTTTTGGAAAATTTGCTACAAAATCGAATAATTTCGCCTGACCTTCAGCTGCAAGTTCGCGACCTTCTTCAGGAGAGAAATCGGCAAATTCACTAATATCGGCACCGGCAACAAAAGCTTTTTCTCCCGTTCCGGTTAGAATAATCACTTTTACTTCTTCATCTTCTTTTGCTTCAGTAAAAGCCTGGTGCAATTCTTCAATGGTATCGCGGTTTAAAGCGTTTAATTTTTTAGGACGGTTAATTGTAATTTGTAAAATACCGTCGTTATTTTCGGTTAAAATATTTTCGAATTCCATATTTAAAATTTTTGGTTCGTTCTTTATTATTTAGGAAAACGCAACTTAAACGTAGTGCCCCTTCCTGGCTTAGAAGTAAAGTTAATACTTCCATTATAAGTTTCCACAATATTCTTTACCATAGCAAGGCCAAGCCCCATTCCGCTGGATTTAGTAGTAAATTTAGGTTCAAAAACTTTCTCTATATTTTCTTCGGAAATACCCGCACCGTTATCTGAAATGATCACGCAAACATTCTTTTCTTCCTCGTGAATGCTTACCATTATACGTGGATTTTCCTGCTTATCCATTGCCTGAATGGCATTTTTTACCAAATTGGTAATTACCCTAATGAGTTGCGTTCTATCAAATTTTGCGAGAATTTCTTCTTTTTCGCTGGAAAACTGAATATAATCTTCATTAAAAATATCCAGTGCAAGTTTTACAATTTTTGGAACATTCAGCATTTCGTTTTGCTGAGCGGGCATTTTAGCAAAATTCGAAAAAGCTTCAGCAATAGAACTCATCGTATCTATTTGATTAATAAGCGTGGTAGAATATTCGGCTACTTTTGCTTCAATTTCGGGATCGTTTTTATCAAAATTCCGTTCAAAACTTTGTACGCTTAAGCGCATTGGAGTTAACGGATTTTTAATTTCATGAGCTACCTGTTTGGCCATCTCCCGCCACGCCTGTTCCCTTTCGCCGGCGGCCAGTTTAACCGCGCTTTCTTCCAACTCGTCTATCATACTATTATACGCTGTCACGAGCGTATAAATCTCTTCGGAAGCGTTATTTATATCTATTTTCTGGTTGCGTTTATCCAGGCGGGTTTCGGTAATTTTATCTGAAATAATTTTAAGGGATTTCGTGATATATTTTGAAAGAAAATAAGACATAATAATCGCCAAGGCAAGCATAAACAGATACACTTCCAGCATCCTTATAAGGAAATTATTCAAATCTCGGTTTAAAACCGTATCATCCTGAACATAGGGAAGATAGAGTATCGCCAGGGGTTTAAATTTCTTATCTAAAATATAAGTATATGAAGATTGAAATTTTTGACCGTTAATTTCGGTTTTCTCAATATACCGTTTGCTTTCTGAGCGTTCCAGTTTTCTAAGAATGTCTTTGTCCAGCTGATTATCTGTAGTATCCCTGAAAAAAGACTGATCTGATTTTATTAAAAGCCGACCCTGAAAATCATAAATATTAATTTGCATCTCGTGCACCTGGGCCATTTCGTGAATCTTATTCCGCTCCCCAAAGATCATATCAATATTCTCGGTATTGATTAGGTAGGTTGTACTGGCGAGAATAAATTTTATATTTTCCCTAATAGCCTGCTCCTTTCTTTCCAGGCGTTCGCGGTGGTAGTTTTCGGCTTCCAGCTTATATTGATAAACTGTGATCCCAACAATTAAAATTGAAGCTCCCAACACCAATAAAATCATGGAGATAAATATGCGGGTACTTAAAGAAAGTTTTGAAAGCTTCATAAACAATTATTAGCGCAAATTAATCAATTATCACACCAATTAGGCATCGGGGTTTTTAGTTCTAATTCGCTTATACATTTTAATTCCCAGCATAAGCATGCCCGCCAATAAAAATATTCCTAAAACTCCGTAGATCCAGTTTAGAGCATCTTTTATAATCACTAAAAAAATAACCGCAAAAAGAATTAAAGTAGAACCCTCGTTCCATAATCTCATTTGATTGGAAGTCCACTTCACAACATCTTGTTGAAGTTCCTTAAAAATAAGATGACATTTAATATGGTAGGCATAAAGTAACACAACGAAACCCAATTTTACCAACATCCAATCTTGCGAAAGCCATCCCGGTGCTAAATAAAGTAAAAGAAAAGCAAATAAACTCGCTAAAATAGCCGAAGGCCAGGTAATTATAAACCACAACCTTTTAGTCATTAGTTTAAACTGGTTGGCAAGAATACTTTTATCAGGTTCAGGTTTTTGAGTAGCTTCTATATGGTAAATAAATAAACGCGGAATATAAAAAAGCCCGGCAAACCATGTGATTACAAAAATAAGGTGCAAAGCTTTTATGTACTGGTAATATTCTATCACAGATTAAGGTTTTTTAGTTGGGTTTTGATGGGTGTTGAAGACAGACTGAATTAAAATTTGATCTTTAAAAATCCTGTAAATAATGAGAAATGGAAATTTTTTTAAAGGTACCTGCCTATAACCTTTCTTAATTTCACTAAATAAATAAGGATCAAAACGTAAAAGATTATATATTAAGTTAATTTCCTTTAAAAGCTCTTTTCCCGCTTTCAGATTCCTGGATGAATACCATTTTAAAGCATCACTTATTTCTAAACTAGCCCTGGGTAAAATCCTTATCTTATAATCCATATTTTTCTTTCAACTCATGCTCAACTTTCTCCCATTTTTCAGATTGTATCTCTTCATTTTGATAGGCTATGAAATCTTTTTCCAATTGCTCATAAATTCGATCTGGAACAACGGAATTTGTAGTAGTTAATTCATATTCTTCCCCCGGTTCAAGAGCATTTACTCTCTGCAATAATTCTTCAACTTGCTTCAACAAAGCAATATCGTTACAGGCAATAATCTTCTGAATCAATTCTATTTTTAAAGCATTTGTATCCATGGTATTTCCAGCTTTCTAACAAAGATAGGGATTTATGAATTTTTCTTCGGCAGAAATATCAGGAGGTTTTAGGCTTTAATTTTAATCTCATTTCCCGGTTTAAAAAATAGGCAGTAACCAGCGTTGAAAGTAAATCGGCTATAGGAAAGGAGATCCACACCCCTATTTCACCAAAATAATTAGGTAAAATTAAAATTAACGGAATAAAAAAGAAACCCTGCCTGGACAAAGTAAGCAACAATGCCGGTACGGCTTTACCCACGGCTTGAAAATAAGCAGCACCAATAAGCTGAATTGCAACAATAGGAGTCGCTGCAAAAACCCAACGCATCGCAGCGGGAGTTTCAGCAATTATCGTTGGATTTTTAGTGAAAATGCGAACAATTTCTTCAGAAAAAAACATTATCCCCCCAAATACCAGCAAACCCAAACCACAAGCATATAAGATAGCAGTATTTATACTTTTGCGAACCCTTTGATATTTTTCAGCACCATAATTAAATCCGGCAATTGGCAAAAATCCCTGCGTAACCCCCAATACCGGAAAGAGCGCAAACATGAGCATTCGGGCTATAATTGCATAAATCGCCACAGCATCTTCCCCGCCCAGGTCGAACAAAATATTATTCATAAGCAGGTAGATTACACTTACTACCGCCTGCCGGGATAAGGTAACAAAGCCAAGGGAACCAATTTCTCTAAGAATGCGTTTATTAAGACCAAAATCTGGTAAACTAATTTTAAGTTCAGAATTTTTGGAAAGGAAAAACCAAAAAACATAGCCAAAACAAAAAAGATAAGAAGCCGTGGTAGCCCAGGCCGCACCCCACATACCTAGCTCCATTTGATTTATAAAAATATAATCTAGAACTAAGTTTGCCACAGAGGGAATTATCATGGCAATCATGGCGAATTTTGGTTTCCCTTCGGCCCGAATTACCGTATTGCCCATCATACAAAGCGCCAGGAAAGGCACTCCATAAAGTACAATGGTATAGTAAACTTTTGCCGGTTCAAAAATATCGCCTTTTCCGCCAAAAGCAGGAATAAGCGAATCCACAAAAAGAAGACCTATAATTACTAACCCAATAGTAAGAATTAGCGTAAGACTTATCTGGTTTCCAAAAGTTTTAAGTGCCTTTTTACGATCATCGGCACCCAGCGCTCTTGATATTATGGAAGAACCACCAATGCCTATGGCCATTCCCAGCGCGGCGATAAAAAACGAAACCGGAAGCACTACATTTATCGCTGCAATAGCGGTAGAACCAATCCAGTTTCCTACAAAAATGGTATCGATTAAAATATTGAGCGACATAACCAGAATTCCTACCGAAGCCGGTGCCGCTTGCTGTACAAGTAATTTACCTATTGGTTTTTCTCCGAGGTTTCGAGAATTCACCGAGGCCATTACGCTTCAACAGGCTTTTGATGCGCCCACTCATCTACCCAACGAGAAAGTACATTTACCCAATCGCCCCTATCGTTAAGACAGGGAACTACTGTAAATTCTTCCCCGCCAACTTCGTGAAAAATTTCTTCGCCCTCCATCGCTATTTCTTCTAAAGTTTCCAAACAATCTGAAACAAAAGCCGGTGTTACAATGGCCAGTTTTTTCATTCCCTGTTTTCCGAATCGTTCTATAGTTCTATCGGTATAAGGTTGTAACCAAGGGTCGAAACCTAAACGCGACTGAAAGGAAACGCTATATGAATTCTCTTTTAATTCTAAATATTCAGCTACAAGCCTTGTAGTTTCAAAACACTGGTGACGATAGCAAAATTGATGCGCTGCTGAAGGCGTTTGGCAACAACTTCCATCAATTTTACAGTGGGATTTAGTAACATCACTTTTCCTAATATGTCGCTCTGGCACCCCGTGATAAGAAAACAATAAATGCTGAAAATCTTTCCCTTTTAATTTCTCTGAAATACTTTCAGCTAAAACCCGAATATAGTCTGAGTGATTATAAAAAGGCGGCATTGTGGTGAATTGCATTTCCGGAAAATGTTCTTTCCTAAGCTCTTCGGCTAAAACTAAAATAGTTTCGGTAGTAGCCATGGCGAATTGAGGATATAATGGAAAAAGCAAAACTTCGTCTACTCCTTTATCATACAATTCCTGAAGCCCCGATTTTATACTTGGTTCTCCATAACGCATTGCCAAAGCAATTGGCACAGAGGTGTTTTTATCCATTTTGTACTGAAGGCGTTCTGATAAAACAATTAGGGGTGAACCCTCGTCCCACCAAATTTTTTGGTAAGCTTCCGCCGATTTTTTGGGTCTTGTATTTAGTACAATTCCCCTTACCAAAAGTACCCTGGCCCAATAGGGAACGTCAATTACACGTTCGTCCATTAAAAATTCGTCCAGGTATTCCTTTACATCTTTCGGGTCGGTGCTTTTTGGAGAGCCCAAATTTACCAATAGTACGCCTTTACTCATATTTTTCTTTTTCAACTTCAAAAATAGGTTTATTAAAAGTGTAATTAAGTATTACATTATTACACTTTTTTATGCCTTAATAGAGGATTTAGTTTTTTGTTTTGTCTAACGCAAATAAAATACTCTGTAGAATATGTTCCTGAAATAACGGCTCAATATAAGACTGAATGGTATGTCCCAACCCAGTATAAATTGAAACTCCGCCGTGGCCCGTTTCCCTAAACCAGGCAATGGGATGTTCTTCACCGTTAGTACCACCCTGGTACGAATTCTCATCAAGATACAAAAGTACCTGCATTTTAGGGTTTAGGTTTCTGTAATTATACCATTCGTCAGTTCTGGTCCATACTTTTGGCAGGTGAGAAACCGCGGGATGTTTAGGCATATTTAATTTTATATCAGCTTGTTGAACTTCTGGATGCCCATCAAAAAAGCCACCAACCAGTTCTACAAACCAGGGCCAATCCCCTTCGGTATCTGCAGCAGCATGAATTCCGAAGAAATTACCGCCATTTTCTATATAATTTTTGAAGCCTTCCTGTTCCTTTTCATCAAAAACATTTCCGGTAGTATTCAAAAAAATCACTAAATCATATTTTTTAAGATCTTCGCTATGAAAATTATCGGCATCTTTAGTAGAGGTCACTTCAAAATCATGGTCTTCGCCGAGGTCTTCAATAAAAGTTCTCCCGGTGGGAATGGAATTATGCCAGAAACCTTCGGTTTTATAAAATAAAAGCACTTCTTTTTTATCTTTTTCATCTTCATCTTTTGTTCCTTGGGCATTTCCTGAAAGGAAACCGAAAAAGATGAGCATATAAACGGCGACAAATTTTTTAAACATAGAGCTAAGAATTTGAAGTTAAAGACATAATATACTTCTTGGGCGTAGTGCCAAATTTTTTCTTAAAAGCAGCAATAAAATGACTTGCGGTACTGTAGCCCACTTTTAAACCAACTTCGTTCACGTTAAAATCGCCACTATCTAAAAGTTTCCGGGCATATTCCATTTTATAATCGAAAAGAAAACTGTACACCGAATCGCCATAAATTTGCTTAAAACCTTCTTTAAGTTTTTTAAGACTCAGGCCAATTTCATCTGATAATTCCTGAAGCGAAGGCGGCTCGGCCATCCTGGAAATTACAATATCTTTAGCTTTTCTAATTTTTATAATATTTTCTTCGTCACTAAGAAAAGGACATTGTTCTACATTAGGGTCTTCTGTTCTGTTAAAATATAGACTCAACAATTCATAAGCTTTTCCTTTAAAATAGAGATTTTTAATACTTGGTGTAAGATTAAAATTCATTACCTGGTTGAGTACAATGGCCATAGATGGAGAAATGGGTGCATCTTTATAATACTTTTTATCTTTATTATCGGCACTTAAAAAAGTGATATAACCGGCTTCCTGTGAAAAGAGAGAATGGAACTTTTTAATAGAAATTACCAGCGAAATTAACCAGGAATTTGGTTCCAATACCAAATTTAGGGGCAGATCTTGCTGCGGATTGTACAAAAGCAAAGAGCTTTCTCCATTAAGCGGAAGTTCATATTTATTATTGTTGAACAAAAACTTGCTGGCGCCTTTTAAATTAAAATGAAACTGGATAAAGCTACTATCTATATTCCTAATAATTTTCTGATTCTCAGTGGTTTCATTTTGAAACTTTAAAAGATAAAAACCATCTTCAATTTTCAGCTCTTCAATAAATCCTACAGCGTTATTTTTATCTTCTAAGATCATTTTTTTGAATTTAAGTCTATTTAGAATAATTCTAAACTGTTTGCTCTAAACCGACTATCACTACTGCAAAAGTAAGTATTTACTATATTTTAAAGTTATAAAAAACCTAAAATAACTGAAAGCGATACAAAAAGTACTTTGAGCGTTACTTTTTGGTTTAGGATTAGTTTAATTTTGTCCCGAATACCCTAAATAGGTTCATGGAAGATTATCATATTGCAAGCGGAAAACATTTTTACACCATAGGTCTTAGCTACAAGAAGGCCGATGCAGAGATAAGAGGACATTTTAGTTTAAATGAAGAAGCTAAACAAGGCTTGCTTAAACAAGCTAAAGAGGAAGGTATTGATGCCATTCTTGTAACCTCTACCTGTAACCGCACCGAAATCTACGGTTTTGCACAACACCCTTTTCAACTTATTAAATTACTTTGCGAGCATACCCACGGCACGGTAGAAGAATTTGAAAAAGTGGCTTATGTACATAAAAATAAACAGGCAATCTCTCATATGTTTAGGGTGGGTACCGGTTTAGATAGTCAGATTCTTGGCGATTTTGAAATTATTAGTCAGTTAAAAGTTGCTTTTGCTCGTTCCAAGAAACACGGCCTGGTAAATGCTTTTTTAGAACGACTGGTAAATGCCGTAATTCAAGCCAGTAAACGTATTAAAAATGAAACCGAAATTTCTACAGGGGCCACATCAGTGTCTTTTGCTTCGGTTCAATACATATTAGATAACGTTCCAAACGTTTCAGATAAGAATATTTTGCTTTTTGGGACAGGTAAAATTGGAAGAAATACCTGTGAAAATCTTATAAAGCACACACAGAACGAACATATTACCCTTATTAATCGCACCAAGGACAAAGCGGAAAAAATTGCGGGTAAATTCAACCTTATTGTAAAAGATTACGCCGATTTACAGGCAGAAATTAGAAATACCGATATTTTAATTGTCGCCACAGGGGCACAAAACCCTACTATTTCTAAAGAATTAATATATTCCAACAAAAATTTGTTGGTTTTAGACCTTTCTATACCTAAGAATGTTTCAGAAGATGTAGCGCATTTGCTTAACGTAAAATTGGTGCACCTGGATCAGCTTTCAAAAATTACCGATCAGAATTTAGAACGTAGAAAACAGTTTATTCCGGAAGCCGAAGCCATTATTAAAGAGGTAGAAACCGATTTTAATAAATGGCTGGAAACCCGAAAATTTGCACCTACCATAAAAGCTTTAAAGAAAAAGCTTAGAAGTATGAAAGATGCCGAACTTGATTTTCAGCGTAGAAAAATTTCAGATTTCAACGATGAGCAGGCAGAGATTGTGAGCGACAGGATTATTCAAAAAATTATGAAACACTTTGCCAATCATTTAAAAGGAGATTCCACAACTACCGATGAAAGCCTGGAATTGATCCAGAAAGTATTTCAGCTTGAAGAACAGGTAAAATGAGCAAAGTAATTCGTATTGGCACCAGGGACAGCGAACTCGCGCTTTGGCAGGCAAAAACTGTGCAAAACGCACTGGAAAAAGCCGGTCATAAAACCGAGCTAGTTCCCGTTAAATCTACCGGAGACCTAAATTTAGATCAGCCGCTTTACGAAATGGGCATAACCGGGATTTTTACCAAAACCCTGGATGTAGCCATGATTAAAGGTAAAATTGATATTGCGGTACATTCTATGAAAGATGTACCCACAGCACTACCTAAGGGTATTGTTGAAGCTGCGGTTTTAAAACGTGCCAACACCAAAGATATTCTTATTCATAAAGGCCTGGATTTCCTGGAAAGCGATGGTACAATCGCTACTGGAAGTTTACGCCGTAAAGCCCAGTGGCTCAACCAATATCCTACTCATAAAGTGGTAGATTTACGTGGAAACGTAAACACCAGAATGAAAAAATTAGACGATAATAACTGGAACGGAGCTATTTTCGCTGCCGCCGGATTGGAACGTATCGCATTAAAGCCAGAAAATTTTTTAGATCTCAACTGGATGATTCCCGCACCCGCACAGGGCGCAATGCTCGTAGTAGCGATGGAGGAAGATGAATTTACCCGTAAAGCACTTGCATTATTAAACCATAAAGAATCTGAAATTACCGTACATATTGAACGTGAATTTTTAAAGGTTCTGGAAGGTGGTTGTACCGCACCAATTGGAGCTTTAGCTACGGTAGACAAAGATCTTGTTTATTTTAAAGGTGCACTTTTTAGTTTAGACGGAAAAGAAAAGATAGGCGTTGAAAAAACAGTTGCTATAAATGAAATTGAGAATTTTGGAAGGCGATGTGCAGAAGAAATTCTTAGCAATGGTGGTGCAAAATTGATGCAGGAAATTAAGACTGAAATTAATACCGAAGGCTAATTTTCAGCTAAAAAACTTATGAATGAAGAGCATTCTCTCTACCAAAAAACTGAGCACTTCCCAGAAACAATTATTTCTAAATTCTGGCTTAAGTTTGGTGGAATATAATGCGATTAATACTGAAACTACCAATTTTAAACTTCCTTCAGAAAATATAAAAAATGCCATTTTTACCAGTAAAAATTCGGTAAATGCGGTTTCAGGAAAGGTTCAGGTTAAAAATTGCTTCTGCGTAGGAGAAAAAACCGCAGATTTAGCCAATGAAAGCGGATTTCATATTCAGGAAATTGCAGATTACGGGAAAGATTTAGCTGAAATAATTATTCAAAAATATTCTGAAGAAAACTTTAATTTTTTCTGTGGAAATAAAAGAAGAGATGATATTCCGGAAATCCTTAAAAAGAATCGAATAGATTTTAAGGAAATTGAAGTCTATAAAACTACATTAAGCCCCAGGGCATTTTCCCAGGAATTTGATGGGATTTTATTTTTTAGCCCCAGTGCAGTGCAGAGTTTTACAGCCAAAAATCAGTTGAACGACACTACCGCTTTTTGCATAGGAAACACCACCGCTGCAGAAGCCAGGAAACATACAAACAATATAATAACCGCTACCAAACCTTCTATTGAAAATGTGATTGTACAGGTGGTGAAATATTTTAAAAAATGATAAAAAACGATCTATTTCTAAAAGCTTTAAAAGGAGAAACGGTAGAACGTCCACCGGTTTGGATGATGCGCCAGGCAGGCCGTTACCTTCCCGATTTTATGAAGCTTAAAGAAAAATACGACTTTTTCACACGCTGTAGAACCCCGGAATTAGCAACAGAAATCACTGTGATGCCTATTCATCAAATAGGGACTGATGCCGCAATCCTATTTAGCGACATTTTGGTGATTCCGCAGGCGATGAATATCGAGGTAGAAATGAAACCCGGTATTGGTCCCTGGCTACCAAACCCAATTCGCACTTCTAAAGATGTAGAGAGCGTAATAGTTCCCGATATCGATGAAACGCTGGGTTACGTGATGGATGCCATTAAAATGACCAAACAGGAATTAAATAATGAAGTTCCGCTAATTGGTTTTGCCGGTTCCCCTTGGACAATTCTATGCTATGCCGTGCAAGGGCAAGGTTCAAAAAACTTTGATAAAGCGAAGAAATTCTGTTTTACTAATCCAGTGGCTGCGCACCAATTATTACAAAAAATCACCGATACAACTATCGCTTACCTTAAAGCAAAAGTTGCAGCCGGAGTTGATGCGGTTCAAATTTTTGATTCCTGGGGCGGAATGTTAAGCCCTGTAGATTACCAGGAATTTTCCTGGAAATATATTCAGCAGATCATAGATGCTTTAAAAGAGGAAATCCCGGTAATTGCATTTGGAAAAGGATGCTGGTTTGCCCTTCACGAGATGGCAAATTCAGGAGCTTCAGCTTTGGGTGTAGACTGGACGCTTAGCGCCAGGAATGCCCGTTATTTAAGTGGCGGTAAAATCACATTGCAGGGTAACTTTGATCCTTCAAGATTATATTCACCACCTGCAGAGATCAAAAGAATGGTGACCCAAATGATCAATGAATTTGGTAAGGATAGCTATATCGTAAACCTGGGACACGGTATTTTACCCGATATTCCGGTTGAAAACGCAAAAGCTTTTGTAGATGCGGTAAAAGAATATAAAGCTAATTAGTGGCAGTCTGGGCGCGGATTAAAAATATGAATTTTAAAGAGCTATTCGCAGTCTCTAAAGTTTTTATAAGTAAACCGCGCTATATTTTACCAACCTACCGGGCAACTATTGAAACCATAAAAATATGTGACGATCTTTATAAAAAGCAACATCATAAAAATGGAAAAGAAAATGCCTTTAGACACGCCCTGTGGAATTATTTAATTTGCCAGAAATGTTTTAAAATTTCAGGATCGGTTGAAGCTGCCAGAATTTGGAGCGATCATTTTACAGGTTTACACGAAAAACTTTCTCCAAATCAAAAACTGGCTAAAGCAATGGATTTACACAACAACCGGTTTGGGCAGGCTTTATTTAGAGGAAATGAACTTCCAACTGAGGAGATTACTCTTCTGTTTCAGGAAAAAATGAAAGTGGCAATTAAGGTTTCCAAAGTAGAAGAAATAGGAAAAACGAAAGATAAACTGGTTTATATTGAAGATTGAAAATGAGAGCGGAATTTTATAAATATATTGAAGATTTACAGGATCGCATTTGTGAACAACTGGAAGAAATAGATGGTTCCGCCAAATTTCAACAAGACCTTTGGGAACGAGAAGAAGGTGGTGGCGGCAGAACCCGGGTTATAGAAAACGGTGCTGTTTTTGAAAAAGGCGGCGTAAATATTTCAGCAGTACACGGGCCTTTAGCGCCGGCAATGCAAAAATATTTTAAAGTTGGCGATGTAGACTTTTTTGCCTGCGGACTCAGTTTGGTGATTCATCCAAAAAACCCAATGGTACCCACAGTGCACGCTAATTGGCGCTATTTTGAAATGTATGATAAAGAAGGAAATGTTTTAGACCAGTGGTTTGGCGGCGGGCAGGACCTTACGCCTTATTATCTTTTTGAAGAAGATGCCGAACATTTTCATAAGGTTTCAAAAGAAGCCTGTGATAAACACTCCCCGGAATTTTACCCGGAATACAAGAAAAAATGTGATGAGTACTTCTGGAATTCCCACCGAAACGAAGCCCGAGGAATTGGAGGATTGTTCTTTGATTATTTAAAAGCTTCCGAAGAAAAAAGTATTGAAGACTGGTATAGTTTTGTAACCGAAGTTGGGGATAGTTTCCTGGAAGCTTATGTCCCAATTGTTGAAAAACGTAAAAAGTTATCATATTCTGAAGCAAATCGGAATTGGCAGGAAATAAGGCGTGGCCGGTATGTGGAATTCAATTTAGTACACGATAAAGGCACGCTTTTCGGTTTAAAAACCAATGGAAGGATAGAAAGTATTTTAATGAGTTTGCCTCCCCATGTACAGTGGGTTTACGACCATCATCCTGAACCCGGCAGCGAAGAAGAGAAAATATTAAAAGTTTTGGAAAAACCGAAATCCTGGGTTTAACTGAAAACTGATTTACTGAGAACCGAAAACTGACATTATGTATCCACTAAGAAGAAATAGAAGGTTAAGAACCAGCGAAGCGATGAGAAGCTTAGTTAGGGAAACCGCAATAACTCCAAACGATTTTATCGCGCCACTTTTTGTGGTTGAAGGAAAAAACAAGAAGGAAGAAATCGCTTCTATGCCTAATTATTTTAGGTTTAGTCTTGACTTGCTGGAAAAGGAAGTTAAAGAGCTCAGGAGTTTAGGAATAAAATCGGTTTTGCTTTTTGTAAAAGTTCCTGATAATTTAAAAGACAATGCCGGAACGGAAGCTTTAAATGCTGACGGACTAATGCAACGTGCTATTAAAACAGTAAAAAATGTAGTTCCCGAAATGCTGGTTATGACCGATGTTGCGCTAGATCCATATTCTGCTTATGGACACGATGGCGTGATTGTCGATGGAAAAGTGATCAATGACGATACTACCGCTATTTTAGCTGAAATGGGACTTTCTCACGCTAAAGCAGGCGCCGATATTCTTGCTCCAAGTGATATGATGGACGGCCGAATTTTTGAAATGCGCAGTCTATTGGAAGATGAAGGTTTTCACGAAACCGGAATTATGAGTTATAGCGCGAAATACGCTTCAGCGTTTTATGGGCCTTTCCGGGATGCTTTGGATTCTGCACCTGTTGATGCCGAAAATATTCCGAAGGATAAAAAAACCTACCAGATGGATCCTGCAAATCGCGAAGAAGCGGTTAAAGAAACCCTTATGGATATTGAGGAAGGCGCAGATATTGTGATGGTAAAACCGGGCTTGTGCTATTTAGATATTGTTCGTGATATTAGAAATGCTGTGGATGTTCCCGTGGCGGTGTACCAGGTTAGCGGCGAATATGCGATGATTAAAGCTGCAGCCGAAAAAGGCTGGTTAGACCACGATGCTGTAGTTCTAGAACAATTAACTGCCATAAAACGAGCCGGTGCTTCTGTGATTGCCAGCTATTTTGCTAAAGATGCGGTAAAATTGATTTCCTAATTTTATAACTAAAATTTAGCGATAACCAATTAGGTTTTTATATACATTTACAGGGTGAAAAACCAGAAAAATTTAAAAACTTTATATGCGCTGTTTGCCATATTTTTTATGTCCTTTTCAGGACAGGGCTTCGCTTTTTCTGGTTTTCCTGCTCATAATCTTGATTCCCGAAATTATGATTACCTGCAGGCTGACCAAAATCAGCAGGCAGTAATATTTTCTGAAATAATTTTTTCTGAACATATTACTTCAGAAGAAAATTTTCCCGGCTTTGCGGGTTACTTAGTTTCTGCATATTCTTCAAAGGAAGAATTCCTAATCCCGATTGGAAAAACTTCAATTTTTAGCTTTTTAGATCGGCGGCAATTAATACTTCAACATATTTATCCCTTCCATTTTTTCTGGTGAAATAGAGTTTTTATTGAAAAAACTATAAGCTTTAAAAAGCACAACAATAATTTCACCTTAAAAATTTAAAAAAATGGATACCGCATCTACGCTAATAGGCCTTGGGCTTTTAGCTGTGTTTGTGCTGCCAATATTATTCTTAATCTGGCAACAAAACACCAAAGAAAAAAACAGGCTTAAAAACCTTAAAGAATTAAGTATAAAAAACAATTTAAACACCGATACGATAGAAATTTCGGCTACTTTACTTTTGGGATTAGACAGCAAGGCTAAAAAATTACTGGTTATAGAGCCTACCAACAATATGCAACACCAGGTATTGGACCTTAGTTATATAAAAAATGCTAAGGTAAGTTCACACCCATTTCCAGATAAACCCGAGCTAATAAAAAGGATTAGCCTGGACCTTTCTGAAAACAGAAATAATAAAAAACTTACCGAAATTATTTTTTATGATGAAGATGATAACTCTAGTAATAATGCTTCAGAAAGGCTGGTTATAGCGCAAAAATGGAACCGAATAATTAGCGAAAAACTTTCTGCTTAAATCCCATTACATTCTATTTTAACTGCCCCATCCCTAACCGGTGGGGTTATTTTTTAGGTTTTACCATTTCTTTGCGACGGATTGTTAGAATTATCTTTAAATTAGTATTTCAAACAACTAAAAACCAATATGGGATTACTCATTTTATACGCTACTCTTTCCATTTTCTTTTCTTTTATGTGTTCTATTTTGGAAGCAGCTTTATTGAGTGTAACTCCTTCCTACATCAAAATAAAAAACAAGGAGGGGAAAGCATACGCCACAACACTTGCAAACTTTAAACAGGATATAGACAAACCGCTAATAGCCATTTTAACCGTAAATACCATTGCGCATACAGTTGGAGCTATTTTAGTAGGTGTTCAGGCCGAAAAAATTTACGGAGATGGAGGGAATGCTGTGGGAATTGTTTCGGCGATTATGACGCTGGCTATTTTAGTTCTTTCCGAAATTATTCCAAAGACCATAGGTGCCACCTACTGGCAGGCCCTGGGAAATTTTACTGCAAAAACCCTTAAAATAATGATTTTCCCGCTGAAGTATACCGGTATACTTTGGCTTATGATGCTTACTACTAAATTAATAGGAAAATCGGCCCACGTTTCTTCTATGAACAGAGAAGAATTCGCAGCAATTACAGATGCTGCCGAAGAAGAAGGCGTTTTTGATGAAAGTGAAACCACGGTTATAAAAAACCTTCTCGTGTTTAGATCGGTTAAAGCAAAAGATGTAATGACGCCTTATTCCGTTGCCATTATTGAAGATGAAGATACCAGTATTGAAGAATTTCACCGAACCCATAAAAACCTTAAATTCTCCCGAATTCCCGTTTATAAGAATAAAACTAATAATGTTACCGGTTTTATTTTGAAAGATGATGTGTTGGAGGAAATGATAGACGACAAAGGCCCTGAACCGCTAAGCAAGCTAAAAAGGGAAATTTTTATGAGTTCTGAAGACACTCCAATTCCAGAGCTTTTTGAGAATTTTGTTAAGAAAAGAGGGCATATTTCCATGATTGTAGACGAATACGGAAATACCGTAGGTTTAGTAACTATGGAAGACATAATAGAAACCTTGCTGGGCCTTGAAATTATGGACGAGAGCGACAGTATTGAAGATATGCAGATGTTGGCCCGCCAGAACTGGGAAAAACGCGCAAAACGCCTTGGGTTAATTCAAAGAAAAGATAATGAAGAAAATGAGGAGTCACCAAAACCAGATATTTCTGAAAACACCCCTCGGGACAGCCAAAATTAGGGGCGACGAAGCCGGGATTTCGGCAATTCAGATTTTGGATGAAGAAATACCGTCTTCAAAAGAAATCCCCGATTTTCTTCAGTCGGCTGCAGAACAATTAAATAAATATTTTAAAGGAAATTTAGAGGAATTCAATTTAAGACTTAACCCTAAGGGTACCGATTTTCAGCAAAAAGTATGGAAAGCTTTAAGTGAAATTCCGTTTGGAAAAACCTGCAGTTACCTGGAACTTTCCCGAAAATTAGGTGATGAAAAAGCCATACGGGCAGTTGCGTCGGCAAACGGGAAAAATCCGCTTTGGGTGGTAATTCCATGTCATCGTGTAATTGGCAGTAATGGATCTTTAACCGGTTACGCCGGCGGCTTACATAGAAAACAATGGCTTTTAAACCACAAAAATAATACTTCGCAAATCTCAATGTTCTAAACTTTCAGCTGTATGATTAGATTTTTAAAAATTTCCGGAACCGTAATTTTTGTACTTCTAATCGCTGTTATTATTCTTATTATTTTCGATTTCGGATATATTTTCCGCGGAATGCAGGCCACTTATTTCCAGGGAGAAAAAACAGCATTTATAGATGATTATCCGCATTTTGAGAACCGACTTATTGAAGCGGGAACTGAAGTGGATACCTGGCCCAAACATTCAAATTATAACACTGCCGCGCCTACTGATGATCTTACCGAATTAAACGAAGAACTGGAAACTGCGGCTTTTTTAATCATACAAAATGATAGTATTTGGTTTGAAGAATATTACCAGGAATATGGCCCCAATTCTAAGACCAATTCGTTTTCTATGGCTAAAAGTATTGTTTCGGCAATGCTGGGAAAAGCAATTAAGGATGGCCATATTACCAGTTTAGAACAACCCGTTTCCAATTTTTTTCCGCAGTTTAAAGAAGAATTAAAAGTTGGGGATTTGGCTTCCATGGCTTCCGGGTTAAACTGGAACGAGAATTACTATAATCCTTTTGGGATGACTGCCAGAGCTTATTTTGATGAAAACATTCGGGAATTGGTTTTGCGTCTTCAAGTTACCGAAACCCCGGGAGAAAGCTTTAAATACCTTAGCGGAAACACTATTCTCCTTGGGATGGTTATAGAAAAAGCCACGGGAGAAAATCTTTCAGAATATTTAAGTAAAAGTTTCTGGAAACCACTGGGAATGCAAGAAGATGCGCTTTGGCAATTAGACAGCGAAGAAAGCGGAATGGAAAAAGCTTATTGCTGTATTGCCTCCAATGCCCGCGATTTTGCAAGATTTGGCAAACTCTACAAGAACAAAGGAAAATGGAACGGAAAACAAATCCTGGATTCAGAATTTGTAGTACGATCTACCGAACCGCGTTTTGAAGAAAGCCCGCAATATGGCTATGGGTTTTGGCTGAGTGATTATAAAGAAAAAGATATTTTTTATATGCGCGGCATTCGCGGGCAATATGTGATTGTAATCCCCGACGACGATTTGATTATTGTAAGATTGGGGGAAAACCTTATTAAAAAAGACGAAAACGAAGAACACGCGCCCGATTTCTATAAGTATATTGATGAGACTTATAAAATGCTAAACGATGCTGCAAACAATTAAGCTGGAGAATATTCTACTTCTCGATATTGAAACCGTGCCCGAATTTGAAAATCACGGTCAACTTTCTGAAGACAAAAAATTGCTTTGGGAAGAGAAAACCCAATACCAGCGTAAAGATGAATTTACTGCAGAACAGTTTTATGATCGGGCCGGGATTTGGGCAGAATTCGGTAAGATTGTGTGTATCTCTGTTGGTTTTTTCAGCTTTAAAAATGGGGAAAGAACTTTTAGACTCACCACTTTTAGAGATGAAGAAAAAAACCTGTTACAGGAATTTGCTAATTTATTACAAGAACATTTTTCAAAACCGCATCACTTGCTCTGCGCGCACAACGGTAAAGAATTCGATTTCCCCTTCATAGCCCGCCGAATGTTAATTCACGATCTGGCGCTTCCTTTAAAACTCAATTTATTTGGTAAAAAACCCTAGGAAGTTCCACACCTGGATACGCTGGAACTATGGAAGTTTGGAGATTATAAACATTTTACTTCGCTAAAATTACTCACCAGTGTTTTAAAAATCCCATCGCCAAAAGATGATATTTCGGGTAATGATGTTAGAAATGTGTTCTACAATGATAAAGACCTAGATAGAATTATAAACTACTGCGAAAAAGATGTACTTGCCATTGCACAGGTTATTTTAAAACTTAGGCAGGAAAAATTGCTGGAAGCTTCTGAAGTTGTAAGCGTTTAAGAATATATTTTTAAATATGAGTTTTATCAGCAATAAAGCATTTTAACCTTCCCTAAAGATTTAACTATCATTTTATTACTAACTTTAGGTTATAACCAATAAAACCAACAATTATGTATTTGTATATTGAAATGTGGAATGTAACCGGGAAGTGGATAGACCTGTCTAAAGATAAAAGGCGGGAGCTCATGGAAAATATGCAGGATAGAATTACCGGTTTAAAAGAAAATGGAGTAGAAAATCTTGGTTGGGCTCTAAACGACGAGCACACGCATTACCGAAGTCAATATCGCTACGTTACGGTTTGGAAAATGCCTTCTTTAGATAATGTGGAGACTTTAGAGGAAAACTTAAAGAAAGTAGGCTGGTACGACTATTTTTCTCAAGCCAATACCCGTGGAAAAATTATTTCGCAGGGAGAAGCTATAGACTTTCTCGTTAATCTTGAAGCAGAATCTACTTCACTCACCTAATGTGAATTAAAACAGAAATATTTTCCGGCAGTAATTTGGAGTTACTGCCGGATTTTTTTTATAACTGCATTTCAGGAATATCACCTTCTAAAAGTAACTTTCCTTCTGTAGCCTTTTGAATCTCCTCTACACTTACTCCGGGGGCTCTTTCCAGCAATTTAAAACCATCTTTAGTAACTTCAATAACCGCAAGGTTAGTTACAATTTTAGTTACACAGGCTACGCCGGTTAAAGGCAGCGAACATTTTTTAAGCAATTTAGAATCTCCCGCTTTGTTGGTATGCATCATCGCTACGATAATATTTTCAGCACTGGCTACAAGATCCATGGCGCCGCCCATACCTTTTACCATTTTCCCCGGTATTTTCCAGTTG
Source organism: Salegentibacter sp. UBA1130 (assembly GCF_002311535.1). Lineage (NCBI taxonomy): Bacteria > Pseudomonadati > Bacteroidota > Flavobacteriia > Flavobacteriales > Flavobacteriaceae > Salegentibacter > Salegentibacter sp. UBA1130. The sequence goes on along the minus strand of NZ_DCAP01000038.1, from coordinate 369,188 downwards.
GCGATATCACCGTTTTCGGCAACTTCCATAGCTCCTAAAATAGTAAGATCTACGTGCTGCCCGCGAATCATCCCGAAGCTCATTGCGGAATCAAAGAAACTCGCACCGGGAAGTGCAGTTATGGTTTGTTTTCCAGCATTAATAAGATCGGCGTCTTCTTCTCCTTCCAATGGAAATGGTCCCATTCCTAAAATTCCGTTTTCACTCTGAAATTCTACTTCTATATCATCGCGTACAAAATTGGCTACGAGGGTAGGAATTCCAATTCCCAAATTCACATAATACCCGTCTTTCACCTCTTTGGCAATACGTTTTGCTATTCCTTCTTTGTCTAACATAATTCTAATTTTGTCATTTCCGCGAAGGCGGAAATCTATATTTTTTCAAAAAAACAGATTCGAAAAGACTCTAAAATCACTACTGAAAAATGAATGATTCTCAAATTACCACGTTTTCAAATCTTCAAATCATCGTTTATCAAATATTCGTTAATCAGTTATTTGTTCAATGGTCACTTTTAACCATTAACCTTTAACTTACTTTTCGAACTGTTCTTTTCTCAATTCGCTTTTCGTAATTTTTTCCTTCAAAAATGCGTTGTACAAAAATCCCTGGAATATGAATCTGGTTTGGGTCTAATTCTCCCGGTTCAACCAGTTCTTCCACCTCAACAACGGTTACTTTCGCCGCACCACACATTAGCGGATTAAAATTACGGGCTGTTCCTTTAAAAATAAGGTTTCCGGCTTTATCGCCTTTCCAGGCTTTTACAAAAGCAAAGTCTGCTTTAAAAGCTTTTTCTAATACATACATTTTCCCATCAAACTCACGGGTTTCCTTAAACTGGGAAACTTCGGTACCATAACCGGCAGGTGTGTACATTGCAGGATACCCTTGTTGGGCTGCCTGGCAACGTGCTGCTAATGTTCCCTGCGGAATAAGCTCTACCTCCAGCTCTTCGCTAAGCATTTGGCGCTCAAACTCGTCGTTTTCTCCCACATAGGAAGAAACCATTTTATCTATTTGTTTCTTTTGAAGTAAAAGTCCGAGGCCAAAGTCGTCTACCCCGGCGTTATTGGAAATGCAGGTAAGATTTTTTACGTTAAGACGTACTAATTCTGAAATGGCATTTTCTGGAATCCCACTAAGGCCAAAACCACCAAGCATAAAGGTCATACCATCTTCTACGCCCTGCAAAGCATCTTCTACATTTGCTACAGTTTTTCTAATCATCGGTATTTAATTTTACCGAAAAATACGAAAATAAAAATGCTGTTACAATGCTTTTAGGCTTGTAGATTATATTTTCCTGAAAAATAAAGCTGAATTTTTGCTAAATCCTAAAAGTCAAGTTCATCTGGAACACTATTATTCTCAGAATCACTTTCCTGATTATACTCGTCACAATTTATTTCAATAGAGAGATTATCTGGTCTGGGAAAAGCATCCTTTGAAATATCCAGTGCTTCATCGGCATAAAGATCTTTCATATACATTCCCCAAATAGGTAAAGCCATAGTAGCACCCTGCCCGTATGTTAAATTTGGAAAATGCACCGCTCTATCTTCGGCACCAACCCAAACGCCGGTTACAAGATTAGGAACCATTCCCATAAACCAGCCATCACTTTGGTTTTGGGTAGTTCCGGTTTTACCGGCAATAGGATTTTTAAAATCGTAAGGATAGCCGGTTACCCCGCGTTTGTAATGATCAAAATCTTTAGCGTAAGTTCCGCGTAAGCGAACCCCAGATCCGTATTGAGTTACCCCCTCCAGAATATTTACCGTCACGTAAGCCGCTTCTTTATTTAAAACATCACGGGTTTCTGGTACGTGCTGGTAAAGAACCGTTCCATTTTTATCTTCAATACGGTTTACAATTACCGGTTTAACATATACCCCTTCATTTACAAAAGTGCTATATGCTGAAACCATCTCGAAAAGGCTCATATCTTCCGTTCCCAAAGCAATCGCAGGGCCTTCGGAAAAGTTTTCAGTATCAACTCCTAATTTTTTTACTAAGTCTATGACCGGTCCCGGACCTGTTTTGTCTATTAATCTTGCAGTTACTGTATTCACAGATTGGGCAAGCGCATTTTTTAAGCTTATCATCCCTTCATATTCTCCATTAGCATTTGAAGGTGTCCAATCTTTAATATTTCCATATTTCCCCGCCTCAATAGTAAACCTGTTTTTAGGCATAACATCACAAGGAGAAAGCTTTAACTGATCTATAGCTGTAGCATAAACAAAAGGCTTAAAGGTAGAGCCAACTTGGCGTTTTCCCTGTTTTACGTGATCGTATTTAAAATGTTTAAAGTTGGTACCACCAACCCAGGCTCTAACTTCGCCGGTTTGAGGCGTCATAGACATAAGACCTGCCTGTAAGAATCCTTTATAATAAAAGATAGAATCCTTAGGCGTCATAATAGTGTCTTTTATTCCATCCCAGGAGAACACCCGCATTTTAGTTTCTTTATCAAAAGAAGCTAAAATATCTTCTTCAGATTTTCCCTGGTCTTTCATTTCTTTCCATCGTACAGACCGGCGCATTGCACTTTTCACAATACCATCAACCTGTCCCTGATCTATATCCCGAAACGGAGCAGTCTTGTTATTTTTATTCTGCCTGTCAAATTCTTTCTGAAGGTGGGAAATATGCTTTTCTACCGCAGTCTCAGCATATTGCTGCATTTTAGAATCTATGCTGGTATAAATTTTTAATCCGTCCCGGTAGAGACTATATTCACTTCCATCTGGCTTTGGATTTTTTTGAATCCAATCTTTCATAAATCCTTGTAGGTAAACGCGGAAATATGTTGCCATCCCTTCGTCGTGACCTTCGGGAGAGAAATCAAGGTTTAAAGGTAGCTTCTGAAGTGAATCTTTTTCTTGTTCAGAGAGATATCCGTTTTTATTCATTTGAACAAAAACCTGGTTACGGCGTTGTTTTACCAATTCGGGTCTACGAACCGGGTTATACAAAGCGGCATTTTTTAACATCGCCACCAAAACTGCCGATTCTTCTATATTAAGGTTTTTGGCTTCTTTCCCAAAGTAAATTTTTGAAGCCGAACGAATTCCTACTGCCTGGTACACAAAATCGTATTTATTAAAATACATGGTAATAATTTCTTCTTTTGTGTATTGCCTTTCCAGCTGGGTAGCAATATTCCATTCTTTAACTTTTTGTAAAATCCGGGCAAAAGGATTGTTTGAAACCTGCTCGGTAAACAAAAGTTTAGAAAGTTGTTGGGTTATGGTACTGGCACCACCACGGGTTCCCAGGTAAAAAGCAGCTCTAAGGGTTCCTTTTGGGTCTATCCCGGCGTGTTTGTAAAACCGCTCGTCTTCAGTAGCTACAAGGGCTTCAATAAGATGATCGGGAAGATCGTCATACTTTATAGGAGTTCGGTTTTCACTGTAATATTTCCCTAAAGTTTCCCCATCTGATGAGAAAATTTCGGTTGCGAGATTGGTTTCAGGATTTTCCAGCTCTTCAAAATCTGGCATCTTACCAAATGCGCCCCAACCGGCCAGTAAGAAAATTAAAACTACAGCTAATAAACCAATGCCAAAAATCGTCCAAAAACCAATTATATAAGATCTTTTGCTGGTTTTAGACTTTTGCTGCTTCTTTTTTGTTGCGGCCATTTATTCAAAAATTATTGTAGGTTTTCTTCTATTCTAAAACCTATGTGGGTAATTCCTTCTAAATTTTTTATTCCTTCCACCTGGTCGTTTTTACGCATTGCCTGTTTAATGGCAATTTTATATTCGCCGGGTTCAGTAAAACTCACATTTTCTTTATACCACAGCTTACTTTCTTTTACATCACCAAAACCCGTACCAAGCCAACTTCCATTTGGCGCCGCCATTTCATATTCAAGGGTATCGGTTACCACTTTCCCCTGTGGAAATCGCATTTCGGTTATTAAAAACAGGTTTCTGTAATTATAATCTTTATTATTTCTAACGTTTATAAATAGGTTATAATTTTGCAAAGAATCAAGCTCGCCTAAATTAAAAACTAAAGTAGAATCTCTTTCCCATCCTCCCTGTATGGGCTTATACTCATCATAAACCCGTTTTTCATCACAGGAAACTATTAAGGTAAAAAGACCAATAAAAATTGAAAATACTGCAGCTTTACGCATTATTCGAAGGTTTTCCTTTACGTTTTCTCCGTTTCTTTGACTTGTGTTTTTTCTGTTGACCTTTAGGTTTATCAAAACGGGTTAAGCTATCCTGCCCCACCACATTATTGAAATCTCGTTTTTCTTCTAACTGAAGCTGAACTTCAAACTCTTCAAGGCTGCCAACGTCTTCTTTCTTTCTATTAGCTGCAATTATTTTATTAGCCTGCTCTGCGGTTAATTGATGCCAGTTCATCCATTCGCCTTCATAGGCATACCACAACACTCCTTTAAAAATGTCTATTTTTTGACAAACAGCCGTCCCTTTTTTGGTAAAAAGCTTGGTATCGGTTCGTGGAAAGGTTTTTAAAGCTTCCAGGTAAGAATCAAGCTCATAGTTAAGACAGCATTTTAGCTTTCCGCATTGTCCCGCTAATTTTTGGGGATTTAAAGATAATTGCTGATATCTCGCTGCTGAAGTACTTACCGATCTAAAATCTGTAAGCCAGGTAGAACAACAAAGTTCACGCCCACAAGAGCCAATTCCGCCAAGGCGTGCAGCTTCCTGGCGCAACCCAATTTGCCGCATTTCTATACGGGTATTGAATTCTCTCGCAAACTCTTTAATTAACTGACGGAAATCTACGCGATCATCTGCTGTATAATAAAAAGTTGCTTTTGAAGCATCTCCCTGAAACTCAATATCGCTAATCTTCATACTAAGATTAAGGCGAATTGCGACTTCTCGGGCTCTTTTCTTTATCGCTTCTTCTCTACCACGCACTTCCTCCCAAACGTCAATATCTTTTTGGGTGGCTTTTCGGTAAATCTTTAAAACTTCTTCGCTATCGGTTTTTACTTTTTTCTTTTTCATTTGTACCCTAACCAATTCTCCGGTAAGGCTTACCATACCCACATCGTGGCCGGGAGAAGCTTCTACAGCTACTACATCGCCCATACTTAGGCTTAGGTTTTCGGTATTTTTAAAAAAATGTTTCCTTCCGTTTTTAAAACGAACTTCTACATAATTAAAAGGTTCTACACCATTAGGCATAGACATATTTGAAAGCCAATCGAATACAGAAAGTTTATTACAGGAATCTGTACCACAGGTTCCGTTGTTTTTACATCCTTTTGGCTGACCGTCTTTGGTTGAGCAACTGCTACAAGCCATAAATATTTATATGTTGTAAGTCTTGCAAATTGCTTTGCAGACTTTTTGGGTTTATATTGAGTTTCTAATCAAGAGCCTTGGGGCAATCCCACAAGTTATGAAACGAAAATTTATTAATTCACTAGAGACAAATCTCAGTACAATTAAATCTCGATTATCGAGTAAATATACCAATATTAATTGGCACTCTCTTTTTAGAACGCTTTGTTAACTTTTATATTTTAAAACCTCTGAACGTCCTTTTTTAAATATTTTATTACTGTTGCCTTTTCCTTTTCGCAAAGCTTTTTGTTCCTCATAAGGTAAAGCGGCAATTTCCATACAATCTTTAGAACAGCAATTATTCATTTTCTCTGCACATTCTTCACACTGAATAAAAAGTAAATGACAGGCTTCATTTACACAGTTCACGTGCTTATCGCAAGGTTTTCCACACTGGTGGCAGTGCGCAATTACTTCTTCTGAAATCTGCTCGGCGCGGCGATGATCAAAAACGAAGTTTTTTCCTATAAATTTATTTTCCAGTTTTTGGTTTTCAACCTGGCGGGCATATTCAATAATACCACCTTCCAACTGATACACATTTTTAAAACCTTTGTGTTTATAATATGCGCTAGCCTTTTCACAACGAATTCCGCCGGTGCAGTACATTACCAGGTTTTTATCTTCTTTATGTTCTTTTAGATCATTTTCAATAATGGGCAAAGAATCTCTAAAAGTATCTACATCTGGAGTAATTGCTCCTTGAAAATGACCAATTTCACTTTCATAATGATTTCGCATATCTACCAAAACAGTGTTGGGATCGCTAATAAGTTCGTTGAATTTTAAAGCATCAACATGAACTCCTTTATTGGTTACATCAAAAGTCGCGTCGTTCAATCCGTCTGCAACTATCTTTTTACGCACTTTTACTTTCAGTTTTAAAAAGGCTTTTGCATCGTGTTCTATGGCGATATTCAGCCTAACACCTTCCAAAAAGTAGATATTATCTATAAACTCTTTAAATTCTTCAAAACGTGTTGCAGGAACTGAGAGTTGGGCGTTAATCCCTTCGTGGGCTACATAAATACGGCCAAGCACATCCATTTGGTCCCAGGCAATAAAAAGGTGATTTCTAAATAAATGTGGATTGCCAATTTTGGCGTAGGCATAAAAAGAGAGCGTTAAACGGTCTTCTCCCGCTTCGTCTATAAGTGCTTCCCTCTCTTTAGCGCTTAATTTATTGTACAGTTGCATGCTATACTAATTAGTTAAGGTTAAAGATATTTTTTGCAAAGATACTTAAAATTGAAGGAAGAAAAAATGCCCTGAAAAGTCATTTCCCAGGGCATTTTTTGTGTGGCTAATTCGGTTTGTAATCTTTTTTACTTTGTTTCATAAATTAGATTTTTAGATTCTAGCCACCATCAACCCGGCAACTTACGTTCAACAAAATAATTGCTGAAGTACTACAACCACCAGGCATAATCAGACTTTTTTTCAAAAATCTCATAGGCAGGGTTAATTTTAAATTTTCACTCGAAAATCGAGATTTAAAACATTTTCTACAAATTCAAATATGCTTTAAACCTCAGGTTAGACAGTAAATATACAAAAGCTGCCCATATAAAATTGTGATGAAGGAAAACTTATAGTAATTTAGCAACTCTCTAAATAGATTATTCAAATTATGAGCAACGATAAAGAAAAAGAAGCAAAATTAAAGGCCTTAAAGCTTACCCTGGACAAAATGGATAAAACCTATGGAAAGGGTACCGTTATGAAGATGAGTGACCAGGCCATATCTGATGTAGATGCGATCTCTACGGGTTCATTAGGCTTAGACCTGGCTATGGGTGTAGGCGGATATCCAAGAGGAAGGGTTATTGAAATTTATGGACCGGAATCTTCGGGTAAAACCACTTTAACTTTACACGCCATTGCCGAGGCACAACAAAAAGGAGGTATTGCGGCTTTTATTGATGCAGAACATGCTTTTGACCGTTTTTATGCTGAAAAACTTGGCGTAGATATAGAAAACCTAATTATTTCTCAACCCGATAACGGGGAGCAGGCTCTAGAGATTACCGATAATTTAATTCGGTCTGGAGCTATAGATATTATTGTGATAGATTCGGTTGCAGCACTTACTCCTAAAAGTGAAATTGAAGGGGAAATGGGAGATTCTAAAATGGGATTGCACGCCCGTTTAATGTCTCAGGCCCTTAGAAAACTTACCTCTTCTATTAGTAAAACCAATTGTACCGTAATCTTTATTAACCAGCTTAGGGAAAAGATTGGTGTAATGTTTGGAAATCCTGAAACCACTACCGGTGGTAATGCCCTTAAATTTTATGCTTCGGTTCGATTAGATATTAGACGTTCTACGCAAATAAAAGACAGCAATAGCAATGTAATGGGTAATAAAACCCGGGTAAAAGTTGTAAAAAACAAAGTGGCTCCACCTTTTAAAATGGCTGAATTCGACATTATGTATGGCGAAGGAATCTCTAAAATTGGTGAAATTATAGATATTGGGGTAGATTATGAGATCGTGAAGAAAAGCGGTTCATGGTTTAGCTACGAAGACACAAAATTAGGTCAGGGTCGTGATGCGGTAAAAATCTTATTGAAAGACAATCCAGATTTAATGGAAGAGCTTGAAGAAAAAATTAAAAATGCTATAAAAGTAACCAAAGAAGCTTAATATCAGCTATTAAGCTCACTTAGCTTTTTGTATTTTTAAAAGCAAATAATAATTGAATCTTAAAAATCCCTTAAAAAGAGGGATTTTTTTGGTTCTGGACGCAACCTTTTCATTAGTTCTGCATCTATGAAATAGATAACCCTAAAATAAATAATTTAAAATGAAAAGAATTGCCTTATTAATGATTTTAGCCCTAAGTCTTTACAGCTGTAGTAGTGATGATGACGGTCCTAATGTAAATTATGCCTTTGCAGAAATTACCGAAGCAGATTTACCTGATTTTTTTGAAACTGGTGAAGTTTATGAGTTAGACATAACCTACGAATTGCCAAATGCATGTCACACTTTTGCTACATTTGATTTTAATGAATATGCAGATGAAGAAAATGACTCTACTTATGTTATAGAAATTGCTGCAATAACTTCTTATGATGCTAACTTAACAGAATGTGATGAAGAAGGAGAGTTAAGCCAGACAAAATCAATTCGGGAAATATCAATAAGCAGCGAAAACTACAATAATTACCAGTTTAAGTTCCTTACCGGAGTTGATGAAAATGAAGATGGGGAATTTTTAATTATTGATGTACCGGTAGGAGAGCCTGAGCCGGAAACTCCAGAAGAGAATACTAACGAATAACAATCTAAGTGAGTGAGTTTAGAAAAACTCATACTTCAGTGTAAAAAACAGGATATTAGGGCACAGGAAAAGCTTTACCGTATGTACTCCGGTAAACTTTTTGGCCTGTGCCTTAAATATTCTAATAACTACCAGCAGGCCCAAGACAACCTGCAGGATGGTTTCATTACTATATTCAATAAAATAGATCAATATGAAGATAAAGGATCTTTTGAAGGCTGGATGAAACGAATTGTGATAAATACCACCCTACAAAAGCACCGAAAAGAAAAATATTTTGAAATCATTAATGAAAACCTCCTGGAAGATCCGGTTGTAGAAATTGATGACGATGAAATTACTACTGATTTTCTATTAGAAAGCATTCAGGAATTACCTGAACGTTACCGACAAATTTTTAACCTCTATGCGTTAGACGGTTTTTCTCACAAAGAAATTGCCGAAATGCTAAACATAAGTGTTGGAAGTTCAAAATCTAATTTGGCCCGCGCCAGGAATATTTTGAAAGAAAAAATAGAAAACCACCTCAACGACAATAAGGTGCAATCACTATGAAAGAAAGAAAGAACATAGACCGGCTCTACCAGGAAAAGTTCAGGGATTTTGCCCCCGAACCACGACCTGAGTTATGGGATAATATTGCCGGCAAACTGCAGGAGAAAGATAAGAAAAAGCCTTTTATAATTCCGTTATGGTTTAAAGTTGGCGGTGTGGCCGCTGTTTTAGCATTAATGCTTGGCGGCTATTTTTTTAGTCAGAATAATTTTACCAATACCGAAGTAGTTTTTGAAGTAGAAGAAACTGCAAAACCCCAAATAAATTTACCCGAAATCAATAAAAATGAACAGTTTGTAAATGCTTCAGAAATTCTTAAAAATGTTAATGAAGCTACTTTTTCCACTTCTGAAGGTGCCAACACCTCATCAGCTAATAACAATTCGGCTTTAGCTTCAGAAAATACTAATTCAGAAGCAACAAAAAACTCTAATGATTCAGCTGAAGAAGAAAATTCAGGAAATACCGCAGAGAAATTAAATGAGCAAAATTCAGCAATAGCGGGAGAAGATCATCAAGGTTCCGAAGAAGAAAATTATAAAAATCAGGATTTCATCAATCCAAATTCAAAAAACGAACAGCCTGAAGCAATTGCCGAAAACAGTGATGAAAATACTGAAAAAGAAGAAGTAATTTCCCTTAAAGATAGCCTGGAAGTTGCAGAGCAATTAGCCCAAATTGAAGAAGAAAAAAACCTTGATAAAGAAGAAGAATTAATTGCAGAGGCTTCTAAAAAGAAACTACGCTTAAGCACTTTTGCGGCTCCTGTTTTTTACGATAATATCGGCAGTGGGAATGCAATAGATCCGCAATTTGCCGGCAATAACACCAGCTCGCAGGTAAGTATGGCTTACGGGATGAATTTAGCTTATGCTATTTCAGAAAAAATTAAAATAAGAAGCGGAATTTCTAAAGTTGCGATGAGTTATAATGTAGAAGATATCGTGTTTTCTGCCTCCATAAATCCAAATACCATTAGTTCTATAAATTATGAGTCTGGGGGAAATAATGTGCAGTTAGAGAATGCGGCACCAAGCGGTTTACCAGGCCATAGTGATAGGGACAATTCTAACTTTACATCTGTCAATAATATGGCATTACCCGGTGAGATAAATCAGCAATTTGGTTTTATTGAAGTTCCGTTAGAAATTGAATACAGCTTACTGGACAGTAAATTTGGGCTTAACTTAATAGCGGGAGGAAGCAGCTTGTTTTTAGACGAAAACAGCATACAGGTAAATACCAATAATCAAAATACCAGGATTGGTGAAGCCAACAATATTAATAAAGTAAGTTTTACCACTAATGTTGGTGTAGGATTAGATTACAAATTAACCGATAGTTTTAAGTTGAATGTAGAACCTATTTTTAAATATCAACTTAATACTTTTGATGATGCTCCCGGCGTACGCCCATTTTACTTTGGCGTATATTCTGGAATAAGTTTTAGTTTTTAACACCTATGTAGTGAGTGGAATCCTTCAGAAGTTTTATTCTGAAGGATTTTCATTCTTTAAATCTTTAGAAAGCTCTTCAAATATTACCTGCCGGGTTTTATTTCTTAATTCCCTTCTATCTCCAGGCTCCATTCCTTCGGTATTAATAAATTGGTGGATTTTCACTCTAAGCTTCCCCGGCGATCCCGATATAAATTTATACGAAAAACGCTTTTTATTATCGTAAAAAGTAATGGGCACAATAGGAATATGATGCGCAATTGCCAGTCTAAATGCTCCATCTTTAAAAGTATCTAAAACCAGCGATCTATCTGCTGGCACGCCTCCTTCAGGGAAAATGCAAATGCTTTCACCCATATCTAATCTTCTGCGAGCCTCAGTAACTACGTCCTGTTTGCTTTTAGCGCAATTTCTATCTACGGTAATATTTGTTTTTCGGTAGAAAAAGCCAAAAACAGGAATCTTTGCCAGCTCTCGTTTTCCCACAAAAATGAATGGTTGCTTAATAATAACCAGCATCATCATAATATCTATCATAGAAGTGTGGTTGGCAACCAACATATAATTCTTCCTGGGGTCAAGCTGTTGCATTCTGGTAATTTCAGGATAAAAACCCATTCCGTATAAGATACATTTTGCCCAAATACGAGCGCAAACATAATATTTAGGATAAAGCCTTTCAGAAGAAGAGAAAATTACAAGCACGGGAAACATTACTAAAATTGGTAATACAAGAAGAATATAAAACCAAATTCTCCATAAAATAGTAAGTATTGTGCGTAGCATGTTCATAGAAACCAAAAGTACTAAATTGAACCGAGGGAATTCGGCAAAAAAAGTACCTTTGCAGAAAACAGAAAAAGCAGATGTCCAGAATTCTTACAGGAGTACAAAGTACAGGAACTCCACACTTGGGAAATTTATTGGGAGCAATTTTACCGGCTATAGAAATGGCCAATAAACCCGATAACGATTCTTTTATTTTTATTGCAGATATGCATTCGTTAACCCAAATAAAAGATGCCGAAACCTTAAGAAACAACACTTACTCTGTGGCCGCAACCTGGCTGGCTTGCGGTATAGATATTGAAAAAACGGTTTTTTACCGCCAAAGTGATATTCCGCAAACGGCAGAGCTTTCCTGGTATTTAAGCTGTTTTTTTCCTTTTCAACGCCTAACCTTAGCGCATTCTTTTAAAGATAAATCTGATAGATTAGAAGATGTAAACGCGGGGCTTTTCACGTACCCAATGCTAATGGCCGCAGATATTTTACTTTACGATGCCGAAATTGTGCCGGTAGGAAAAGACCAGCTTCAGCATTTGGAAATTACGCGAGATGTGGCTTCCCGTTTTCATTCAAAAATGGGCGAAACTTTTGTAATTCCTGAAGCGAAAGTCCAGGAAAATACGATGTATGTTCCGGGCACGGATGGTGCTAAAATGAGTAAATCTAAAGGTAATACCATAAATTTATTTGTAACCGATAAAAAGCTTCGGAAACAAATAATGGCCATCGCTACCGATAGTACTCCTTTAGAAGAACCTAAAAATCCTGATACCTGCAATGTTTTTGCATTATACAAATTAGTAGCTTCTGAAGAACAAATCGCTGAAATGCGAAAGAACTACGAGGCCGGCGGATTTGGTTACGGACACGCCAAACAGGCTTTATACGAAGTACTTTTAGAACAGTTTGAAGAACCCAGAAAAAAATATGATTATTATATGAATAATCTGGCTGAATTAGATAAACCTTTGGAAGTTGGTGCTGGAAAAGCGAGAAATGTAGCCAATGAAGTTATAAAAAGAGTACGAACAAAAGTGGGTTACTAAATTAATTCAAATAGTTTACCGGGTAAGGGGCGTACCACGCCTTTTAATTCCATATTAATTAAAATACCCGCAGTTTTATATGAGGGAAAGTTACAGTTTAGTGCAATGCTATCTAACTGAGCTTTCCCTTCTTTTTGTAAAAATGCAAATACGCTATTTTCTTCATCATCCATGTCTACAAAAAGCTGTTTTTGAACGGCTTTTGTCTCTTTCTCTGGTTGCCAGTTTAAGAGATAAACCAAATCTGCCGCAGAATTTAATAACTGCGCTCTTTGGGATTTTATTAAATTATTGCAGCCTTTACTCAATTTATCTGAAGGTCTTCCCGGCACCGCGAAAACTTCCCGGTTATAAGAATTCGCAATATCTGCAGTAACCAGTGAGCCACCTTTTTCGGCACTTTCTATAACCACGGTTGCTTCGCTTAAACCTGCGATTATTCTGTTTCGCTTTAAGAAATTATTCCTGTCGAAGTTATCACTACTCCAAAAATCGGTAAAAAAACCGCCGTTTTCTTCTACCGAAGCTACATATTTATGATGCACTCTAGGGTAAATCTGATCAAACTCATGCGCCAAACAACCAATTTTTTGTAAATTATTAGCAATGGCTGCCTTTTGGGCGGCAATATCCACTCCATAAGCAAAACCCGAAACGATTACCGGGTTTAACGGACTCAATTCTTCGATGAATTTTTCACAAAATGCGATCCCGCTTTGTGTAATCTTACGGGTTCCCACCACACTAATTATTCTTTGATTCTTTAAGTTGATATTTCCACGTTGGAACAACAATAACGGGCCGTCTATACAATGTTTTAATTTTTCAGGATAGTTTTCATCCTTAAAATAAAGCGTTTCAATATTGTTCTTTTCAATAAAATTTAGCTCCTGCTCTGCTGCCTTTAGGTGAGAAGCATCAAAAAAATCTTTTAAGCGAGAAACTCCAATTCCGTCAATTTTAAGTAAAGTTTGTTTCTTTTGCTCTAACACATTTTTTTGCCGATCCAAAATGCCTGATTAATTTTTTCGAAAGGGTATCTCCCAGATTTTTAATGTGTTGTAACGCCAAGACATACTGTAATTCTTCAGTAGACATAATTCTATTTTCATTAAAATTACAGAAAAAAAGGTTTGTTAATAAAATTTCTTTGGGTAACTTTAGGAGGTTCAAAATAACACCTTATTTTTGCGGCAATGAAGATAGCTAACTACATCCAGGATTTACTTTATCGTTACGAATGCGTAATATTACCCGGTTTCGGGGCTTTCCTTTCCCAAAAAGAGCCGGCTTATATAGACAAAAAAAGTGAGGTATTACATCCACCCAAGAAGGTAGTTTCCTTTAATTCGCAATTAAAAAAGAACGATGGGCTTTTAGCAAATTATATTGCTGCCACACAAAATGTATCTTATTCCACTGCGGTTAATAAGATTACTGAATTTGTGGGTAAACTGGAAGAATCTTTTAAGGAAGACGGAAAGGTTGAACTGGAAAATATTGGCCGTTTTTATTATGCCGAAGAAAAACTTCAATTTGAACCTGTTGAAAAGGTAAATTACCTAACCGATTCTTTTGGCCTGGAAAACGTAAAAGCATCTGCGATTAGTCGGGAAGTTTATAAAAAGCAAGTTGAAGAACTTGAAGAAAAAGCTCCAATACATTTCACTCCGGAAAGAAGAAAATCACCTGCTTATCTTAAGTATGCTGCTATTGGTCTTATTGCCCTGGGAATTTCAGGCTTTGCGGGTTTAAATATATATAGCAGCCAGGTTTCTAAACACAATATTGCCGAGCAACAACAAGCGCAAGAACAACTCCAGGAGCAAATTCAGCAGGCAACTTTTATAATTGATAATCCATTACCGGCAGTTACTTTTAACGTAGCCAAACAAACCGGAAATTACCATATTGTAGCAGGAGCATTTCGTGTAGAAGAAAACGCAAAAACAAAGGTTGCAGAACTTAGAAAAGAAGGCTTTAAAGCGCATCTTCTTGGCGAAAACAAATATGGCCTTCACCAGGTTGTTTATGCCAGTCACGAAAAAAGACGTGATGCCATAAATATGCTACGCAAGGTAAAATCTTCTAACGAAGGTGCGTGGTTATTGGTGCAGGAACTTTAATAGTTCTTTAAGCGGTAAATTGCGCAAAGCACCTTATTTTTGCCCAAAATTGGCAAAATGCAGGCAAAACACCCAAAGGAATCCAGAACTACTTTAACAGATTTAGTTTTACCCAGTGAAACCAATCCGCTCAATAATTTATTTGGCGGAGAACTCCTTGCGCGAATGGACCGGGCAGCCAGTATTGCTGCCAGAAGACACAGTCGCAGGATTGTGGTTACTGCTTCGGTAAATCATGTGGCTTTTAATAAAGCAATTCCGCTAGGAAGTGTAGTTACTGTAGAAGCTGCGGTTTCCCGTGCTTTTAAATCGTCTATGGAAATCTTTATCGATGTTTGGGTGGAAGATAGAGAAAGCGGAAACCGTTCTAAAGCCAATGAAGCTATCTATACATTTGTAGCCGTAGATGAAACGGGTTCTCCTGTTGCAGTGCCGCCTTTAGAGCCTGAAACAGAACTCGAAAAACAACGTTACGCCGCCGCTTTAAGAAGAAAGCAACTTAGCCTTGTTCTAGCCGGTAAAATGAAGCCAAACGAAGCTACAGAGCTTAAAGCTTTGTTTAAAGACTAACCGTCTGGGTTCTGTAAATGAAGCCTTACTCCAAAGCCAACCAGTAATAAGCTTTGCTTATTGAAATAATCGTTCAGAACTGGCGGGGTATCTATTTCCATTCTGTCCCAGCGCAATGTAGCTTTAATAAAAATCGCGGCGGTTTTATCTAACCGATATCCTAATTCGCTTCGCAACATTAAACTGTTTCCATCTTCGGTAAAACGAGAATCTGGAGCTCTACTTCCATTTTGTACCCTCCCAAAACCGGCAAGGCTATGTAAATTCCATTCTTTATTAAAAGCGTGATAATAACCCAAATGAAGGCCAAAATAATGGGAGTTAATTCTATTTATACGCCCGGTATTGCTTATATTTTCCTCTTTAAGATTTCCGCCCATAAAATTATATTGAGCTCCAATTGTCAAAAATGGAAACACAAACCAGTTAAAATCCAAACCAAAACCTAATTGGGAATAGTTCTCCAAGCTTGAATTATTTACACTATAACCTCTAAAAAATTCTCCAACAAAAAATACGGTTTCAGGATCTGTAGCTACATATTGATTTTTATGAGGTTCAGGAATGGTATCTTGCGCAGTAAGTAACAGCGGAAAAAAGATGGTGATTAGGAAAAGCTTAATAGCTAAACTCATACACAGGATTTTCGGGAGTTATTTCAACATTTATAGTATCGTAAACCGCTTCAGCACTAAATTTATAATAAAACTGAAGATCGCTGTCTTCTATAGTTTTAGCTGAAATTGTCATTTCATCTTCTCCAGGCAATATTCTATTCCAATATTCACTCTCCCCCTGAAACCAGAGGGGATTATCAAATGAATCTTCGTGAAGTTTTCTATATATTTCAGTAGAAGAATAAGAAAATTCAAAAAACAAAGTATCGTTTCTGTCCGAAGTATTATTCAGCTTAACCTGAAATTCTTGAATTTTAGGTAATTGTATATTTGTCAATTCAAAAGAATTTCCTCTCGAGCCAATAGAATCTAAAAAGTGAATAGTGCTAAATTCTTCCCGGAAATCGTCGTGATTTGGATGGTTTACACTTACCCCATAAAAACTATTATCGGTATCTAAGCTTACAAAAGAAAATTCCCCGGAAGCATTTGTAGAACTTTCTCCAAGCATTTGGGCCGGCCTTGCCCATAGCCTATCGTATTCTGAGCCCGATGCAATTACACTTATATTTTCTATCGGTGTATTTTCAGCATTTAAAATATTTCCCGATATCAGCATTCTCTTACTGCCAACCACTCCCACGTTATGCCTGACGCAACCGGTAAAAACAATAAATATTAAAAGAAGTAATACTTTTTTCATAATAATGAAGAATGAGCTTCTCTTTCTAAGATGCAGGAATTATCAAAAGGTTGCGTAAGAAAACTACATTTCCAGAATCCAATCTGCCGGATCCATCTTCTGCATGTTTTTGTAAATCAGGAAGTGTAAGGTAGTTTTTCCTGAAGTTCGGCTCGTAGCCACGGCGCCCAGTTCCTGCCCGGTATTTACCACGTCTCCTCTTTTCACAAAAACTTTCTCAAGATTATCGTAAATAGTTATGTAATCTCCATGCCTTACCATAACCGCTTTATTAGCTCCTTTCAACACCTGAACTTCACTCACGGTACCGTTAAAAACAGCGCGGGCTTTTCCGCCGGGATCAGTATCAATATTTACCCCGTTATTATTAATACTAATGGTTTTTACAACCGGGTGCGGTTGTTTTCCAAAACGGGAGGTAACAACACCAGACCTTACCGGCCAGGGCAAACGGCCTTTGTTTTTCACAAAATCGGCTGCGAGAGCTTTTGCTTCGGGAGTTAACTCGTAAACATCTCTTTCAGCAGAACCACTTTCTTCGTTGGATTTTGCAATAGACTCACGAATCATTTTCTCAATTTGCGCGTCTATTCTATTTATTTCCTGCTGTTTCTGTCTTATTTGTGCAGCAAATTCCCCTTCTTTACTTCTAATATTCTGCATTAAATCTTGCTGTGCCTTTTTATTTTTTTCCAATTGGGCACGGGTTTGCCTGTTCTCTGCGATAAGGGCATCTTTAGTTTCTTTTTGGTCGGCTAAATCGGCGTTTAGTTGCTGTAATTCTTCTGTACGCGCCTGTATCTCATCGCCCTGTTGTTTTCTGTAGTTTGTATATTGCTTCATATATTGCAGGCGTTTATAGGCCTGCAAAAAATTTTCTGAAGAAAGCAAAAACATAATTCTACTTTGGGTAGATTTACTTTTGTAAGATTTCTCAATCATACGGGCATAATCTTCCTTAAGCTGTTCTAATTCTTGCCTAAGACGGGAAATTTTATTTGTATTTGCACTAATTTGATTAGTAAGAAGGTTTGCTTGCTGGTTGGTTACTTTTATTAAATTCTCTGTGCTTCTAATTTGTTGATCCAGGTCTTCTACCTGGCTTAAAACTGAACGCTCTTTTTGTTTATTACTGCTTCGTAATTCGTTTATACGCGTAATTTCATTTCTAAGCTCTATCCGTTTTTTTTCCAGCGCCTCCCGGGTAGTTTGAGCTGATAGATTTCCAACAGAAAGCAGTAAAAATATTAAGCAAAATAAGATGTTAGAAAATTTCTTAAGCTTCATTATAGACTAATTTCTTCATAACCCGACGGAATATCAAACGGAAAACTCAATTCTCCGCGATCAAATTCAAGAGAGCGGTATGTGAGTTCTATCCTGGTGCTGCTTCCAGCTTCATTAGCAATAATATTAATTTCTTCCGGAAAAATTTTTCCTTCTACTTCCTGAAAATCTGAATAAGTTACCGTTACACTTTTATTCTCCTGGGTTTGCGCCAGTTGCTGGGCAGCGGTTTTAAAATTTTTGGGATTCAACAGGAACATTTTCTTTATTAATCCTTCTTCAGCAGGCATAAATTGAAAGCCTTTGGCGGTTTGAGAGAATTCAAATTCTTCTTCCCTAAGATCGTAAATTGCCTGCCCTATTAGCAAATTTTGAAGTTTTTGAAAATCTAAAGGTGTCCCTAACAAATCACTTAGCAATCTAAAATCACCATCAAAATAAGTTTGACTCACTTTTTCGTAATAGCTTACTCGCGAAGGGGTAATGTAGGCTTTTGCCACCGGGAATCCCAGCACTGAAGCACTCATCCAAATCGCCTTATCTTTTTCCATTCTAAAACTAAGATTTACCGATTGGGTGCGTTCTTCGCTTTGATAAACCGTTCTTAATTTTCCGCTAAGAGTTTTAAAATCGGTTTCAGAATTATAATGACTTTCTATAATATTAGCGGCTTCGGCATTTTTAGTAGCAATCCCTTTTACTCCTTTTCGGCTTCCGCAGGAAACAACAAAAAGGCTTAACAATACCAATCCTAAAATCTTTCTATACATCTATTCAATTTCTTTAATTAATGCTTCGGCCTTCTTCAAAAATTCAACCGATTTTTCTTCTTCTCCCAGTGCTTCATGTGATCTGCTTAATTGGGTATAGAAGTCTACCTGCATTTTGGGACTATCTATTAAATAATCCAGGCCAAATGTAAGTATTTCTATGGCTTCCCGATATTCTTCCAGTTGATTTAAAGCAATTCCCTGTAATAAAAACAAAACAGGCTGTGCGGGAAATACCTCTAGCATTTCCTTACTCAAATCCCGGGCCTCTTTATACTTTTCTAACTCTATTTGCAATAAAATAGTATTCTTAACTAACTGAAAATCTTCGGTACTTTCTGCCAGCCCGGCTTCAAAAAAATTAAGCGCCTCTTCAATTTCACCTCTATTTAAATAATATTGCCCCAATTGGCCATAGAGTTTTGGAGCATTCTCACGTTCACTAAGCATTTTGCTTACCTCCATTAATTCCTCTTCAAATTCTGGATTATTATCTACAAAAAGCAGAAAATCATTTAGTACTTTAAATTTAGATTCGGGATCTATTTCTTCACTTTCAAAGACAATTTTCATTGAATTTACAGCGTCTTCTGGTTCTTGCCTTTCCAGGTGAAATTTATAAAGTGCCAAATGTACAAGGCTTGATCCAGGATTTGCAGCTAATAATTCCTGTGCAGTATTGTAAGCTTCTTCATTTTCCCCTAAATCGCTGTAGATATAAATGAGGTTGAGATAATTCTGTTCGTTTTCAGGATTATTTCTAATACTTTCTTCCAGATTTTCTATTTGTGCCGCGGTATCACCGGTGCGGGCAAAAATTTGTGTTCGTAATTTATTCCGGTAAGTGCTGGGGCCTTCCTGTTGGTCTAGTTCATCTATAGTTTGCAATGCCTCGTCATACTGCTGATTCAGTAAATAAATATTGGCAAGCTTTTCTTTATAATCATCGTCAAACTTTTGAAGTTTTACCAGGGTTTCTATAGCAGCATTATATTGCTGCGCCCGGGTGTAGCTTTTATAAAGTTCATTTAAAACATCTTCTCTTTCTGGGGCTAACTGATGGGCTTTTTCAAGGTTTGCAATCGCCTTATCATAATTCTCTAATTCATTATAATTTCTGGCCATTTCAAAATACACCACCGGATTACCAGGTTCTAACTTTTGGCATTCTTCTAATGCAAGTATAGCTTTTTCGTAATTTTCAATGCCTTTCTGTTTTAAGGCTTCAAAGAATTGCTCCTGAAATTCGTCGGTTACATTTCCAAGATCATCCTGATTTAGATCTTCAAGCACCACTTCTTTTTCCTGGGCAGAACTTTGTTGAAAGGAAAACAAGGCTCCTGAAAGCATAGCAATAATGAAGAAGTACTTTTTCATAAATAATTTTCAGGATAAAATTGAAGTAAAGAGGTTGTTTGAAGCTGAAACCAGTTCAGCCTGACGAAACCGCATTTTTCAAACAACCTCTTCAATAAGCTTATTCTAAAGTTGAATAATCGCCAATGCTAATTTGGGTAAAGTTCCCGTCAAATTTCGCAAAATTACCTATCATCGCATTATCCAGTTTTGCATTTCTCACTTCAGCAAAAGTTTGAATTAAGCTATTCTTTACTTCAGCATCAGTAATTTTAGTTCCGTCGCCTACTGAAACATTCGGGCCAATTTTAGCATTTACCAGCTCTACATTTTCGCCAATATAACAAGGCTCAGTAATTTCAGAATTAGTGATCTTTACAGAATCTGAAATCAGTTTTTCACCATCTTGGTGAAGGAAATTCAGCATTCTGCCATTGGTTTCCACTGTTACATTTTTGTTTCCGCAATCCATCCATTCATCTACGGTTCCGGTCTTAAAGATCCTGTCTTCAGCCATCATTTTCTTAATACCATCATTAATCTGGTATTCGCCACCGTGCATCAGGTTTTCATCAAGCACTTCTTCCAGCTTTTCTTTTAAAACCGCGATATCTTTAAAATAGTAAATACCAATAACCGCCTGGTCACTTACGAATTCTTTTGGCTTTTCAACCAATTCTATAATCTCGTTCTTTTCATTAAGGTTTACCACCCCAAAAGCTTCGGGATTCCCTACTTTTTTAGTCCAGATCACCGCATCTGCATCTTTGTCAAGTTTAAAATCAGCTTTTATTAAGGTGTCAGCATAAGCTACAACTGCGGGACCAGAAAGGGATTCCTTGGCGCTCATAATAGCGTGACCGGTCCCTAAAGGTTGATCCTGACGGTAAATAGAAGCTTTTGCATTTAAACCCTTTGCCAGTCCTTCTAAACTTTCTACGATATCATCTCCGAAAAATGCAGGATCACCCAAAATAAAAGCAATCTCGTCTATAGGTTGGTCAAGAACCTTTGCAATATCTTCTACCAGACGATGCACGATTGGCTTTCCAGCTACGGGAATTAAAGGTTTTGGTACTGTTAACGTATGAGGACGAAGTCGTGAACCACGACCCGCCATAGGAACTATAATCTTCATTTATTTAATATTTGTCATTTCCGCGCAGGCGGAAATCATTGATTAAAATTAATTTTATATAATATAAGCTTATTAGATAGCTTAATTACTTCCTGTACTGCCAAATCCACCCGCGCCACGAGTGGTTTCTTCCAGCGTTTCAACTTCTTCCCAGGAAATATGTTCGTGTTTAGCAATCACCATTTGAGCAACACGCTCACCATTTTCTATGGTGAATTCTTCGTTGGATAAGTTCACCAAAATCACGCCTATTTCTCCACGATAATCGGCATCTATGGTGCCGGGTGCGTTTAATACAGTGATTCCCTTTTTGGCAGCCAGGCCACTTCGTGGTCTAACCTGGGCTTCGTAACCTACCGGAAGTTCTATAAAAAGTCCGGTTTTAACGATAGCTCTTTCTAATGGTTTTAACGTAACAGCTTCAGAAATATTGGCTCTAAGGTCCATTCCTGCTGAAGCTTCAGTCTCGTAATGCGGCAGTTTGTGTGCCGATTTATTGATGATCTTTACTTGCATAGTTAAGATTGTAATATTTTAATGAGTTGTTTTCTTTCAGAAACATATACTGTTCCGAGAAAGACTATTAATAAGCTAATTCCAACGAAATAATTTCCGCGGAAAACATAAAAGGAAAATACCGAAAATAAGACGGAAAGTACTAAATAACCGCCTATTTTTTTAAGGTTATATGGAATAGGATAATATTTTCTTCCGTAGAAATAAGAAAGGAGCATCATTACTCCGTAAGCAACCAAAGTTGCGATCGCAGAACCGGTATAGCTTATATACGGAATTAAAATAATATTGAGCACCAGGGTAAATAGTGCACCTACTACCGAGATATAACCTCCAAACCGGGTACGATCAGTAATTTTATACCAAACCGAAAGATTATGGTAAATGCCCAGAAACAGGTTTGCCAGTAAAATAAGCGGAACAATATGCATTGCCTCCCAGTAAGTACTATTCTGAATTAAAAGTTCTTTTAAAATATCTATAAAAACAATTACGGCTACGAGGATAAAACTTCCAAAAACCACGAAATACTTGGTAATAATCGCATAGGTTTCCTGGGCGTTTTTAGCTTCAGCGTGACTAAAGAAAAACGGTTCTATTCCCAGTCTAAAGGCCGTAGCAAAAAGCGTCATAAACAAGGCTAATTTATAGCAGGCCGCATACGCACCAATCTCATCTCTGGCAATATTCTGCGGAAGCAGATAATCCAACATTATCCTATCAAAAACTTCGTTTATCGAGAAAGCAAGTCCGGCGATTAAAACCGGAAAAGCATAAGACATCATAGCTTTCCAGAGTTTGCTATTAAACCTGAAATCTATTTTAAAATAGAAAGGAAGCATCATTAACAGCGTAACACTGCTGGCCACCAGGTTGGAAATAAAAATATAACTGATCTCAAAATCTGGAACATAAATACTTTGGAAAACTGAATTTTCTAAAGCCAAATCTTCCAAAAACAGTAAAAAGAAAATATTTAACCCCAGGTTTATGCAAACATTTATGATCTTAATTACAGCAAAACGCATAGGTTTTTCAGCTGCTCGAAGCCAGGTAAACGGGATAATAACCAGGGCGTCCAGGAATAGAATCCAAATAACCAGTTGAATATATTTAACCGGGATATTTACCATTTCCGCAATAAAATCCTGCACTAAAAAAGCCGCAGCGAAGAACACTAAAGAAGTCGTAACCAGAGACCAGCCGGAAGTACTTAGTACTTCTTTGCTATTCTTCATTTTATTGTAAAACCTAAAAAATGCGGTTTCCATCCCATAAGCAAGGATGACATTAAAAAACACAAAATAGGCGAAGATTATAGAAACTTCGCCATATTCTGCTTTTGGTAAAACGTGGGTATAAAGTGGTATTAATAAAACATTCAGCATACGCGGCAACACCGTGGCGAGGCCGTAAATAAATGTTTGCTGAAATAGTTTTTTAAAGGTACTCAACAGGAGAGAAAATTAGATTTTAGTTCTGTTCTTGGATTCCTGTTAACTTGTAATATTTGGTTTTCTCATTCTGGGAAAACACGAGAATTGCTTCATCATCTTCAATCTCAAAAGGCATTTGTTCTGTTTTTTGTGGTACCCTATTTTTGTTTTCTTCAGCAGGATCAGAGCTCATAATATCCATACCATTGGTACCGAAATTAGCAATAAATAAATTGGTTTGTTCGCTATCCTGAACCAATGGAGATTTCATTCCTCTAAAATAAACACTTTTCAAATTCACACGATTATCCTGAATAACGGCCACAGGAATGTGGAGATCTAACCCATTTTCACCCTGGGTATAATAAATACCCTGAAACTGTGCGGGTGCGCGCTCCTGCAGTTCTTTATTGCTACCGCAACCTGTAATTAAAGTTAAAGCGAATATACTGCTGAATAAAAAAAGTAGTTTTTTCATAATAGAAAGTTTGTTGTTTAAAAGTACAAAAACAAAACGCATACCAAATAAAAAACCCGTAGTTAACTTACGGGTTTTTAGAACGGAATTACTTCCGGAATATTATTTTTGGTTTTATCCATTCAATGCTTCGGCACCACCAACAATCTCAAGGATCTCATTGGTAATAGAAGCCTGTCTCGCTTTGTTATAAGACAATTTAAGATCGTCTCTTAGCTCTTTGGCATTATCGGTTGCCTTATGCATAGCCGTCATACGAGCGCCGTGTTCTGAAGCGAAAGAATCTCTTAATGCTTTAAACAATTGCATTTTTAAAGATTTAGGAATAAGCTCTTTTACGATTTCGATCTTTGATGGTTCGAAAAGATAATCCAACTGTTTTTCTTCTTCGGTATCAAATTGTTCAATGGGCAAAAATTGCTCATGCTGTACAATTTGAGTAGCCGCATTCTTAAACTGGTTGTACACCAATACTATTTTATCATATTTTTCGTCTAAGAACAACTGCATCAATTCTTCTGCGATTTCAGATACGTTTTCAAACGTTAGATCGTCGTAAATTTCGTTGTTATTCTTATATACTTCGAAGTCCTTTTTAAGAACATCATTGGCTTTTTTACCTAAAGTATAAAGTGAAACATTTTTAGACTGGTAATCGTTTTTGGTTTTATACCTAACGCCTTTTACAATATTAGTATTAAAAGCACCTGCAAGACCTTTGTTAGATGAAATAGCAACAACCAATACGTTTTTTACCTCACGGTCTTCGGCGTATTTACTGCTGGTATCATCATCCAGGGTTGCACTTAAATCCTGTAACAGCTGGGTTAATTTTTCAGAATAAGGTCTCATTTGCGTAATTGCATCCTGAGCCCTGCTCAACTTTGCCGCCGACACCATTTTCATGGCGCTGGTGATTTGCATCGTTGAAGATACTGAAGTAATCCTGCTACGTAATTCTTTTAAGTTTGCCATTTTATTTAGTATTGAGTATCGAGTATTTAGATTTTAGACAAAATACTCGATACCTATAATTTATTTAAAGTTTAAATATGAACTTAAGTTTCTAACTACTCTAAGCTCAATACTCAATACTATTTTTTATACTTAGCTGAAAGCTCTTTCGCTACTGAAACTAAAGTATCTGTAACTTCATCGGTTAATTTACCGGCTTTTAGAGTATCTAAAACATCTCTGTGTTTAGTATCTAAAAACTGTAAATAATCTCTTTCAAATTCTTTTACTTTTTCTACCGGCACATCCTTTAGCAAGTTTTTAGAACCTGCATAAATAATTGCGATTTGGTCTTCTACCGGGTAAGGATCGTTTTCTGCCTGTTTAAGGATTTCTACGTTACGCTTACCTTTTTGAATAACTCTTAAAGTGGTTGGGTCAAGGTCTGAACCGAACTTAGCAAAAGCCTCTAATTCACGGTATTGTGCCTGGTCTAATTTTAAAGTACCGGCAACTTTTTTCATCGACTTAATTTGTGCTGAACCACCTACACGAGATACAGAAATACCAACATCAATCGCAGGACGAACCCCCGAGTTAAATAAATCTGAAGTTAGGAAAATCTGTCCATCGGTAATCGAAATTACGTTGGTTGGGATATATGCTGAAACGTCTCCTGCCTGAGTTTCAATAATTGGAAGCGCGGTTAAAGAACCTCCTCCTTTTATTTTTCCTTTAAGAGAATCAGGAAGATCGTTCATATTTTGTGCAATGTCGTCGTCATCAATAACCTTTGCTGCACGCTCTAATAATCTTGAGTGTAAGAAGAAAACATCTCCAGGATATGCTTCACGTCCCGGTGGGCGACGTAAAAGCAAAGATACCTCACGGTAAGCAACGGCTTGTTTAGAAAGATCATCGTAGATAATCAAAGCCGGGCGACCGGTATCCCTAAAATACTCTCCAATAGCTGCACCGGCAAATGGAGCATAAACCTGCATTGGAGCAGGGTCTGATGCATTTGCGGCCACTATGGTAGTATAAGCTAAAGCTCCTTTATCTTCAAGTACTTTGGCAATCCCTGCAACGGTTGAGGCTTTTTGCCCAATCGCTACATATATACAATGTACAGGTTCCCCTGCATCATAAAATTCTTTTTGGTTAAGAATGGTGTCAATACAAACGGTAGTTTTACCGGTTTGACGGTCACCAATCACAAGCTCACGCTGTCCTCTACCTACAGGGACCATCGCATCAATAGATTTGATTCCTGTTTGCAACGGTTCTGTTACCGGCTGACGGTAAATTACACCTGGCGCTTTACGCTCTAATGGCATTTGAAAAGTTTCCCCTTCAATATCACCTTTACCATCTATAGGCTGTCCTAAAGTATCTACTACACGACCTACAATTCCTTCACCAACATTGATGGAAGCAATTCTTTCGGTTCTTTTTACTACAGATCCTTCTCTAACATCCTTAGAAGGCCCTAATAAAACGACACCTACATTGTCTTCCTCAAGGTTTAGTACCATTCCTTCAAGGCCGCTGTCAAACTGAACCAATTCTCCGTATTGCGCGTTGGCTAAACCATACACATTGGCGATACCATCACCAACAGTAAGAACAGTTCCCACCTCGTCTAAAGAGGCTCCGCTTTCAAAACCTGATAATTGTTTCTTTAATATTGCTGATACTTCAGCAGGATTTACTTCTGCCATAATTATTTAAGATAAAATGCCACTATAATCTCGTGACTGTTTTTATTAAATTTTTCAAAGCCCATTATAGGCATTTTATAAATAAGACCAAAAACGATTCGAAACTGCTTTTGACCGACAAATTTTATATAGTAGAACTATATGAATTATCTTTTAATTCTCTTTTTAACCTATTGAGGTTTCGGGATACGCTGGCGTCATATTGTAAATCGCCAATTCTTAAAACAAAACCTCCTATAATATCTTTATTGATAACATTTTTAATCTTAGCGCCGGCTCCGGTTAATTTCTTTACCTTGGCTAAAATCTTTTCTTCCAGTTCTGCTGTTAATGGAACTGCGGTAGTCACTATAGCTTCCTGAGACTTATTCAAGGTATTGTAACGTACTATATAATTTCTTGCTACAAGATCAAGAAGATTAATTCTTCCATTTTCAATAAGTACATCAAAACTGCCCTGAGTAATTTCACCGGCATCTTTAAAGATTTCCTTTAAACTGGCTTTTTTAACCGATGAGTTTACAACCGGACTTTTAAGCATATCGGCAAGATCTGGACTACTTGCAATGGTTTGAGAAATTTGCTGCATATCTGTAAAAACAATATCTGCTGTATTTTTCTCTTTTGCCAAGTCCAAAATTGCTTTGGCGTAACGTTGTGCTGCCCTGGTTCCTTTCATTACATCTTAGTTTAAGGTAGCGTCTTTCAACATCTTATCTATCATTTGATGTTGTTTCTCTTCGGTAGATAATTCTTTTCCAATCACTTTTTCAGCAATCTCAATAGAAAGTGTAGCTACCTGGTTTTTAATATCGGCCATTGCTGCACGCTTCTCCATCTCGATGTTTTCTTTAGCTTTGGCTACAATTTTATCTGCCTTTTCCTGGGCATCGCCTTCAGCTTCAGCAATCATCTTCTCCTTCAACTGGCGTGCTTCTTTAAGCATTTCGTCTCTTTCGGCACGAGCTTCCTGCAATAATTTTTCATTATCTGCCTTAAGATTTTGCATTTCTTTACGCGCATCTTCAGCAGAAGCAAGGGCTTCATTAATAGATTCTTCACGGGTTCTTACCGCACCAAGAATTGGCTTCCAGGCGAATTTGGCAAGAATAAGCATCAGCACTAAAAATACGATGGTTTGCCAAAATATTAGACCAACTTCTGGAGTAATTAAATCCATAATTCTTTATTTATATAATACCGTTAACATCATTTTTTTTAAAAAAGCCCATTCGCAACCAACCGTTACGAATGGGTTTTTGAAATCTTCTTAGGTGGTCAATACACCTAAAAGCGCAGCTACAACTCCAAAAAGAGCAACACCCTCTACAAGTGCAGCAGCAATAATCATTGCAGTCTGGATTTTTCCAGAAGCTTCTGGTTGACGGGCAATAGCGTCCATTGCGGCACCGCCAATTTTACCAACGCCAATAGCGGCTCCAACAACTGCTAATCCAGCTCCTAAAGCTGCAAGACCTACGTGTAATAATTCCATAGTATAAAAATTAAAAATTAAAATTAATGATGTTCATGTTCCGCAACCGCCATCCCAATAAACAGGGCCGACAGCATTGTAAAAATAAACGCTTGAAGGAATGCTACTAACAATTCCAGTATTGTGATGAAAAGGGCAAAAGGAACCGAAATCCCGGCAACTCCAGCGCTTTCCAATATAAATATCAATCCAATTAAACTCAATATAATAATGTGACCCGCGGTAATATTCGCAAATAAACGAATCATAAGTGCTACCGGCTTAATGATTAAGCCAAGCACCTCTACCACCGCCAAAATTGGCTTCACAAAAGTAGGTATTCCCGGCATCCACAAAGTATGTTGCCAAAAATCTTTATTTCCGTTAATTAAAATTAAAGCAAGGGTAAAAAGACCTAAAGAAACGGTTACCGCGATATTTCCTGTTACGTTGGCTGCACCTGGCAACAAACCTAAAAGGTTAGTGATCCAAATAAAGAAGAACACTGTTAATAAAAACGGCATAAACTTCATATACTTCTTATCACCAATTTGAGGTCTTGCGATCTCATCGCGAACAAAAAGCACTAAAGTCTCTAAAATATTATTGAAACCAGCAGGAGCTTTTTTATTCTTTTTGTGGTGACCGGCCAAACCGAAGAAGAAAATCAACATTAAAATAACAGTTAAGAACATAGCAGCTACGTTCTTGGTTATAGAAAAATCCCAGGGTTTACTGGCATTTAATACGTTATGCTCTTCATCAAACTCCACAGTTTCTGCACCTGCGTCTAATTTGTAAATATCTTCGTGATAATTTACAAAACGCATCCCATCTTTTTCTACCACGTGATGCCCTTCGGTATCGTGATGAAATTCACTAGACATAAAAGTTACAAAACCACCTTCTTCAGTAAAAAGAATTACCGGTAATGGCAATGTAAAAGAACTATCTCCTTCCCCAAAGAAATGCCAGCCGTGAGAATCACCAATGTGGTGCATAATCATATCGGTAGGATTAAATTCTTTAGATTCTTCTGCCTCCGGATCTGCTTTGGCAAAAGCGTTAAAAGGAAGTAAGGCTAAGGCTAGTGTAAACGTCACTATAATCTTTAAAGATTTATGTGCTATCATAGTACCTGGTCTGCTTAAAATTATGGGCTCTAAATTCGGCTGCAAAGGTATACTTTTAATTTTTATTTGAAAGCACCCCAACTAAAATTTTAGCAAAAGCGTTATTTTTATCATTATAACTGATAAACAGTATTTTAAGTCTTGTTTATTAGTTTCACTGCGTACAGGGTCTCAAAGACCAAAAACAAAAAGTAAGGAATAAAAAAAGCAAGAACATTTACAAAGACTGCATTTACCTCGCTCAAGACTAATGGCAGCAAAAAAATTACCGCCGCTACCATTTTAAACAAGCTTAATCCCATAAATGCAAACCCGGTTTTATCGGTGAAATTCTTATAAACAAAAACCAGGCTTAAATAAATTAGAAATGTGGCCAGAAAATGAAAAAGATAAATACTAAAACTACTATAGTAAAATTCTACTTCAAATACATACTGCTGTAATAGGAATTGAATAAGCCATAGTAAAATACTAAAAGGAAGCAATCGCTTTAGGAAAGCTAATAATTCATTTTTCATTTTTTTCGTCTTCTTCGCTCATTTTAATTACACTTCTATAAACCTGGTAAAGCGCTATAAAAACGCCCAACAAGGATAAGGAAATTGTAAATGCCGAATATTTATTCGGAAATTTCCCGTCTAACCAAATGCCCAATAACACACCTCCGGCGATAATAATTCCCATCTGGAAAGCAATATTCACAAAACCCAGGTATTTATTTAAATTATCGTTTTTCATAATTTAAGCTGAAAAAATCTTAATTGATCGGTTGTGGGTATTCTTCTAAATTCTTTTGAATTTGTATAATCCTATAATTTTCTGAGGAAATAGGCATTGATTCTTGTTCCACTAAATAATCTTCATTTATTTGAAGTAATTCAGCAAAACCTTCTGCACGATTAAGATCTTCAAGGCCGTGTACCATTACAAAAATCGTTTCCGGATTATAAACATCTATAGAAACTGAAAGATGATCGTATTTAATTTCTGAAATCGCTGTCTCTATTTTTTCTTTTAAGGCTGAAGCTGCTTCCTGTTCTGAAATATCAAACCTGTAAAGTAGTTTATAATTCTGCTGAAGACTGTCGGTATTAAATTCCAAACCACTTAACTGTGGAATTGTTTTATTTAAAATTCCCTGGGCTTTTTTTCCTTCCTGGGTTTGCGGATAGGTTAAAGCCACGTGATTTAATGCACTTTTATAAGCTTCCAAACCTAAAAGTCTTCCGCTGGCCTGGGCTTTTAAAAGTTCAAGCTTTGCAACAATGGGATCTCCAGCAAATTCTGAAATATAACGGTTTGTTTCAGCAATAGCCTTTTCAAAATTTTGTGCCTCAAAATTTCGGTAAAGTTCTGCATAAATTGCTTCAGGAGAATTTTCATCTTCTCTAATACTTTCAGGATTCAAAATATAGGCGGCATAGCGGGAATCTGGGTAATTCTCCAAAATTTCCTGCTTCATTTCTTCAGCCCTAAAACTTTGATTTGTGGCCTGGTAAATCTGGTACAAATTATACATAGAAGGCAAAATAAGGCGTTCGTCTGAAGAAATTTCTAAAACAGCCTCCAATCTATCCTGCGCCATTTTATATTCCCTGAAATTCTCTTTATAAATTATTCCGAGTTGATAATACGCAAAATCCCTGTTCCGGGTTATGGTATCCAAAACGGCCAAATCTGTCGGGATTTGATCTATGTAGGTATAAGGATCCAGCCGCGGATCGTTGTCTAAAACCTGCTGTGAAAGCCCGGCTTCTTCTGCCACTGCATCTTCCCTTTCAAAACTAACTTCTGCCCAGCGCCAGTTATCTGCTAACGGCCTATCTCCCCACTGATTCAAAAATTCCTGTCTCCCCTGTTGAACCCTCGCTTCACTATAAAAATAAAAAGTACGCGCAGAAGCTGGTGGCTGCCTGCTTTCTATGCCCGGTAAATTCACAGGCATAGCAGCTGCATTATTATCGGCTTCTAATTTAGCTCGTAAATCTGTGGTATAATTCTTAAAATAATCCAGTTGTTCAGCCGGCATCATTTGGCTTAACTGCAAGATGCTATCGTTTTTATAAGCTATGTCTTCATACCTAATAACATCTTCCAGGTTATCCCTTTTCTTTTTTATAGTTCTAAATTCTCTTAGTTGCGGATCCATCTCTGCCAGGGTACTGTCAAAATATTTACTGGCGGCCAGGTAATTGCTTCGGTCAAAATTAATATTGGCCAGGATTTCATAATTAATGGAACGTAAATAAATATCACTCGCCGGTTCACGCAGCGATTTTTTATAATATTCTACCGCAGTATCTACAGAATCTAAACGGTTATAATATTCACCAATTTGGAAATAAATTTTATCTAAAAATGGTCGATTTTCGCGGTCTTCTTCCAATTCACGAAGCATTTCCCGCAATTGGTAATTATTGCCCTGCCCCATTTCAAAATTCCGGGCTTTTTGCACATAGGCATTAATCATATAAATTCTAGGGGCTTTCCTGTTCAAATCTATCACTTCATCAAAAGCAGCGTTTGCTTCAGAAATTTCTCCCAATCGATTATGAAGTTGGCCAAGAATATAGAAATAGCGTCCTTTTTCTTCGTTGTTTTCGGTAAATTCGGCTGCATTCCTTAAGGGAACAACCGCACTGTCTAAATGCCGCAGATTGATATAAGCCTGGGCCATAGTTGCACTGGCATCAGCAATATCCTGTTCTTCAAGATGCTCTAAATCCAGTACTTTTTTGAGATTATTCACCGCAAGACGATTATTATCCAGGCGCATATGGGTTTTTTCTCGCCAAACACGGGCGTGAATAATATTGTTGCTGGCAGGATAACGTCTTAAAATATAATTGAAAGCTTCTAACGCTGGAATAAAGCGTTGATCAAAATACCGGGCTTTTCCCAGCAATAAATAAGCTTCATCTATTTGCGGATTTCTTTCTTTTCCTTCTATCAGCATCGAGTGCCGCTGAATTGCTTTTACCGCTTTTTCTTCGGCGTAGCCAAAATTCTGATTTCTGATGCTATCTGGCAAAACGATGTTTTCATCAATTTGCATACGCTCAATGGGTAAGATATCCCAGTAATTATCGGCGTAGTTTTGGTTGAGTTCCTCCTTACCTTGCTCCAGGCCTAAATTACCGTTATAGAGCGTATTATACTCTGTAGTAACGGCGTGCCAGTTTCGGTTTACAAAGGTGTTATTTTTGCGTGAACAGCCAGCGATGCTCCCAACCAGGAGCAACAATAAAGTAAGTTTGGTAATTGTATTCAAAATTAACCGGTTCTCGATGGCTTTATAACTAAAAATCAGTTTGTTTAGTGTGCAAAAATACGCTTCTTTTTACAAACGCAAACCAATTTGCTACAGTTCTTCAGCCTGAGCCGCGCCTACTTCACCAGAAAAATAACTTTCCAATTCGCTTAAAGTAGCCTCCGAAGTTTTAATATCTTTTACCGGTATACCTTTAGCTAAAACCACAATTCGCTCACACACTTCGGTCACGTGAATAAGGTCATGACTGGAAATTAATACAGTGGTTTCACGATTTTCGGTAAGATCTTTAATAATCTTTTTCAATCGAATTTGAGTTGTTGGATCTAAATTGGCAAAAGGTTCATCTAAAATCACCACTTTGGGATTTCCTATTAGCGCCGCAACAATTCCCACCTTTTTCTGATTCCCTTTAGAAAGGTCTCGTAAATATTTTCTACGTCCAATAATTTCTCCATGGAAGAAATCTTCAAAATTGGCTAAAAAAGCATCAATATCAGCTTTATTAGCGCCACGTAAATCCCCTACGAAATAAAAATATTCTTCGGGAGTTAAATAGCCAATAAGGAAACTTTCATCTATAAAAGAAGCGGTAAAAGGTTTC
The DNA here is from genome assembly GCF_002311535.1 of Salegentibacter sp. UBA1130. Classification (NCBI taxonomy): domain Bacteria; kingdom Pseudomonadati; phylum Bacteroidota; class Flavobacteriia; order Flavobacteriales; family Flavobacteriaceae; genus Salegentibacter; species Salegentibacter sp. UBA1130. The sequence continues at coordinate 336,549 of NZ_DCAP01000038.1, read as the reverse complement.
CAGTCTTCACTCTGGCTTACGGTGATCTCGTTATTAAAAATATTCCCCGTGGTTGGCTGAATTAAATCCAACAATAAACTGAAAAAAGTGGTTTTACCGGCACCGTTGTTCCCAACCAGGCCAAAACTTTCTCCTGTTGGAATATCAAGATGATCTATATTTAGAACTTTTGTGCCTCCGTATATTTTACTAAGGTTTGTAGCAGTTATCATATTTATAAATTTTATTCGCCGGTTTGTTTAAAACCATTAATCATTGCGTATTTTCTTTTTTGGTAAACTCCGGCAATGTATTTCATTAAACTAGATCGCAATAGCAGACCAAGAATTCCCAAGCCGGAAAGCCCAATTAAACCTGCTTCAAATCCTATGAAATAATCCAGAAGCCAGAAGATTAAAATTGGTAAAAACATTAAGGGTAGGCCAACTATCCATTGAGCTGCGCCTGTGCCCTGATAATTCATAAACGGACTTTTATCCAGGTCTATTCTCTTTTTATTAAAAGAGCCTGAATACAGCAAAATAGGAACATTTACGCCAATATTATATAAAGCGGCCACCATATTTATCAATAAAATATTCCAGCCAAAATAAATATAAGGTGTGCTTAAAATAGCCAGTATTATTACGCTAAAGCTAATTAACATCGCTTTGGAAGACAGGTAATCTTTTAACGGGATGTTTTGCGACATAATCATTGGATAATAAGATGCATCCCAGGAAGGCACAAATTGACCAAAATTGATCATAAAAATTCCGGTCATAAAAATACCGACAAATACATACATAGCTGGATGCCCATACATATCGCTAGGGTAAATAAATAAACCGTAGCACAACAAAAGCAAGGACATATAAATTGTTGTTTTTGGTCTTTTATTTCTCCAAATTAGTTTTAAATCTAATTGAAGAAAAGGCGCAAGGGCTCCAAATTTTTTAGTCCAAACAAAATCTTTTGTATCGGCATCTTTTTGTTTTTCCTTTAAACCGGCATCGAGATAAAACTTGCTTTCCAGGTTAAGTTGGTTCCATTTATAAAAAGCAATTACCAGAATTATAGGTACAATAGCCAGGTAAGGGTTTAAAACCAGGTAATCCATCATTTTGCCAAACCAGAAACTTATCTCAAAAACTTCAAAATATTCCAGTGCGCCCAAAATCACTACTAAAAGAATGGCGGGAATTAATGCTTTTAGATTATCGGTAAATTTCTTTTTAATAATAAAATTTAGAAAATTTATGCATTGAGTTGTGGCAATCATCGCTACCATCCAACCCAGAATATTCCAGATTCCATAATCACCTTTATAAATGCAAAAAATTCCGAAGGGAATAATTATAAATAATGGCAGAAAGTTAAAAAAGGAATACATAGACTTAAGCAGTACAAAATTCACCGCTTTTCGTCTGGGAATTGGCAAATTTAAAAGTGGTTTTATATCTAAAACCGGCAGTGTTTGCAGCATAAACCTAAAACCGAGTTCAAAAACCAGCCACAGTAAAACAAAACGGTTTACCATTTGTAAAGGATCCTGGTCTGGAAAAGTTTCCTGCAGCAAAGGATAAAGACCAATTCCCAAAGCGAGAAATGCTACAGAAAAATATAAAGCCAGAAAAATAAGCAGAACTTTTAATCCAATACTCTTCCCCACACTTGCGGAACGGAAAAAAGATTTCCATTCTAACCATAAAAACCGTTTAAACATAATTTAATAATTTAACCCATTAACGGGATTAAAAATACTAACCCAAAATGATTAAATACCCAAAATAAAACATCAGTATAATCAGGTTACGGGCATATTTACCTTACATGTATAGAAATTTAGGTATTTGTTACACTCTTTAATTTCACATACTTTGTATTTTTGCCAAAAATAAATTTTTGATGAGTCAGTTTTTTCCGTTAGAAATAAAAGAAGTTATTAGGGAAACCCCGCAGGCAGTGAGCTTGTCTTTTAATATTCCAGAAAATTTAAAAGAAGAGTTTAAGTTTGACGCGGGCCAATATATTACGATAAAAATAAAATTAGGCGACGAAGAATTAAGACGTGCTTATTCGCTTTGCTCGGCACCAAATTCAGGAGAATTCAAAGTTACCGTGAAAGAAGTTGAAGGCGGTAAATTTTCTGTAATTGCCAATAATAAACTTAATGCCGGCGATGTTTTAGATGTTCACCCGCCAGAAGGGAAATTTATTTTAAAACCTACCGGTGAAGCTAGAAATTATGCAGCCTTTGCAGCAGGAAGCGGGATTACCCCGGTGCTTTCTATTATAAAAACTGTTTTAGCCGAAGAACCAAAAAGTCGGTTTGTACTTACTTATGGAAATAAATCTCCAGAAGAAACTATATTTTTCAAGGAATTGCTGGAACTTCAGGCTAAATTCCCCGATAGACTTTTTATTGAATTTGTATATAGTCGTACCCGGGAAGACAATTCACATTTTGGAAGAATTGAAACCAGTACGGTGAATTTTGTGGTGAAAAACAAGTTTAAAGATCACGCCTTTGATGCTTTTTACCTCTGTGGACCTGAAGAAATGATTAACCAGGTAAGCGATGTTTTAAAAGAAAACGGCGTTACCGAAGACAAAATTCTTTACGAACTTTTTACTTCTGAAGAAACGGGAGCTATAGAAACCAATGTAGAAGGCCAAACTGAACTTACCATTATGGTAGACGATGAGGAAACCACTTTCTCTATGGATACCAAAGAAACGGTTTTAGACGCCGCTTTGGAGCACGATTTAGATGTGCCTTATTCCTGCCAGGGCGGAATTTGCAGCAGTTGTATTGCCAGGATCGTAGAAGGAAAAGCCGAAATGCGTAAAAATCAAATCCTTACCGATGAAGAGATTGCACAAGGCTTGATTCTTACCTGCCAGGCGCAACCGCTTACCCCAAAACTAAAGGTAGATTACGACGATGTATAGTTTCTTACCGGAAAAGTCTGAAAAGCTTACCTTGTAGGAACAAAAAATATTTATGCTGAAACTCAAAAATGTCTCCTTTGCCTATGCTGAAGAACCGGTTTTAAAAGATATCGGTTTTACACTGGAAAAAGGAGAAAACCTATCTGTAATTGGGGAAAGCGGCTGCGGAAAAAGTACGTTACTAAAACTTATTTACGGCCTGCTGCATACCGATGGCAAGATTTTTTGGGGAGAAAAAGAACTTTTAGGCCCCAATTTTAACCTTGTGCCAGGCGAGCCGTTTATAAAATATCTCGCGCAAGATTTCGATTTAATGCTTCCTTTAAGTGTTGCTGATAATATTGGGAAATATCTTAGTAACCAATATCCTCAAAAAAAGAAAAAACGTATTAAAGAGTTACTGGAAGTTGTTGAAATGACCGAGCTAGCCAATAAAAAAGCGAAACTCTTAAGCGGCGGGCAACAACAGCGCGTAGCTCTGGCAAGAGCACTGGCCAATGAACCCGAATTGCTTTTACTGGACGAACCTTTTAGCCATATAGATCATTTTAGAAAAAATAATTTACGCCGCAGACTTTTTGATTATTTAAAGGAAAACAATATCACCTGCATTGTCGCCACCCACGATAGTACCGATGCACTTTCTTTTGCCGATAAAACCATTGTTTTAAAAAACGCAAAAATTTACGCTGAAAATTCTCCGGCAGAATTATATCAAGATCCGCCTAATAAGTATGTGGCGTCCCTCTTTGGCGATGTAAATGAGTTAATGCTAAAGGAGCTGACTGAAGATGATAGCAGTCGAAAAAAAGTAATTCTTTACCCCGAAGAAATTAAACTTACCCAAAAAGCAGGAATTAAAGCCGAAGTAAAAAAATCCTGGTTTAAAGGCGAAACCTGGGTAATTGAAGCCGATTTAAACGGGAAAATCATTTATTTTAATCATTCGAAAGCTTTAAAAGAAGGGAAAAAGATAAGTCTCAAAGTTTCCGAAAAATTAATTAAATCAAGGTTGAAGTAGTTTAAGCTTCGCCACAAATACACGAATTGTTTTAGTCTCTTTTTCGAAGTTTTTTTCTTCAATCTTAGCGTCAAACGAGCCACTCAGGAGCGCGGTAATCTTTGGAATGACTGTTTCAGTTGTGCAGATTGCTTCAGTCGTACCTTCTTCCTTGGCACATTATTTATAGATATTTGCTCGGGAAAAAATATTAAAGCTCCTCCCATTTTTTCAAGGGGAGGTGGCCGTAGGCCGGAGGGGTTTGATATCAAAAAGTTTTTCAGTTGTTATTTTATCGGTTGTCCAACCACCCCGTTCTTCAGCTGCGCTGAATTCATTCCATCCTTTGAAAGTAGGGGAGCTATTTTATAGAATATTCGTGAATTCGTGCCTAATCATTTTAATTTAAAAGACTTCCAAAATTTCAGCTGATTTTCCATTAAATGTAATTTCTTCACCGGCTTTTTTATGAAGCAATAATTGCGCGATTGGGGAATTGGCGCCAATGGCAAAATACTCTTCGCCATCTACAATAATACGATCTGCCGGGATCGCGATAAAATAATTAGCCATATTGGTCTTTACCGCAGTTCCTAATTGAGCGGAAACATTGTTAGTTCGGCTTTTAGCAACATTAAGCGTATTTCTTAGATTTTTAAATTGCTGTAGCTGTTCGGCTAGTTTATTTATTTCCAGGTTTATCATTTCCCGGCCGGTTTCATATTTATCGCCCGCACTGCTTTTGGTTTCGTTTTCCAGATCACTTTCAAGTCCGGCCATAGCAGCTTCAATACGCTTTATACGTTCGTCCACATAAGCTTCACAGGCTATATAAAGTTTTTCTTTTATTGCATTCATAGATTATTCTCTTTTTGAAATATGAGAAGTTTGTAGAATCGTCATCCTGAATTTATTTCAGAGCATGCTCCGATATTTGTTCGGAGTTCTAAGCGTTCATTAATCCTCACCAATTAAAAATCTGAAACCAGTTCAGATTGACGGTAATTTTTTTACTGATTTACTCTAAACTAAACTTCCCGTAATTCTGCATTTGCCTTACAATCCAGTTTTTTCTTTGATTTATATAATTACTGGCAGGATTTGCCCGGTATTCTCTAGGATTCGGTAAAATAGCCGCAATTGCAGCAGCTTCGTAGACAGAAAGATTTGCAGCCGATTTGTTAAACCAATGCTGTGCAGCAGCTTCTGCGCCGTAAATTCCGCGGCCCATTTCAATACTATTTAGATAAACTTCTAAAATTCTTTCTTTACTCCAAAAAGTTTCGATCAAAAAAGTGAAATATACCTCCAGGCCTTTTCTTAACCAATTTCTCCCCGGCCATAAAAATACATTCTTTGCGGTTTGTTGGGAAATTGTGCTGGCGCCGCGTACCCGCTTTCCTTTCTGATTATCTTCAATGGTTTTTTCTATAGCTTCAATATCAAAACCATTATGTTTTACGAAATTTTGATCTTCACTGGCAATTACGCCAAGTTGCAAATGCCGGGAAATATCTTGTCGTGGCACCCAGGAATGTTGAATTTTCTCCTCAGGATTTTCAAAATATCGAATAGCCATTAACGGCGTAAACGGTACCGGAAACCATTTAAACAGCAATACAATTAAAAGCGAAAACAGGAGTAAAATTCCTGCAAGTTTCAATAGAAATTTGAATATTTTTTTAATCATTTTATCAATTCTGAAAGTTCTTTCCCTACTAAACTGCCAATAGCAACACCCATTCCGCCAAGGCGAACTCCGCAAAAAACATTATCTGAAATTTGTTTAACGACCGGATTTTTCTGCTTTCCAACGCCCATAATACCGCTCCAGCGTTCATCGATCTCAAAAGCAGTTTCAGGCAAAATTGTGGTTTTTAGTAATTTCTCCAGTTTTTGCTGAATAAGTTTCGTTTGAGCGATTTCGGTAGTTTCTTCGGTTTTAAAATCCAGGTTTCTGCCACCGCCAAAAAGAATACGATCGTCAATATTTCTGAAATAATAATAACCCTTATCCAAATGAAATGTACCCTTAATTTCCAGGTTTTTAATCGGTTTGGTGATCAAAACCTGGGCGCGGGCGGGTTTTACCTGAGCAATTCCCAATTTTTCTGAAAATCCATTAGTAGCGATCAATAATTTATTTGCTGAAAAATCTAATTTATCGGTTTTAATCTTTACTGAGTTCTTTGTTTCTACAAATCCTTCAACTGTAATATTATTCAGGATTTTGATGCCGGACTTCTGCACTTTATGTAGCAGAGCTTCCATCATTTTCCCGGTATTTAATTGCCCTTCAAATTGATTAAAAATGAGTTTTTTTTGAATATTTTTAAATCCAAAACTGTCTTTTTGAACACTAAAAACAGCGTCTCCAAATATTGGTTTCAGCATTTTATTAAGTTGTGGTAAAGCCGACCTACATTCTTCAAAAAGAGTTATATCCTCATTGACAAAAAGTTCGTAACCGCCATATTCTTTATAGCGAATATTTTGATCTCCAAGATTCTTCCGAAGCAATTTTAAACCTTTTAACCGTTTTTGTACTAGTTGTAGCACTTCCTCTTCAGAATGTGAATTTAGATCGTCAAGAATCTCTGAAACACTTCCAAAACAGGCAAATCCGGCGTTTTTTGTACTCGCACCATTGGGTAAAATTCCGCGTTCCAAAATCAGGATTTTCGATTTCGGGAACCGTGTTTTTAAATCAAGCGCACAATTTAGCCCGGTAATTCCGCTACCTACAATACAAAAATCGATATTTGAAAACCAGGTTTTGGTTTCCCAGTAAGAAAAGTTCATTGAATGAGTTAATTTTCAATGAAAATACGAAATTAAAAAAGGAGGCTGTCTGAAAATTCTAATCAACCTGGTTTAAGTTCAGAGCATATTTGTATTTGTAACTTGTTAGATTCTGATACAATCCCTGCTGAACGACAGGGCAGGTTCAGAATAACGTAAATCCAGTAAATAAAAAGACCTCACAGGTTTTGGAAACCTGTGAGGTCTTATATTTAGATTCACTGAAAAAACTTAATCCTCTTTTTCGAGTGGTTTCATTTTAAAATCTTCCATAAACTTAGTGGTGTAGTTCCCTTCAATATAATCGGGGTGATCCATAAGTTGCCTATGGAAAGGAATCGTTGTTTTTATCCCTTCTATTACAAATTCATCTAAGGCGCGTTTCATTTTATTGATCGCTTCTTCCCTGGTTTGGGCAGTAGTGATCAATTTCGCGATCATAGAATCGTAGTTTGGCGGAATAATATATCCACTATAAACGTGGGTATCTATTCGTACTCCGTGACCGCCGGGAGCGTGCAAATTCGTGATTTTTCCCGGTGAAGGCCTAAAACCGTTAAAAGGATCTTCAGCATTAATTCGGCATTCTATAGAGTGTAACTGTGGGAAATAATTTTTCCCAGAAATTGGCACTCCTGCCGCTACAAGAATTTGCTCTCTAATAAGATCGTAGTCTATTACCTGCTCGGTAATTGGGTGTTCTACCTGAATACGGGTATTCATCTCCATAAAGTAGAAGTTTCGGTGTTTATCTACCAAAAATTCTACGGTACCGGCACCTTCATACTTAATATATTCGGCAGCTTTTACTGCGGCCTCTCCCATTTTCTTTCGAAGGCTATCGGTCATAAAAGGAGATGGAGTTTCTTCGGTTAATTTTTGGTGACGGCGTTGTACCGAGCAATCCCTTTCTGAAAGGTGACAGGCTTTACCCGTGCTGTCTCCTACAATTTGAATTTCAATATGGCGAGGCTCTTCAATAAGCTTTTCCATATACATCCCGTCGTTTCCAAAAGCAGCGCCTGCTTCCTGGCGGGCAGAATCCCAGGCATCTTCAAGATTTTCTTCTTTCCAAACGGCTCGCATTCCTTTACCACCACCACCGGCGGTAGCTTTTAGCATTACAGGAAAGCCTATTTCTTTCGCAAGTTTTTGGCATTCCTTAAAATCTTTCATCACCCCTTCTGATCCTGGAACACAAGGAACTCCCGCAGCTCTCATAGTGGCTTTTGCGGTAGCTTTATCTCCCATTTTCGCGATCATATCTGGAGAGGCGCCGATAAATTTTATATCGTGCTCTTCACAAATCTTTGAAAACTTGGCATTTTCTGAAAGAAAACCATAACCGGGATGAATAGCATCTGCATTGGTTATTTCTGCAGCAGCAATAATATTTGAGATTTTTAAATATGATAAATTACTGGGCGGAGGTCCAATACAAACGGCCTCGTCGGCAAATCTTACGTGAAGACTTTCAGCATCTGCGGTAGAATAAACCGCCACGGTGCTAATTCCCATTTCTTTACAGGTGCGAAGTATGCGCAATGCGATCTCGCCCCTGTTTGCAATCAATATTTTTTTAAACATACCTATTGTTTTTTTGGCCCGGGAAAAATTTCCCTTAAGCTAAATGGGCAGTAATTTATGATGGATCTACTAAAAATAATGGTTGGTCGAACTCTACAGGAGAAGAATCGTCTACCAATACTTTTACTATTTTCCCTGAAACTTCGCTTTCAATTTCATTGAAAAGTTTCATAGCCTCAATTACACAAAGCACATCACCTTCTTTAATTGAATCTCCTACTTCTACAAAAGTTGGCTTATCTGGAGAAGGTTTACGGTAAAATGTTCCAATTATAGGAGATTTTACGGTAATATAATTTGAATCTTCTCCTGCAGGTGCTTTTTGCTCTTCTTTACTCTGGGAATCACTTTCCTGAGAAGGAGCAGGTGCCTGTTGTTGAGGTTGCTGTTGAGGCTGTGGCTGTGCAGGCATTTGCTGCATTTGGCCGCCCATTGGCACATGTTGAACAATAGTTTCTTTCTCGTCTGAGCCTGTTTTAATGGTGATCTTTACATCGCCCGTTTCCAGTTTTACCTCGCTGGCACCAGATTTGGCTACAAACTTGATTAAATTCTGAATTTCTTTTAAATCCATAATAATAGGGTGTTGGTTTTTTTAAGAATTATATGCCCATTTTAAATAGGTCGCCCCCCAGGTGAAGCCGCCCCCAAATGAAGCAAAAACTAAATTATCTCCTTTTTTAAATTGCTTCTCGAAATCGCTAAGCAATAAAGGCAAAGTAGCCGATGTAGTGTTTCCGTAGCGCTCAATATTCATAAGCACTTTTTTATCTTCCAGTCCCATGCGGCTAGCCGTTGCCCCCACAATTCGTTTATTTGCCTGGTGCGCCACAAGCCAGTCTACATCTTCATTGGTTAATTTATTACGTTCCATAATATTAGCACTAACTTCTGCCATATTGGAAACTGCAAATTTAAAAACCGTTTTACCGTCCTGTCTCACATAATGTAATTTATTGGCTACAGTCTCTGCAGTAGGTGGCATTAAAGAGCCTCCCGCTTCTATTCTAAGAGAATCCCTTCCAATAGAATCGCTTCTAAGCAGCTCGTCCTGTAAGCCAAAACCTTCTTCATTTGGTTCCATAAGTACTGCACCGGCGCCATCTCCAAAGATAATACACGTAGTTCTATCGGTATAATCAATAATAGAAGACATTTTATCGGCTCCAATTACCAGTACTTTTTTGTACCGACCAGATTCTATATACGCTGAAGCGGTAGACATTGCATATAAAAATCCTGAACATGCTGCCTGAAGATCGTAAGCAAAAGCATTTATAGCACCTATTTGGGTCGCAACGTGAACTGCGGTTGCAGCTACAGGTAAATCTGGAGTGACAGATGCAAGAATAACAAGGTCTATCTCTTTTGGATCGAGATTAGATTTTTCTAATAAATCTTTAGCTGCTTCTATTCCTAAGTATGAAGTTCCTTTATTAGGGTCTTTAAGTATTCGGCGTTCTCGTATTCCGGTTCGGCTGAAAATCCATTCATCATTGGTCTCAACCATTTCTTCCAACATTTTGTTGGTTAACACATCTTCGGGCACATAAGCACCCACAGCGGTAATTGCTGCTGTGATTTTATTCATAGATTTGACTTTTAACCCCTTTTACGTTCTAAAAAAACGTAAAAACTTAAAAAGAAAAGTACTAATTTTTCTTTGAACGGGGGTGCAAATTAAGGTCTTTTTAGCACTTATTCAACTTCAAACAAAAAACTCTCACGTGGGTGAGAGTTTTTATAAAAAGTTAAAGCTCTATGTTAAATTAAGCTTCTATTTCTTCGGTATTGTCAATTAATACCTGGCCTCGGTAATATAGTTTACCTTCATGCCAGTGTGCTCTGTGGTACAAATGCGCCTCTCCTGTTGTAGGATCTGTAGCTATTTTAGGTACCGAAGCTTTATAATGTGTCCTTCTTTTATCTCTTCTGGTTTTCGAGATTTTTCTCTTTGGATGTGCCATGGCTTGCTGTTATTTATCGTTTAATAAGTTTTTTAATTTATCCCAGCGAGGATCTATTTCATCCTCATCATTTTTATTCTCGTTATTATTAATACTTAATTCTTCAAGTTTATCAAGTACGTCAGATTCTAAAGTACCGTCTTCTACCCCGGGATGCACCCTTTTTAATGGTATAGACAAAACTATAAGTTCGTAAATATATTGCTGAATATTTACTTCAAATTCACCGTGTGGCAAAATAAGTAAATCTTCATTTTCATCGTTAAATTCTTCTCCAAACTTAATTACCAAAAACAAACTGCCGTCTATAGGCTGATTGTATGGCTCATTTGTGAGGTCACAATTTACGTTTACAGCACCCGAAGCTTTAAAAGTAAGCTCCATCATTGTTGTTTTCTTCTCCAACAACAAATCAACTTTAACATTGGCACTATTTAAATCGTCGTACTCAAAATGCTCAAAGAACTCATTATCAATATCGTATTCAAACTGGTGTTTTCCCAGCTTTAATCCCACAAAAGGAATTGTATACGCTGCTAATTTCCTCATCTCATCGTCAATTTCTTGCCCGGGCCGCTTCGGCTTAGGCGGGTGCAAATATATAAAAATTAATAAATTAGAGCGCTGTTATAAACAAATTTTTGTTTATAACTTTCTACCCTGTTTCTTTAAAGGGTTTTTGGTGAGTTCCTTATATTCTTCACGGCATTTATGAATTTCTATTGCTCGAAAAACAGCTTCTTTAAAAGAATTAATATTAGCCGAATTTGTTCCAGCTATTTCAAAAGCGGTACCGTGATCTGGCGAGGTTCTTACCTTACTTAAACCAGCGGTAAAATTCACCCCATTCCCAAAAGAAAGTGTTTTAAACGGAATTAAACCCTGGTCATGATAAGAAGCCACCACTGCATCAAAATTTACGTAATTTTTTGAACCGAAAAAACTATCGGCTGAAAATGGGCCAAAAACCAAATCGCCTTTATCACGTAATTTCTGAAGGGTAGGCTTTAAAATCTCTTCATCTTCTTTTCCAATTACTCCATTATCTCCACTATGCGGATTTATTCCTAAAACAGCAATTTTTGGTTTTTGCACCCTAAAATCCTGTTTTAAGGTTTCCTGAATTATGTTTAGTTTCTTTTCAATTAACTCTGGGGTAATTGTATTCGCAATATCTTTTAGTGCTACGTGATCTGTAAGTAAACCAATTTTTAAGGTGTCGGTAATCATAAACATAAGACTCTCCCCTTCAAGTTCCTTAGCTAAATAATCGGTATGGCCGGGAAAATTAAAATCAGCCGACTGGATACTGTGTTTATTGATAGGTGCCGTAACTAACACATCAATTTCATTTTCCTTAAGCGATTTTGTTGCAGCCTGAAGCGATTTAAAAGCATATTCACCAATTTTAGGATCTTCTTCGCCAAAATTGATATTTACCCCCTCTTTCCAAACATTAACAACATTAATTTTTCCATCTATAGCTTTTGAAGCCTCATCTATTCCCTGGTAGTTAAGGGAAAGATTAAAATGTTTCTTTAAAAAAGTGAGTACTTTAGTAGAAGCAAAGATTACCGGGGTACAGAAGTCTAACATCCTGGAATCATCAAAGGTTTTAAGCATTATTTCACTTCCAATTCCATTTAAGTCTCCTATGCTTATTCCTAATTTCACCTTTTCTGCTTGCTTCATCTGCTTATAATTAGTGGGAATATTTCTTGCTAATAAATTACCATTTTCAATCCAAAATTAAATCTGGATTTGTTCTGGGCTATTTCATTAAACTTCCCGTGTTTATTTATATTTTTACATCACAAATGTAAGAATAATCCAAAGATATGTTTACCGGAATTATTGAAGAAGTAGGAGAAGTAAGCCGCATAGAAACCGAAGGGGGAAATATGCATTTTCACATTAAAGCAGCAATGATGCCCGAATTAAAAATAGACCAAAGTGTAGCGCATAACGGCGTTTGTCTAACTGTGGTTTCAATTAAGGATAATGAGTATACCGTTACTGCAGTAGCCGAAACACTGGAAAAAACGAATTTAAAGAATTTGGCTGAAGGCGCACCGGTAAACCTGGAACGTGGAATGAAGTTAGGTGACCGCTTAGACGGCCATATTGTACAGGGACACGTAGACCAAACCGCAATTTGCAAAAAGGTAGAAGAGAGAGACGGCAGTTGGGAGTTCACTTTTGACTACGACCCAACTTTGCAAAATATTACGATTGAGAAAGGTTCTATAACCGTAAATGGCGTGAGTTTAACTGTTGTAAATTCTAAGAAAAATGAATTTAGCGTCGCTATAATTCCTTATACCTACAAACATACCACATTTAAAAACCTTACGGAAGGAGCTATTGTAAACCTGGAATTTGATGTTATTGGGAAATACGTTAAACGCCTGCAGGATTTAAAGTAATTATTTTCTATTCTTAATATGATGAATACCCAGCGCTAACCCAGCAGCGATTAAAGCTGAAATTCCAAAATCTATGGGAAGACCTGGGGGTGGAGGAATTGCAGTTGGACTAGGCTCTGGAGGATTTTGTCCTAATACTACTTGAGAGAAAAAAAGGAGTATTAAAACAAGTATATATTTAGAATAATTATTTCTCACATCAACCCTCATAATTCGTGCGTAATGTACTACATTAATGTTATTCGCCAAAAAACTTTGTTGTGGAGTAGATATACGTAAAAGTTAGCAAGTTGGTTTTTGTACGGGGCATACTTTATAAAAATAATACAAATTTGCTATACTTTAACCATTTTTACAAATTAATCTATTTCCCTATTAACTCTATAATTTAGTACAGGCTATTCAGCGCAAATTTTAATCCTTTTATCCCTGTACCCATTTTTCAACCTTTTCGAACAATTGTTTTTTCTGAAAAGGTTTGGCCAGGTAATCATCCATACCAACCTCAGCACATTTTTGTCTTTCGGTAGCCATAAAGTTAGCTGTTAATGCTACAATAGGCGTTTTTAACCCCATTTCTTTTCTAAGAAATTTCGTAGTGTCATACCCATTTTTGACCGGCATTTGAACATCCATAAAAATCAGGTCATAAGTGCTTTTCCTCAAAAACGAAAGAGCTATTTCTCCATTAGAAGCAATATCTACCTCAAGACCTTTTCCTTTTAAAAGGGCCTTTACCAATCGCTGATTTAGTTCACTGTCTTCGCAAATTAAGATTCTTCCTGAATACTTTTCCTCAAAATTATCTTTCGCATCTTTAACAAGCTGTTTTTCCTGAGTGGCTTTTTCAAAAGGAATTTCAACAATAAAATCGGTTCCTTTTCCGGGTTCACTCTTTACTTCAATTGTTCCTCCCTGTTTTTCTATCAACTGTCTGGAAATATTTAGTCCTAAACCTGTGCCACCATACTTTTGAGAGGTATTTTTATCTGCTTGTAAGAAACGTTGAAAAACAGTCTCCAATTTATTCTTCGGAATACCAATTCCGGAATCTGAAACTTTAAATTTCAATATTGTTTTATCAGCAGTTTCTTTTGTCACACTTAAAAATAATTTCACACTTCCTTCTGAAGTAAATTTTATAGCATTTCCCAAAAGATTAATAAGTACCTGCGAAAGTCTATTTTTATCTCCCATTAATAAAGCAGGAACATTAAATTCAATATGCGGTTCAAACCCAATTTTCTTTTGGTGCGCCTTTAAATGTAAAATTGAAAACACTCTATTTACGGCATCCCTAATATCAAAAACATCTTTATCTATTTGTAATAGGCCTGCATCCATTTTTGAAAGATCCAGGATATCATTTACAATAAATAGCAAGGAATCTCCTGCGATTTTTACCGCTTTTAAATAATTTGTTTTATGCGCGTCTTTTTCATTCTCCAGTAAAAGATCGGTAAATCCTAAAACTGCGTGAATTGGTGTTCTAATTTCATGACTAACATTTGCAATAAAGTTATCTTTCTGTTCATTAAGGCTTTCGGCCATTTCTTTGGCCTTTTCCAAAGAAATTTCTGCTTCAATTTCTTTAGTAATATCCTGTGAAATCTTTACCACTTTTATCACATTCCCATCCAGGTCCTGAATTGGATTATAAGACGCCTGTAAATAAAATTCAGATCCATCTTTATGGATTCTACGTACACGACCCGTTTTATATTCACATTTTCTTAGAGAAGCCCATAGTTGCTTATTTTCAGCATAATCGGCCGGAGTAATAAACTTATGATGAGGACTCCCTAACAGTTCCTTTTCAGTATATCCTGAAATTTCTTCAAAATTTCGGTTTACAGAAATTATCGTTCCATCTGGTTTAAATTCTACAACTCCGCTAGAATTTTTAATCGCCTGCATTAAGGATCTATTCTCGCTCTCTTTGAGTTCGAGTTTCTTTTCTGTGCGTGCGATTCGTTTTTCGAGAATACTATTTAATTCCTTTCCCAGACTTTTATTCTTTTTCCTGGCTTCTATGAGGTGCATTGCCTGGTTGGTAAGTAATTTCAAGGCTTGTCTTTGCTGGGCATCAAGCTTTCTTGGTTTGCCATCTACAACGCAAACCGTCCCAATATTATGGCCGTTTTCAGCCTTTAAAGGCATCCCGGCATAAAACCGAATTCCATTTTCTGAAGTAACGTGAGGATTATCTTTTACCCTTTCATCTAAACGAGCATCAGAAATTTCAACCAGTTCATCCTGCTTAACAGTATATTGGCAGAATGTTTCTTCTAACGGTGTTTCACTGCCATCAAGACCTACCTTGGCTTTATACCACTGTCTTTTATCGTCTATCATTGCAATAAAAGCAACGGGGACATCGCAAATTAGGGCAATAAGCTGCGCTAGCTCATTAAAATCTTTTTCGTAGGGTGTATCAAGAATATTATAGGAAAGTAAGGTTTGAAGCCTTTTTATCTCCTTATTCTCATCAATTTTAGTATTATTCATAAGGGGCGTTATGAGCGGCTAAGGTATTAAATAAGAACTCTCTGCACTTATGATTTTGATAAGGTTTTACTAAAATAGTTTATAGAAAAATTAACCCAGAGGTTAAATTTCAGGTTTCCACCCGGGGGCGTATTCACGGCCCCAAAGCTTCATCGCATCCCTGTCAAAAATTCTTCCTGTTTTATCGTCTATATCAAAGCCTCTACCCAATTGATCGGCAATATTGGTATAGTGTACCATGGTCATACTTATGTTTGCATCATCTATGGGCGCATTTAGTTTGGCTGTGCCGCGTATTCCATCAAAGAAATTAAGCATATGCGCTGTAGACATATCTCCTCCACCCCCTAAAGCTGTCCCGGCTTCATCAGATGCTGAATTGTATTCTTTAATTATTTCACCATTTCTATTGGTAAGCACATATTTCTCACGGTCTACAAATACGCCACCATCGGTACCATAAATTATGGTGCCGCGGCCGCCACCGTAGGTATCGTAGGCATTTCGGCTTTTACCATCCCACTGAATAACCTTATTGTCTGCAAACTTAAAAGTAGCCTCCATGGTATCGTACATTTCCCAGCCGTCATCTTTAAAATGTCGTTTTCCTGATTGTACATCGGTGCGTAGCGGGATTCCAACCTGTAATGCCCAACGTGCTACATCCATTTCGTGGGTTCCGTTATTTCCGGATTCGGCTGTACCATAATTATAACCATACCAGTGCCAGTTATAATCCCAGGTTTCTTCAGTGTATTCTCTTCTTGGTGCCGGTCCCTGCCATAAATCCCAATCTAATCCATGCGGAACAGATGCTTTTTTCTGATTTGGCACCTCGCCACGTGCATTTGTATAAAATGCCACTGCTTTATAAACTTCACCAATCGCCCCCTCGTGAATATCCTTTATAATTTCAATCGTATGATTTGAAGAGCGTTGCTGATTTCCCATTTGCACCACTTTTCCATATTTCTTAGTAGCTTCTACCAGCAGTTCATTTTCAAACATATTATGGCTGGAAGGTTTTTCAACATACACATGCTTCCCGGCTTTCATTGCCATAATAGAGCCCGGGGTGTGCCAATGATCTGGTGTAGCGTTAATAATGGCATCTACCTTTTTATCGTCAAAAACTTTACGAATATCGTTTTCAAGTTTTGGTTTGTAATCTATATGTTCTGAAAAACGCTCTAATGCATTTACCCGCTGACTTTCCATCACGTCGCATAAATACAGGAGTTCTACATTAGAATCTTTGCGAGCAATAGGATCAAAATAAGCACCTAACCTTCTTCCCAAACCGGCTATAGCCACATTAATCCTATCGTTAGAACCTATAATTTTGCGGTAGCTTTTAGCGCTCATTGCCATTGCCGAACTTCCAACTGCAAGAGCAGTTCCGCCTAAAGCTGTTTTTTTTATAAAATCTCTTCGTGAATTCATATTTATTCTGCTTTGATCTTAATGTTTTTAAAACTCACTTTATTACCATGATCCTGAAGCAGAATATGGCCCTCCTCGGCTTCTCCAAAATTTGGCCAGTCTACATACTTGCTTTCAGAAACCAGCTGGCGGTACTCTTCACTTTTTCGTCTATATTCCAGCACTTTCTCGCCATTTAACCAATGTTCTACTTTTTTATCTTTTGAAACAATACGGGCGGTGTTCCATTCTCCTATTGGATTAACCGATTTAGCGAGATCGGCTTGAATTAAATCATATAAAGAAGCCATTGTTCTACTTCCCTCGTGGTTACCCAATTTGGCATCAGGATGACGTTCATCGTCAAGAATCTGGTATTCCAAACCTATTGAAGAACCCGGACCTTTATTGAGATCGGTATCCACAAAATACTTAATGCCGGAGTTGGCACCCTCGGTAATTTTAAAATCAACTTTTAATTCAAAATCGCCATAAAGTTCTTTGGTAACGATATCCCCACCGGCTTCAGATTCTCCGCCACCGCTGGCCAACACTGTAAGTACTCCATCTTCTATTTTCCATCCTTCTTCCGGAAATTCATCTAAACGTGCACCACGCCAACCTTCAGTGGTTTCACCATCCCATAACATTTCCCAGCCGTTATCTTTTTCAGCTGTAGTTAAACTGTTTTTGGTTTTTACAGGTTCCAGGGGAGTTTCTTTGCTATATTTCTCTAAATCTTCGGTAAGAATTTTAATGTTTTTCCACATTACTTCGGTGCCTGCCTCAGCATCTTCGCCAATGCTGTGTACCTGTAGGGCAATAAACCCTTCTGAAGTTTTATCATCTATTAAATGCGAAGCGGGAACCCCGTTTATCCAGGTTTTAATAGTGTCGCCAATGGCCTCAATTCTATAGGTATTCCATTCGTTTTGTTTAAAAGCCTGCTGAGCTTTAGAATTTTCGCCTAAGTCCACCAACCAGCCACGGCGTGCTTCATCATAAATTCCACCGCTCCAAGCACGGTCTGAGGGATCAATTTCTACCTGATACCCGTGTACCCGACCATCCATATAATTGTCTAAACTATTGCTTCTAATTTGAATCCCGGAATTCATAGTGGGATGCAGCTTAAAATCCACCTCCAGAATAAAATCTTCGTAATTTTTATTAGTAGTAAGAAAGGTGTTGGGCGTGTTATGTTGGGTAGTGCCAATTATTGCTGAATTTTCTACCCGGTACTCGGCATCGCCACCTTTTTTAGTCCATCCATCCAGGTTTTCTTCGTTAAATAATTGGGTCCAGGGTGTCGCATCTTTTTCTGAGTCGGCACAGCTTGTGAATACCAATGCTGAAAACAGGAAAATAAAAAGGTTTCTCATAAGGTAGGATTTAAAATATCTGTAAAATATACATAAATTATTAATCACCAGCCAATTCATTAAAATAAAAGGCCAGCATACGCTACTGGTATGCCGGCCTTACTAAAAAAGGGGGGGATTTTTATTTATAAACCTTTACATAATCTATTAAAAACTGCTTCGGAAAAATAGAATCATCAACTTCTGGCCCACCAAAATTACCGCCTACTGCAAGATTCAATAAGAAATAAAACGGGTGCCTGTATGGGTATGTTTCCTCATTCTTTTCTGAAGGAGAAAATGTATAGGTTTTTTCACCGTCAATATAAAAAGTGATCGCATCCTCCGTCCAGTTCATTTTAAACACGCGAAATTCTGAAGTTGCATTTTTTACCGGCGTGGTTTTAATGTTTTCGGTATCACCGTGGCTTGCTGGAGTGTGCAGCGCATTATGAATAGTGTCGGGCTGTCTCCCTACAAATTCCATAATATCAATTTCACCGGAAGCCGGCCAGCCTACCACATCAATATTATCTCCAAGCATCCAGATTGCCGGCCAAAGTCCGTGGCCATCGGGTAATTTTGCTCTTACCTCAACAGTACCGTACTGAAACTCAAATTTATCTTTGGTATTTACTTTCCCACTGTAATACTTATCCCCAACTTTATCGGCAGTAAGTACTAAATTCCCGTCTTTTACCTCTACATAATCTTCGCTATAAATCTGGCGCTCATTATTTCCCCATCCGCAAAGATCGGGACAACCGTCACCGGTTTCGTAGCTCCAGTTTTCCATATTCAGCGAATCGCCTTCAAAATCTTCTTCCCAAATTAATTCCTGAGCAGAAACCTGCAAACCCGCACATAGAACCGCGCTCAATATTATATTCTTTTTTTTCATCTTTATTTTTTTAAACTGAATGTAGCTTTTTGAAGATCTCTAGAATTCCCGCCTATAAAAACTTCAAATTCCCCGGCCTCAGATTCCCATTTTCTATTGGCGTTATAAAACTGAAGCATTTCTTCATCTATCTCGAAAGTGACCGTTTTAGATTCCCCGGGAGCTAAGTTTACCGCTTCAAAACCTTTAAGTTCCTTTACAGGCCTGGTTGTGCTCGCCACAAGATCTCCTAAGTAAAGCTGAACGATCTCTTTTCCTTCAACGTTTCCAATGTTGCTTAAAGTTATGCTTGCCTCGATACTTCCATTGGCATCCATTTCTTCTGAAGAAAGTTGCAAATCCCCATATTCGAAATCGGTATAACTAAGTCCGAAACCAAAAGGATAAAGTGCATCTTTCTTTTCATCGGTGTATCCTGAATAAGTCACATGTGTGGGATTGGATGGTCTTCCCGTACTTTTTTGATTATAATAAAGCGGTTCCTGGCCTACGGCTCGCGGAAAAGAAACCGGAAGTTTTCCCGAAGGATTGTAATCTCCCAGTAAAACATCGGCAATTGCATTTCCGCTTTCAGAACCTAATTGCCAGGCTTCAACAATAGCCGGAATATTTTCTGCTGCCCAGGTAATTTCCAAAGGTCTGCCGTTGATTAAAACCAAGACAACATTTTGATTCACTTTATAAATTTCTTCCAGCAATTCCTGCTGAACTCCGGCCAAACCAATATTTACCTGGCTTCTTCCTTCACCGGTTTGAAAAGCATCTTCTCCCAGTGCCACAATCACCAAATCGGCTTCTGAAGCGGTATTAATCGCTTCTTCAAACCCCGATTTATCGGTTTCATTAATCTCAAGAGGCATTAAAAAGCTTCGTTCCCCAACGCCCAGGTCGGCTCCTTTAGCATAAGAGATTTCAACATTTTCATCGTTATTATTTTGCAAACCTTCCAGCAAGGAAACAGCTGAATTAGCTTCTCCCTGTGCTCTCCAGTTTCCAATTGGAGTATCTTTATCATCGGCCAACGGGCCAATAACAGCAATCTTTTTGACGAATTCTTTTATTGGAAGTAAATCTTTTTCATTCTTCAGCAGCACAATAGATTTTTTCGCCACGTCGCGAGCTACAGCTTTATGTTCTTCAAAAGATATCTGGTCTAAAAGATTGGCATTAGAATATAAATAAGGATCATCAAAAAGTCCGAGTTTAAATTTTACCCTTAGCACTCTTTTCACCGCATCATTTATATAATCTTCGCTTACTTCTCCTTCTTCAACCAAATCTACGAGGCTAGACTCGTAAGCGCCACCTTCCATATCCATATCGCTACCGGCATTTAAGGCGATTTTAGCAGCTTCCTTTTTATCTTTTGCAATTCCGTGAGCAATCATTTCTGGAATAGAACCCCAATCTGAAACTACAAATCCGTTCCAGTCCCAATCCCGTTTAAGAATATCTCTTTGTAGGGTTTTATGCCCGGTTGCGGGGATTCCGTCTAAATCGTTAAAAGCGTTCATAAAAGTAGCAACTCCTGCATCGGCTGCTGCTTTAAATGGAGGAAGAATAGTATTATGCAGTTCGTTCTCTCCAATGTGCACCGTATTATAATCCCGGCCGGCTTCACCAAAACCGTAACCTGCAAAATGCTTGGCTGTAGCGGCTATACTGCGCGGATTTGCAAGATCTTCACTTTGATAGCCCTTTACTTTGGCTACCGCAACTTTGGAAGTTAAATAAGGATCTTCCCCAGAACCTTCCATAATTCTTCCCCAACGCGCATCTCGAGAAACATCTATCATAGGCGAAAAAGTCCAGTTAACCCCGTTAGCCGCAGATTCTAATGCTGCAATTTCTGCCGTTCTCTCCATAGCTTCCAGGTCCCAGCTAGCTGTTTCTGCCAGCGGCACAGGAAAAATAGTAGTATACCCGTGTATTACATCATACCCGAACATCAACGGAATTTGAAGTCGGGAGTTTTCCATTACGAGCTTTTGTGCTTCCCGGGTGGCATCTACCGAAAGTACATTAAGCATAGCACCTACTTTACCGGCTTTAAGATTTTCTTCCTTTTGTTTATTATTCATTTCAGAAGCAGGTCCCGTAAGGTCCCAACTCCCGTTATATTGTACAAGTTGTCCTACTTTTTCTTCGAGGGTCATTAACGTTAAAACCGAATCTACTTTGGCTTCTACATTTTTAACCGAACTTTTTATAGTTGAATCCTGTGCTTTGACCATAAAACAGCCTAACAGGAAACACCCTAATAAATTTAGTTTTTTCATAATTTGAAGTAATCTACCTCGGGACATGCCCAGGAGGCATAATTGGAAAATAAAATTTAATTGCGAGGCACAGCCCATCTAAATAATTTGGGCAGGTCTCACCACTCCCGGCATTAAAGCGACATACGATTAGCGAATAAAAAAACTGCCTGAAGTGTGTTTAAGAAGTTAAGTTTGTGGCCTACAAACAAATAATCTTCAACCGTAAATTCAGAAAACAATAACAGTAATCAGGCAGTCTTATCATAAATTTTGTTACTCTTGATAAACCCTGATGTAATCAATTTCCATGGAGCGTTCATCAAATGCCGGATCAATCTCTCCGCCAAAAGTTCCACCCATCGCTACATTTAGAATTATAAAGAAGTCTTTATTAAATGGAGAATCAGGATTGTTCGCATAAGTATGGTATACTTCACCGTCTACAAGAAATAGTATCCTTTCGGGAGACCATTCTACCGTATAGGTATGGAATTCGTCACTTACACCGGGAACTTCTATAGAACTCCCATCAGCATTTCCACCAGATCGACCCGGATAATGAAGGGTACCATGAATTATATCCTGTTGGTTTCCCACGTGCTCCATAATATCTATCTCACCAGTTTCAGGCCAACCCACTTCATCAAAATCAGATCCCAGCATCCAAATTGCAGGCCAGGTTCCGGCTCCTTCAGGTAACTTAGCACGAGCTTCTACTCTTCCGTATTGAAATTCAAAATTGTCTTTTGTAGTTATTCTTGAAGATGAATAATCAAAGCCGTTGGTTTCTTCTGCCTTTGCAGTAATTACCAGGTTTCCATTTTCTATTATTGCGTTATCCTCGGTATAATATTGAGATTCCTGGTTTCCCCAACCACCATTATTACCGATCTCAAAATTCCAGATACTGCTATCTACAGGGCCATCGGTATCAAAATCCTGTTCCCAAACAAGATTTTCATATTCGGTTTGAAATTCTTCAGGCTCTTCTTCTCCGCCCTGGGAAGTGGTGAATTTTAAATACCAGGCCAAAGCAGGATCGTTACCCGGTATTACCCTAACATCCATTGTAGTTGGTGTAATATTAAGAACTTCGTAAGAACTTGAACCTACATAGTAGCTCATCGTTCCGCCGCCAGCGATGTTAATTACCGTACCGGTAGTAGCATCTTCTGGCAATCCAGACGTTGAAGGAGATAGAGAAGCACTAAAGTCTCCAGTATTACTAAAATCAAGACACTGGTCTTCAGAACCATCTCCACCAAAATCACCGGTGTAAGCAACATTTACAAAGGTTTGCCCATTGTTATTGTAATTATAAACTATATTATCATTTTCGTTCAGGCTAAACGTCATTTCATCGGTATAGAAACAAGAACTAACATCTGCGCCGGCTTTTTCAAAAGGAGCAGCGGCATAATATATAGGAGCCGTAAATCCTTCTCCAGAGCTTGGCCCAACTCCCAGGTGAGCCGGCTGTGAAGCTGCTACATACCAGGTTTTTGAACTTCCGCCGGTAAGCAATTCCTTAGTTTCCGGATCGCTAAAATCACTAAAGACAGTTACGGTGGTGGTCATATTCGAGGAAACTCCCCCTGTACCAGATGCCACAACTGTTACTGTATAATCATTTACACCGTTCTCGTTAAAACTATGGGTGGTTTCTCCAGAAGCAGAAACTTCTTCAAAACCATCACCATAAATAAACTTGTAGGTCATGGCGTTATCGGCGCTGGCGCTAAAACTTACCGCTCCACTACCGTCGCCATTAGGCATTTCCTCAGTTTGCCCTACCACTTCAGCGCTAACACTAAGGTTAGAAGGTGTGGTAATATCACCTATATCATAATCGTCGTTGGAACAGGCGCTGAAAAAAACCAGCGAAAGTACCGCAAGACTTGTTTTAAATATATTTTTCATTTGTGTTCTTTTTTAATTCGTAAGTTGAATATCGTCGTAATAATAAGTGCTGCCGTCACCTGCTACACCTTCAATAATTTCAAAGAATAAAATCACTTTAGAATATTCCTGCACAATTTGCTCATCTGAAAATTCAAAAACTAATTCTTCCCATTGATTGGCTACAGTAGTAATAGCATCTACTTCGGCAAATATTCCAGAGTCATCGTTATTTTCTAATTTCACTCTAACCGGAATATCAGCCTTTGGTGAATACACTTTTACGCTAATTTTATTGTTTCCGTTAAATTCTATGGGACCGTCTAACTGAAGTGTTGTACCAGCGTAAAATAGGGCACCTTCGGTTTTTGTACTTCTCACAACAGTATTACTGGTATTGATGCCTTCTTGAAAAGGGTTTTCTTCAACTGCAGAATCTGCTCCTTCAAAAGGAGTTAGAGAATAGGTTAAAGAAGAGTTTTCAAAAGTCGCCGGTAATGTAACAGCAGTTGCATCACTCTCTGAAAAAAAATAAAGATTGTCAATATAAAAAGCACCACCGGGAGCAGTTCCCACATCAAATTTGAACTGAAAAATATCGCTTATATTAAGATCCTGACTGGTAAATTCAGACAAGGGAATTTCAATACTGTTCCATTGATTTGGAGTTACATTCAAGTTTACACTTTTTTCTCCTGAACCAGAAGAAATAAGAAAGAATGGTATTGAGGAGTAATCTCCAGACCAAACATCTATGTGAACAGATTCAAATGCAGTTACATCTATAGCCTCTCCAATATCAATTCCCTGATAATTTGCGTTGCCATATTTAATCGCCTCATTTCCATTTACAGAAACCACTTCATAGGTTGTTGATTGACCCCAATCTGGATAATAGTCAACGCCTGCGGGATCTGAATACTTATCACTAAATATTGACTTTACATCCTCTTCTAAATGAATTGGGGTCGGAGCGGCATTTACCGGCGAAGTTGGCACCTGTACACTTTCATCATAAAAGAATACATTATCTACTAATACAGTAGTCTCACCTTCAGGTGTAGCTGAATAAATCAATTGAGAAATATGTGCTCTGGTGGTTAAATCTGTAAAGTCTTCCAGAGGAATGTCAAGAGTTACCCATTCTCCCTGGGGCATGTCCTCAATTACCACTTCATGCTCAACATCATCACCACCTCCATCATAAACACCGTTAGGTCCAAAGTCTACAAGTTTAACTTTAAAGGTTTCTGCATCTAGAGAGAAAATATCAGTACGTAAATGAGTCATGTTAGTTGCATCAATCTGAGTGCTTTCAGTTAAAATTCCAGCATAATTTAAATCAGTATA
Organism: Salegentibacter sp. UBA1130; assembly: GCF_002311535.1. Taxonomy (NCBI): domain Bacteria; kingdom Pseudomonadati; phylum Bacteroidota; class Flavobacteriia; order Flavobacteriales; family Flavobacteriaceae; genus Salegentibacter; species Salegentibacter sp. UBA1130. The sequence goes on along the minus strand of NZ_DCAP01000038.1, from coordinate 312,131 downwards.
TTTCTTAATATCATTTCCTTCAATGTCCGTTTCTTCCAGTTCTGCAGCTGACCAATCCGTGAGCCAGGTATCTACTGGTACATTTGTATAAGTATTACTGAATAGTGAGATAACACTTTCAGGTAATTTATTGGGAGTAGGTGCAGGAACTGGTCCATTCATTTCTACAGTTTCTGTATATTCAACCGTTGCTGTACCACCACTTAGGGCAATTACCTTAATATCATAGGTTCCTATTTCAGCATAGGTATGAGTAATAGATTCTCCTAGCATAAGTAAGGTTGGCACCTCATCTTCTTCATCACCAAAGTAAACCTCAAACATTGCAGCATAATCTGCTGCTGCAGAAACAGAAACCGAATATCCATCAGTATTCTTTGTAATATCCACCTCCAGGTTTTCAGGAGCAAGGAAAGAAACGGTTAAAGGTTGAATTCCCGAAGTCATTTTACCGTTAATATGAGTCCCGGTAACCTCTACTTCATATTCACCTTCTGCATAAACGTGTTCTACGGCATCTCCTACTTTAATCCCTTCTGCAGGAGTAGAACCATCACCGAAATCTACGGTATACACCGCAGCTCCTTCACCGGTTGGGGTAATCTCTACCAAACCGGAATTATCTTGAGTTATTTGAAATGTTGCACCCAAATTTGCCGGTGCCTGTACCTGCTCAAGATCTACAAGGGCATCGTCATCACTCTCGCAGCCAAAAAATGGTAGAGCAAGAAGGAATGCAAAAATTATTTTATAATGTCTTTTCATAATTCTAATGTTTTAGTATCCCGGATTTTGCTCCCAGTTGCCCTGAGAAAATTCTATTTCTTCTAACGGAATAGGGAAAAGTTCATTTTTCCCTGCAGTAAATCCTTCAATGTTATCTGCGGCTCTGCCGGTTCTTACCAAATCAAAGAAACGGTGACCTTCGCCTACTAATTCTTTTCTTCTTTCTTCGTAAATAATTTCGGTAAGTGCATTTCCTGCAGCATCTACTCCATCTAACCCTGCTCTCTCACGAACTTCATTAAGGTAAGTTCTAGCCTCACTATCGTCTATTCCGCCACGGTTCAGGGCTTCAGCAGCCATTAATAAAACATCGGCATAACGAATAGAACGGTAATTATTAGGCTGGGTAAGGTTAGCATCACCTACGTTATCATTTTCTCTTGGAAGGTATTTTCGGTTAAAATAACCGGTGTGTTTGTAGCCTTCAGCATAAGTTGCGCCGGTTTCTGCCGCCCAGGCTTCGATATCTAAAATGGAAAGATCTCTACGAATATCATCTTCTGTAAACAAATCGTATGCTTCCTGAGTAGGAACATTAAAACTGAAACCAGGTTCAAAAACAGGACCCGAATAATTTCTTATTCCCTGGAAACCTACGGCTACATTACCTTCACTACATTGTAAACATCCAAAACCTGCTCCTTCTTCACCGGTGTATTGCACCTCAAAAACCGATTCTTCGTTATTCTCACCTTCCTGTAAGAAAAGAGTATCAAAATCTGCTAAAGCGTAAGGACCATTTTCGATCAAATCTGTCAACACATTTGCAGCTTCATCAAATTCTTCCTGATATAAATGCGCTTTACCAAGCAAAGCCATTGCAGCTCCTTTGGTTGCTCTACCAGTTTCAGGTGCAGCATAATTAAGGTTTTCTATAGCAAATTGTAAATCGCTTTCAATTTGCGCGTAAACTTCTTCGGTAGAAGCTCTTGGAACAGAAGTCTCATCTCCTAATACAAAACGCTCATCTCCTTTTATTGGAATTGGCCCAAACCATTTTACCAATTCAAAAGTGAAATAAGCACGTAAAAAACGAACCTCAGCAATAATCATTTCGAGACCTTCAAAATCTGTTTTGTCCTGAAATTCCAAAACATAGTTTGCGCGTTGTACCCCGGCAAAATTCCAATCCCAAACATCGTCCAGGTTATCGTTTACAGGAGTATGCGTCATTTCATCTACTTGTTGAAAGCCTATAACATCATTGGCGCTTTCACCTCCACTTAATGTATTATCTGAAGCAATTTCGCCCAGCAATACATTTACGTAAGTAGATTGTAAAATATCATAAACGCCAATTAACGCGTTGTAATAATCTTCTTCAGAATTAAAATAATTCTCAGAATCTATATTGTATTCTTCGGTTTTTTCCAAATAATCTTCGCTGCAACCAAAACTGAAAGCCAGCAGGAGCAGAAGAAGCATTTTATTGAATATGTTGTTATATCTCTTCATTGTGCGATTTTTTAAAAGTTAAGGTTTAAACCTGCAAGGAAAATTCTTGGTACAGGGTAGAATCCGTAGTCAATTCCGCCACCAATAGCTTCACCGGTAGAGGCCGAAGGATCAAAACCTTTGTAATTAGTGAAAGTGTAAAGGTTTTGTACCGAAGCATAAACTCTTAAGCGGTTTATACCTACTTGCTCTAAAAATGTTTCAGGCAGGCTATAACCCAGCTGAACATTCTGAATCCTTGCATAAGAAGCGTCTTCAACATAAAAATCTGAAAAAGCCACATTAGAAGTTGCACCTGTTGTTACACGAGGCACTTCGTTGCTTGTTCCCGGCCCGGTCCATCTTTCTAAATAATAAGCGTGGCGATTTACATTTGGCTGATTACGCTCGTAATTTCTTACCATATCGTTCCCTAAAGAAGCGTATGTATACGCGGTAAAATCGAAATTCTTATAATTGAAATTAAGATTTAAGCCCATTGTAGCGGTAGGAATAGGATCGCCAATATTGGTACGATCATCTACATTTATAACTCCGTCACCATTGGTATCTACATAACGAATATCGCCAGGCGAGGCTTCAGCACCTAACGATTCCTGTGAAGGATGCGCATCTACTTCTTCCTGCGTTTGGAAAATCCCGTCGGTTTTATATCCGTAGAAATAACCAATAGGGAAACCTTCCTGAAAACGTGCCGGTTGTGGTTGTCCCACACCAAATTGACCGCCGGGAAGAAACTCGGTTCCATTTACCGCGGTTACTTCATTCCTTAAGAAAGTGGCATTATAACCAATTCCAACTCGAATATCGTCCCCAAAATTTTCTTTATAATTAATAGCAAATTCAAAACCTTCATTTCGGGTAGTTCCAGCATTTATAGTTGGAGCGCCAGATCCCGGTGCGCCACCACCAAAAATCCCCGAAACAGGAATTCCTGCAACCAAAAGATCTTTTCGATCTTCTCTAAAAATATCGGCGGCAATATCAACTCTGTTATTAAAAAGCCTAAGATCTATACCAATGTTTGTTTTTTCGGCTTCTTCCCAGCCTGCCCCGGGATTTGCAATTCTACCTAAAGCGGTACCGTTTACTAAACTCCCATTTAAAACATAAGTAGCTTCACCATCTAATAATGAACGGTAGAATTCTGCGCCACCGGCTTCATCATTACCAAGTATACCAAAACTTCCTCTTAATTTTAAGAATGAAATTACATTAGAATCTTCTAAGAAATCTTCTTCAGAAAGAATCCAACCAGCCGTTGCTGACGGGAAATAACCTACACGGTTTTCCGGGCCAAATCTTGTGGAAGCATCTCTACGAAGCATCCCAGAAACAAGGTATTTTCCTTGATAATCGTACTGTAGCCTTCCGAAGAAGGATAACTTTCTAATGTCATATTTATAAGCACTGTTGTTCAAACCATCGTTTGTTCCCGTAGTTAGGCTAATATCAGCAAAGTCCCAGGAGTTATTTGGAACATCATAACCAGTAGCATATAAACCATCTCCCCAGTCCCTAATTACCGTCATCCCGGCAGTACCGGTTAAATGGTGTGTTTCATTAAAAGTATTCTCGTAAGTCCCAAAAAGGTCATAGGTATAAGAATTATCGTTAATTCGGTTTTGGTTTACCGTACTACGAACATTGTTAAAAACCTTTCCCGGCCCATAATCTATAATTGGCGCAAAATCTTTTCCTTTTGAATTAGATAGACTGTAACCAATTCTGGAGGTGAAGGTCAATTCTTCTATAGGCGTATAATCCAGACTGAAAGAACCGTTGAATTTATTAAGATTATAGTCATTAAAGGTATTTTCAATTTGTGAAAGTGGATTAATAATCTCGTTTCCTAATCTTCCTTCCAAATCTTCCTGGTCGCGGCTAAATGTGGACGGAATATTCAAGGCGTTAAATAAAACAGAACCTAAGCCGTTTTCGTTAATAGATCTTCGGTTTAGACTTGTATAAATTGAATTGGCGGTAAATTTAAATTCATCTGAAATATCTACCCCAATATTAAATCTCGCGGTGCTTCTTTGAAAATCAGATTTTTCAGCGCCAATTATTCCTTCCTGGTCAAGGTGTGAAACCCCGAACGAATAGGTTACTTTTTCTGAACCTCCATTTAAAGTAAGGTTATGACTCATAATTGGAGAAGTGTCAAAAACCTCGTCCTGAAAATTTGTTCCCCTACCTAAATCGCTAACATTGGGATAAGGCAAGGCCTGGCCATTGTTGGCATAACTTTCATTTAAAAGTAAAGCATATTCTGTGGCATTCAATAGTGGTAATTTTCTTGAAGTTTCCTGCATTCCTACATAAGCATCATACTGTACGGTAGGCGCGGTATTCTTTTTACCAGATTTTGTAGTTACCAAAACCACTCCATTAGCTCCTGCAATACCATAAATTGCGGCTTGCGCATCTTTTAGGATAGAAATAGATTCAATATCGTTAGGGTTTATAGTGTTTAAATCTCCCTGGTAACCGTCTATAAGAATTAGCGGGCCATTTTCACTGTTGGAAGCGATTCCTCGAATATTTACATTAATTCCTGCTCCCGGTGCGCCGGAAGATGGAGTAACATTCACCCCGGCCGCAGTACCCTGCAGGGCCTGCTCAATTTTAATAGGATTAAGTTCTTCAATAGTTTCATTGGAAACAACGGAAACGGCACCGGTAATATCTTTACGTTGCTGGGTTCCATAACCAATTACTACAACTTCTTCTAAAGCAGCAGCATCTGTTTTTAATGTAACATCTATTACATTCTGATTTTCTCCCACGGTAACTTCCTGCGGAAGAAACCCCACATAGGAAAATACTAAAACGTCTCCGGCTGAAACTTCATTAATGGTGTAATTTCCATCAAAATCGGTTACCACTCCATTAGAAGTATTTTTTACAATAATGTTTACTCCCGGTAGTGGAAGTCCGGTATCAGCTTCATCTACCATTCCCGAAACAGAAAAGGTTTGTGCCTGCAAGGAAAAGGTTCCTATACAAAACAAAATTAGTACGAGTATTTTATTCATTTGTTGATGATTTAAATTCGGAAATCAATGTATTAAGAAAGCATTAACAGCAATAATAAATCACCCTTACAAATAGTATACAGGAAAAATTATTAGGTGAATTTTGCGAAATATGCATACAAAACCCGCTGAAATCAATGAATACGCAGCCTATAATTATTTTAAGCTAAATATTGATTTTCTGTGGTTTACATTAAATGTTGTGGTAATGTTGAGGAAGAATACGTTCATGTAAAGGCACTAAAACTTAAGGATGTATTCTACCAATCCCTGATCATGCTCTAAATTCATTTTCTTCCGCAAACGATATCGTTTTATTTCTACACTTCTCACCGAAATATTAAGCAGTGGAGCGATCTCTTTTGAGGATAAATTGAGCCTTAAATAAGCACAAAGTTTAAGATCGTTAGAAGTTAGGTTAGGATGTTCTTTTTTTACAGATTGCAGGAAATCCTTGTCGGCATTATCAAAAGCTTCTTTAAATAGTTTCCAGTTATCTTTTTCGGCAATATTCTTATTAATAATAGAAATGACCTCCTGAATATCTTCCTTTTTATTGGCTTCAGTCAGTTTGTTTTTAAGCTGGGTAAGAAATTCATTCTTTTTAATAATATTCATCGTAGAGGCCGCTAATTCCCGGTTTTTAGAAGCTACATCAGATTCCAGTTTTTGATTTTGAAGTGTAATAATCTCCTGTTGCGATTCTAATTGCCGTATTTCCAGCTTCTTTTTATTCTGTTCCAATAATCTTTCCCGCTGTTTTCTGTAATATCCCGTGTAAATTTTATGCAAGATAAAAATGAGCAATAAGAAAAGTAAAATATAAACTACAATTGCTACCGTTGTAGCGTACCATGGTAAAGCAATAGTGAATGCGTAAGTAGCTATTTCACTTATACTGTTATTATATTTACCACGTACTTCAAATACATAATCTCCCGCCGGAAGATTTTCAAAAGTTGCGCTACCGTTGCGTTGCCAGGTGCTCCAACCCGTACTAAAACCTTTAATTCTATAACTATACACCGGTTTTGCAAGTTTGGAATAGGCCGGTATACTAAATTCAAAATTGATATTATTAACCGAGTTTGGTAATTCTAATTGATTAAGGTCTAACTTGTGACTTTTAAACTCCTCCTCCAACGCAGCAGTAGAAACCTTATTTATATTAAGTTGCTCCATAGAAGGCAAATCTAAAGGGGTAGAAAAAATAGTATAGCCTACATTAGAACCCACCAGATATTCACTTTCCCCAATTAGGGAAATATTTTCAAAACCCTTCGCAATACTCCTATATTCTAAGGGAATAGCTGCCGATTTTGCGCTTAACCTATCCTGAAAAGCATCTCGGGTAACATATAAAAGATTGTCTTCACCAAATCCCCACCAGGTATTATCGGGTAAAACGTGGGAAATTCCGCTAATTCTTTGCTCCTGAATTAAATTATTTAATTCATTTTCAAGGCTGAAGGTGTCAGTTTTTGGTTCATATTTATAAATTTCATCTTCAGTAGAATAATAGATAGCGCCATTAAACTGAAATACTTTAAGTCCCATACCACCATCGTAGGATACGCTGTAATTTTCCAGGTCTAAAACTTCATTTACTTCAGCATTAATTTTTAATTTAAAAACTCCCTTATGATCGTGGCCCACCCAAAAAGTAGAATCATTCTGTACCACTAAATTTCTCGAAGAAAGATCGAAATTTGCTAAATAAACGGGATCATTTTCAACATTTCCTTCTTCCCAAAAACTAATTCCGTCGTAATGCCCCTGAAGCAGTCCGTTTTTAAATTCCCTTATTTCCCAGACCCCGGGACCATCTGAAATATGGGTTGCACTGTTCCCTTCAATTGCAAAAATTCCGCGGTCATGCCCTGCGTAAAGTTTTCCTTTAATTTCATTAATACTCCATACCTGACCGCTAGTGCCGGGAATGAGTTCATAAGTATTAGAAGTTCCTATTTTAAGATACAAACCCTGGTTAGTACCTAAATACAAATTATCCCCAAATTGATGACTGCAATAAACCGTGCCTACTTTTCCCGAAATATCGGTGAATAACCTAAACGGACTTTTACGATTAATAAGCACAAGTCCATTATCCAGCCCACCCCAAATATTACCGGCTTTATCCTCCAAAATTGATAAAACCGTATTATTATTAATTACCGGTTGGAGCAATTGGTAGTTTTGTGAAGTTGCCAGGTCATAAACGTGCAGCCCATTACCAATGCTTCCTAAAACAAGGGTTTGGTCTTCCAGCAATTTTGCGGTAAAAATACTTTCATTTAAAGGATAATCTTTAAACTGAAAAGGCTCCCAATTAGAATTTTCAATAGTGAAAAGCCCGTCATCACGGGTAACGGCAAGCATTTTATTTTCTTCAAAAGGAAATAGACCTACAATGGGTTTGTCTTTAATTTTAGCATTAGAAATAACCTGTTCAATCCTCCCGTTGTCTATGGTGTAAAGTCCGTCTTCTGCAACCTGGTAGTAAAGTCTATTATTCACCTTAAATAAATTGGAGATAATATTACCGGCATTAATTGTATTAATTTCTTCGGTTTCCCGGGTATAGCTATAAAGCCGACGTAAACTTTGAAAAATAATATATTCTTCCAGGGCTTCAATATGCCAGAATTGTTCGCCATCAAGGATTTTTTCTTCAGAAAGGTTTTTTAGGCTGGTATAATTTAGTTCTCCTTTTTGGTCTGTGTCCCAATATCCAAAATCCATATAAGACCCCGTATAAATTCTTTTATCCTTGGCTAACACAGAGCGAACCGCACTGGCATTTGGCACCCTGTGTAAATTCCAATGTTCACCGTTAAAAGAGAGTAAGCCAAGGTTATTGGCTATATAAATATGGTTATTATCTGCTTGCGTCAGCATCCAGTTTTGATTGCCGGCATTGTAAATTCCGGGGTCAAAATTGGTAATTGGCGGCAGCTCCTGAGCAAACAGGCTAAAGCTAAAAAACAAAAAGAGAGCAAGTAAACGCATAGTTTAGCAAAAAACGGAAATTACTAAATAATATGGGCTTTTACTAAAGGGAAAAATTAAGAAAAGAATTATAACGGTACTAAGAAAATCGATCGCTTTTACTTTTAAAATTGTATTAAGCAGTTTATATTACCAACTTATCTAAAAGTTAAGTTATGAAAGAGCAGAAAGTGCTAAACTATATTGAAGAGGTAATAAAAAACGTACCCAATGATTGGTTGAAACTAACCACCCATAGATTGGACATTTATAATGAAAAATTGGCGAAAACTGAATTTCTTGAAAAGTTTGAAACCTTATTTGCTGCTAACAATGCTGAAACCTCAGCAATTAAAGCATTACCCACTGCTTTCGATTATATTCGTTTAGGTCACCCCTTATCGTCTGTTCTGGAATGGGGAATTGCTAAATTGAATAATCTCAAGCCCGAAAATATTATCAGTTTTTCTTCCAGGACGATGCCTGTTTTAGCGGTTTTAAGAAAAAATCTATTCGACAATAAAAATACACAGATCGTTTATACCAATTCGTTACCGGATTTTTTTGATACTGAAGCGCTAAAAAATGTGTACGGATATAATTTTGAATTAAAACAGGTGGAGAATGCTGAAGAGATTTCTGAATTTAACGGGAGCACTATATTTATTTCACAAAAAGACGAAATTGGCAAAGTTGATCTGCATCCAAATATCGACTTTTGGCTTAATACTTATCCAAATACTGGAAGTATTTTACTGGTAAATGGCGAAAAAAATGAGACGTACATTTCTGAAATACAACACGTAAGAAGAAGAGAAAGTATTGCTATGACCCCGGCAGATTCTTTTTCTGCTTTAAAACAATTAGCAGGAAAACCTTCTTCTAACCGCAATAATACTGAAAACAATAAAGCTAGTGTAATTGCATCAATCCAAAATATTACCGGCACAAATTCAAATGCATTACTTGCCTCGTGCGGACTTTCGATGCAATATGCCATTATAATGGGACTTATTGACGAAGCCCTGGAGAAACATCCTGGAAAAGCGATTAAAATTGTTGTTCCTCCTAATTGTTACGGTGGTACAAACGACCAGGCAAGACGGGTTGCTGCCAGCCTGGAAAATGTAGACATTGTAGATTTACCGGTAGACGGTGATAATGATATGGTGCAAAGTACTGATATGGTTTTGGAGCAGGTTGCCAAAGAAGATGCTGTTCCTTATATTATTGCCGAAATCCCTACCAATCCACGAGTTGAAGTTCCCAACCTGGAAAAATTAAGAGACGCTTTAAGCAAAAAACGTAAAACCGCCAGGGGCGAAACGGCTATAGATCCTGTATTTATTTTAGATCAAACCTTTTGTCCTAACGTACAATTTTTAGCCGAAGATGGAATATTATCTTCTATTCGAACAATTTCATATGTTAGTGGATCTAAATTTCCAAGTGGCGGAAAATGTACTGCCGGTTACTGTGTTGCCAATCAAAAAGCTGAAAATTTATTGAGCAAGATAGATAAGCATCTTATTCTTTGTGATAATGAAGCAACTGCCCTTCAGGTTGAAATATTAGCAGAGCAATTACCTTCTATGAATCAAAGAATTGCCGATGCCTATAAGAACACACAGGAATTTGTAGACTTTATCAGGAAAACATTACCAGACGCAAAAATCAATTTTGTATCAGAAGAATTAGCTGAGCAAGGCTTTACTCCCTCTGTATTTTCATTAGATCTTCCTACAAAAGGAAATACACAAGAAGAAAGAGAAGCTTATAAAAGGAAATTAAATCAAAAGCTAATCAATATGATGATTAGTGAAATCCCAAACGAAAGTAAATATTGTGTGAGTTATGGGCAACTAAAGGGTTGTTACTGGACAATCCCTGCCACGTCTACCCAGGGAACTACTAAAGAAGCCGACAAAGATTATATAGCCCGGGTATCTGTATCTCCCGATTTGGATCTTGAGCTTCATAAAAAAGTCTTTTTAGATTTCGTTGAACAAATTTAGAGTTAGGGGAGGTTTTAAGGCCTCCCTCTTTTTTCTATTGTGAGTTAGCTAAAAACTGTGTAGTTTCAATGGTTAAAGCGCTGCGCGCTGTAGAAAACCGCTACGATGAAAAGAAGTACAATTTTACTAATTGTAGGCTTTGTTTTATTATGGAACTCCGGTTTTATAGGAGCCGAATATGGACTTCCTTATACCGGGCCTTTTACTTTAATCTTCCTAAGATATCTCGCAGTAACCGTATTATTATTGCTTTACCTTCTTTTCAGAAATAGATTGAAATGGGTAGGTTTTAAAGCGGTGTCCCTCAATATGCTTATTGGTTTCCTGGCGCATGGAGTATGGCTAACCTGCGTTTTACTTGCGCTTGCGGAAGAAGTGCCGGCGGGGATAGTAGCCCTAATCGTCGCGTTGCAGCCATTAGCCACCGGTGCACTTTCTGGTTATGTTACTAATGAAAAAACCAATAAATATCAATGGTGGGGATTAATATTAGGTTTTTTAGGTGTAGTATTAACCGTAGCTTTTAGAATAGATTTTAGCAAATCAAGTTCAATTTTTGGTTATCTAATTCCTTTAGGATCTGTTGTAGGAATCACTATTGCTACATTAATTCAGCGTAAAATGGAGATAGATGATAAGAACGAGAAACTACCACTAGACCAGACTCTTTTCTATCAAAGTCTGGCCACTATGCTGGCTTTAGCTATCCCTTCAATTTTTGTAGAAAAATTAGCTGTAGAATGGGTTTCTGAATTTACTTTTGCTATGATATGGCTCATTCTGGCTGTCTCCCTCGGCGCCTATATTCTCATGTGGCGGTTAATTGAACGACTTGACGCCACCCGGGTAGCGAGTTTATTTTACCTGGGGCCGCCGGTGACCATGCTCATGGCCTGGATAGCTTTTGGTGATACTATTAAGATTATGGATATTGTTGGCTTAAGCGTAGTATTTTTGGGTGTAATATTAACTTCCCGGTCAAACTAAAGTTTCACCAGCCTATATACCTCTCTCTTTATATAATTGCTGAATAATTAAAATTCTCTTTCCACTAAAACACAACTCCGGTCTATTTTTTTAACTGAGAACCTTCTTTTTTCACTCATTAAATCTTCAAAAAAATTATTGCTTTTCCCATTCTTTTTAACTGAAAAATAATAAAGTGTGTATTTAACAATTATTTTATACTTTTATAAAAACTAAACACTTATGCATAGAAATTACTCAGTTCAGAATTGGTTACTCATTGTTTTTTGCAGCTTATGTACCGGCCAAATATTTGCTCAACTTGAGCTTAACGAAAAAGAATATTTTGAAACGCGGGGGCTCAATGTCCTTGTTTTTAGTAACGAGTATAACGGATTCTTTTTTGATGAGAAAAACGCAGGAATTGAACTAATTCATCACGGGATGAGAAGCAGTACCGGAGGTGCTGTAAGACTACAAAATACCCCCGAACAATGGGATCTCGTACCTTCACTTTTAGAACGAAAGGTAGATCGTAGTACCAATACCGTAGAAGTAACTACCAGGTATGAGCAATTAGAATTTACATCAAAAATCATTGTTAAACCCGAAGGAAAAAGAATAAATATTTCTGTTTATCTGGATGAACCTCTTCCTGAAAACCTGGAAGGAAAAGCAGGATTTAATTTAGAATTTCTCCCAGCTGCTTATTTTGAAAAATCCTACCTGGTAAATGGTAATCCCGGTATTTTTCCCCTTTACCCATCAGGTAATACTAAGATTAAACCCATTAGTGAAAAAGTACCGCAGTTTGCCGGGCATTCTACCCTGGACACCCGTGGGGAAGAAGAATTTATAGTACCCCAACCCCTTGCCAGTGGTAACACCATTATTCTGGCACCCGAAGATCCTTATCACCACGTAGAAATTACTTCAGAAACCGAAATTTCATTATTTGATGGAAGAAGCCTGGCTCAAAACGGCTGGTTTGTTACCCGCAGTATACTACCGGCAAATAAGACCGGAAAGGTGTTAGAATGGCATTTAGAAGCCAACACGGTATCCAACTGGTTACGCGATCCAAATATTGGCTTCTCCCAGGTAGGTTACCATCCAAGCCAGGAAAAGGTTGCCATTATAGAACTGGACGAAAATGATAATCAACTGCAAACTGCTTCCTTATACCAGGTAACTTCTGAGGGAAAAACAATCGAAAAATTTAGTAAAAAAGTGGCCGAATGGGGAAAACATTTTAGGTATAATTATGCTGAATTTGATTTTTCTGATATCACGGAAACTGGGATTTATTATATTAAATATGGAGATCAAACAACAAATACATTTCCTATTAGTGAGCAGGTTTATGAAACGGCCTGGCATCCAACCCTGGATGTGTTTTTCCCCGTGCAAATGGACCATATGAAGGTGAATGAAGCCTATAGAACATGGCACGGCAGACCATTTATGGATGATGCTATACAAGCCCCGCTGGATCAGGAACATTTTGATGGCTACAGTATGGGCTCTTCTACCGATACTAAATTTGAACCCTATGAACATATTCCCGGCCTGGATGTAGGCGGATGGTTTGATGCAGGAGATTACGACATCCAAACCGGCACACATTGTCTCACAATTACAGATCTTGTGGCATCCTGGGAAGAATTTGGGCTGGAACGTGATCAAACCCATATTAATCAGAAAAATCGTTATGTAGATATTCATCGGCCTGATGGAAAAATAGATATCCTTCAGCAAATTGAACATGGAACCCTAAATCTTGTGGCTCAAATTAATAATATAGGGCATCCGGTACGTGGGATAGTGGTTCCCAACCTGCACCAGTACCATCATCTTGGAGATGCCTCTACCGAAACTGATAACCTGCCCTACAATCCCGATTTGGAACCGTTTGAAAGCGATGGTTTATCCAGTGGAACATTAGATGATAGATGGGTTTTTACAGAGCGTTCTCCTTACCTGGATTACCGCACCGCCGGTGCATTGGCAGCAGCCAGCCGGGCTTTAAAGGATTACAATTCTTCTTTATCTAAAGAATGCATTGAATTAGCAAAGAAACTATGGGAGGAAAATGAAAATATGCCCTTAGAGGAAGCCTCTTCCGGCTATTTTGCACGTTTTCTAAAGCTTAGTGAAATGAATGCTTCCATGCAGCTTTACGTAAGTACTAAAGAGGAAAAATATGCCGAAGCTTTTGAAGAAAAAATCTGGAAAGCGATGGATGAAAGTCTGGACAGAACCATAGATATTGCATTACATGCCGCGCCTCATATGGATGAGAAATTCAATAAAAAACTGAAAACTTATGTTCAAAAATATGTTGATGAAATTGACCAGTTAGAAAAAGACAATCCCTACGGTGTACCTATGTTTCGCAGACCGGGTTGGGGTGGAAATCACGGGATTATTGATTTTGCCATCGCAAATTACAGGGCGCATAAATTATATCCAGACCTGGTAGATAAAGAACATGTATTTAAGGGATTACATTATATTTTTGGAAGACATCCGCATTCTAATCTCTCTTTTGTTTCGGGAGTGGGGACAAAAACTAAAAAAGTTGCCTACGGTAGTAACCGGGCAGACTTCAGTTTTATTGCGGGAGGAATTGTACCGGGCATTTTATTGATGAATCCTGATTTTCCCGAAAATAAGGAAAACTGGCCTTTTTTCTGGGGCGAAAATGAATATATAGTAGATATTGGAGCAAGCTATATTTTTCTTGTTAATGCCACAAATGAACTCCTGAACGAAAAATAAGCTACTGATTCAAAAAGGAGGCTGTTAGTTAAAGTTAAACGGTCTCCTCTTTTTACTCCTATTATTCAAATGAATATTTAACTACTTATAATGTCCTAATATTCAGAATATAAACGCTTTGTTAGCTCTTCTTCCGTTTTTTCATTAATTTCAAAAGAAGAATAGCTTTTAGATTAAAATAAAGATCAAGAATTAAAAATTACCAACTAACCTATAAATCTTTTTCTATAGTTTATAGCCAAACTTCAACAATATGAAATCACTATTACTTTCCTTTCTAATTTGTTTTTCAATAACAACAATTTTTGCCCAAAACCAGGGAGACAGTTTAAAAATTAATGAGCAGGAATATCTTGAAATGCGCGGTCTCAACGTCATGCTTGCGCACGATTTTTATCCGGAAAGTCATCAGGGCGGTGTAGGAATTATTCAAAATGGAATTAGAGTTGCCACCAACGGAGATTTACGCCTGGAGCCTACCCCAGGGCAATGGCAACCGGTACCAAAAGTTGGGGAACGGGTTGTAAATAGGGAAAATAATAATATTAGTGTGAAAATGGCTTATCCCGATGAAGCCAAAAACCGAACAGGCTTTAATCCTATTGAATATCCCGATTTGGAATTTTCTTATAACCTGAAAATAATTCCGCAGGGAAAATCTTTTAAAATCGTAGTAGACCTGGATGAAGCTTTGCCTGAAGAATGGATTGGAAAAGTGGGAATGAATATCGAATTCTTCCCCGGCTACCTTTTTGGCAAATCATATTATATGGATAACGAATTTGGTCTTTTTAACCGCCAGGCAAATGGCCCGGGATCTTATGATGATGACGATGAATATCAAATAAAGCCTATGGCTACGGGAAAAGAATTAGTGATTGCCCCCGGTACGCCCAGGCAAACTTTAAAAATTGAAAACTTAAAAGAAAATAATTTAGAGTTAATAGATGGCCGTGCACAGCATAGTAATGGCTGGTTTGTGGTTAGGTCACTAGTTCCTTCAGGAGCCACCAAAAATGCTATTGAATGGCTTATTACTCCAAACACCCTGGAAGATTATACATACGATCCCGTAGTTCAAATTTCCCAGGTTGGTTATCATCCCGCCCAGGAAAAAATTGCCGTGATAGAAACCGATAAAAATGATACTAACCTGAAAGAGGCGAAATTATTACGGATAAATAATGAAGGTGGTTTTACCGAGGTTCTTTCAGAAAATCCTTCAAATTGGGGGGAATTCCTCAGGTATAAATATTATCAGCTGGATTTTACCAAAATCGAAGAACCCGGAATGTATGTTGTAAAATACGGCGATTATACTACTGAAGCTTTTCAAATTAGCAAAGATGTTTATAAACGTGAGGTTTGGCAACCCACTTTAGAATATTTTTTACCGGTGCAAATGTGCCATATGTTGGTAAACGATAGATATAAAATATGGCATGGCCGTTGTCATTTAGACGATGCAAGAATGGCGCCTGTAGATACCAATCATTTTGATGGTTACCTGCAAGGCCCTGAAACCCTTACCAATTTTGAACCTGGCGAACACGTACCGGGGCTAGATGCCGGTGGTTGGCACGATGCCGGAGATTACGATCTTAGAATAGAATCCCAGGCTTCTACCATCCACGGACTTTCGCATATTTATGAGATTTTTCAGGAAGATTATGATAATACCACCATAAACCAGGAAACAAAAACCGTAGATATTTTGCAACCCGATGGAAAGCCCGATTTTCTTCAGCAAATAGAACACGGCACCATACATATTGTAAATGGCTATAAATCTTTGGGTCGGTTTTATCGTGGGGTGATTGTGCCTACTTTAGACCAATATGTTTTGTTGGGCGACCCGGTAAACCATTCTGATGGCGAGATTTATAAAGAAACCAGTACTTCAAAAGAAATTCCGTTAGGCCAGGAAGGCGCGCCAGATGATCGCTGGGTGTTTACCGAAGAAAATCCGCGTAGGGAATTACAAAGTGCAGCGGCCCTAGCTGCCACCTACAGGTCTCTAAAAGATTTTAATCCAGACCTGGCTGAAGATGCCCTGGAAATTGCTAAAAAAACCTGGGAAACTACCTCTACAGATAATCCCGTGCACAAACTCAGCTTAGGTGTAGAACTCTTCAGAAGTACTTCTGACGCGAAATATGAAAATTTTATAAAAGAAAATGCTGAAATTTTTGCTGAAAATATTGCGCAAACCGGCTGGGTTCTCGCACCCGTTTTTGATGAAATTCAAGATGAAAATTTCAGAAATAAAATAAAAGCTTCTGTAGAAGATTATTACGTGCAAGTAGAAAAATTAGGAGCGCAAACTCCCTACGGAATGCCTTATGAACCCGATATTTGGGGTGCAGGATGGGGAATTCAGAATTTTGGGATGAAACAGTATTTTTTACATACCGCTTTTCCTGAAATCTTTCCGAAGAAATATATGCTAAACGCGCTCAATTTTGTTTTAGGAACACATCCGGGTGTAAATACATCTTCTTTTGCTTCGGGAGTGGGTTCTCGCTCCTTAACCCAGGCTTATGGAATGAACCGGGGCGATTTCTCTTTTACTCCCGGCGGAATTGGCTCGGGAACGGCATTAATTCGACCCGATTTTCCTGAATTGCTGGAATGGCCTTTTCTTTGGCAACAAACCGAATATGTTTTAGGCGGTGGTACTACAGATTACCTTTTTTTAGTATTGGCAGCCGATAAATTATTAAACGAATAATTGGAAAATCTCACTGTAAAAAGCTTAGAATATTCAACTCTCATTACCTAATAAATTACCTTTAAAGTGGTATTTTATAAATTATTTTCTGTCTCTATCTTAGCCTTGTCAAATTACTAATTGTAATAGCAGATTAGTTCAAAGAAGATTTGGTAGGGCTAACTTCTTAAATGTTTGATTTGGGGATTAACATTTATGAGTATCTAATTTCTAATACCATTAAAAAGTATTTGACGCAAAAACCTTCAGGATTTCCCTGGAGGTTTTTTCATTTATATAATTTTCTACCACAAAACTTGAAAAGACTAAGGTAAATAAGGAAAATTCCTATATTTAATGTGATTAAACAATCACACTTTATGCAAAAGGATTTCGAAAAAATCTCCGCTTACTGGCAGGAAATGTATTCCCGCCAGGTAAAAGAGTATCGGCCGTTTGAAATCTCTGAAGAATTTAAAAGATTTGCCACTATTTTCGCCCCGGGAGACTCCTATTTATATATTGTAAACCTTCATAATTTTGGATTGGAATATGTTTCTAATTCGGTAGAACGTTTTGTAAATAAAAAGGCCGGAGATATTACGCTACAGGATTTATTACAAACCGTTATCCCCGAAGAAATTGAAATTATAAGTCTTAAGAGCAAAGTCATCAATAATTTTTATACCGAATTTCTTGATAAAGAAGATGTATTAAACTATAAAAATATGTTTTCTTATAGAATGAAAAATGCCGGCGAACAAACACGAACTATGTTGTACCAAGCATTCCCATTAAGTGTGTTAGAAAATGGAACCCCAGAACATGTATTGTGCATTCAAACCGATGTTTCTCACCTTAAAGTGACCAGTACCAATACAGTTTCATTTATTCATATAAACGGCGGAAAATCTTATTATAATATAGATATTTCTAAAGGTACATTTGAACCCGGCGAAAGTGCAGATGCCAATTTTTCAGAATTTCTCACCGAAAAAGAAAAAACTATTGTTTGTAAATTATCCCGAGGATTAAATGCTGAACAAATAGCCACAGAAATGAACCTCTCTCCTCACACCATTAAGACGCATAGAAGAAACGTACTACAAAAAAGCGGTTGCAGAAATACTACTGAACTTGTTGCCAAATGTCTTACTACCGGAATAATTTCCCCGGTATTAAGTTGAAAACAGTTTTACACCATTTAATTTTATATCAATAAAGTTCTCACAAACAGTTATTTAGTCTTATATTTATAAGGATATCTCAATATTACGATCCTTGATTCTGGAGAAAAAATTATTTTTAGCGCTTTCCTTTTTAGTGCTTTTTAGTCCATCAATTTATGGGCAAATCTTCGATTTTAGTAAACCTGATCCATACAAAAAGATTTTTGTAGAAACCGATGATTTTGGCCTTTCTTACTTGAAAGAGCTAGAAGAATCTTTGGAGAAAATTGAGTCAGATACTCTTAAGTTTGAAGTTTTAAACGATCTGGCTTATTACTGGCATACCAGGAACCTCAGCACTGCCCTGGAGTTTACCGAAAAAGGATTGGCACTTACTTTAGAAAAAAATAATTCG
The DNA here is from genome assembly GCF_002311535.1 of Salegentibacter sp. UBA1130. NCBI lineage: Bacteria > Pseudomonadati > Bacteroidota > Flavobacteriia > Flavobacteriales > Flavobacteriaceae > Salegentibacter > Salegentibacter sp. UBA1130. The sequence goes on along the minus strand of NZ_DCAP01000038.1, from coordinate 293,808 downwards.
CTTTGGAATGGTAGATTCCAAATTACCCAGGCTGCTATTCTATTGCGCCAGGAAAAACTAGATGAAGCAGAGGCAGTCCTCAAAGAAGCTGAAGCCAAAGTAACAGAAAGCGACCTTTCATTTCTTAATACACAATTAGGCTATGTTTACGAACGCCGTGGACAATTAGGAAGAGCTGCCGATTTTGCCCTCGAAACTTTGCGCCTGGGAGAAAAATTAAATAATAATAAAGCAATTGGAATTGCTTACAGCGATTTAAGCAACTTGTTTTGGAAGCAGGAAAAATATGAGGAAGGTTTGGAGTATGGCCTGAAATCACTTTCCTTTTTTGAAGAAAGAAACGTAGTAGATCTTGATTATGATTTTACACTTTACGTGGTTGGAAATAATTATTTAAAACTTAAACAATACAACAAAGCAATGGAGTACTATACACGTTCTATTGAAATTGGTGAACGTTATGGTTTTTATAATAATCTAAGCGATGTTTACATTTCTCTTGTAGATCTTTATGCATTTTTGAATGAATTTGAAAGCGCTGAAGAAGCCGGTAAAAATGCCATAAAGTATGCCTATCTTCTAGATAATGCGTTTATGCTAATGCGTTCTTACCTTTCGGTTGGAGAGTTACAAATTCAGAACAAAAATTATCCTGCCGCAATAACTAATATTAAAAAATCTATCGAGGTGGCTACGCCAAGCTTTGGAGATGGTTTCTTCTTAAGCAAAGCTTATAACAGTCTTGGTGAAGCTTATGCGAAAAATGCACAGTATCAGGAAGCGTATAAAGCATTTTCTGAATATGATTCCCTTAATAAAATTGTATTCACCGCAGAAGCAGATCAACGTATCTCTCAGCTTGAAACCGAATTTAATGTGGCTCAAAAGGAAAATACTATTCAACTTCAGGAAACAAGGTTATTACAACAGCAAACGAGTCAAAATCTTATTAGTCTTATTGCCGGCTTATTGTTCCTAATTTTATTGGTGCTATTTGTTAGTTTTAGCAATAATCGAAAGAAAAATAAACTATTAAGAAAACAGAATAAGGAGAAAGAATTCTTATTAAAAGAAATTCATCACCGGGTAAAAAATAATCTTGAAGTGGTTTCCAGCCTTTTGGCTTTACAAACAGCACAAATTAAAGATCCTAATGTTGTGAGTGCGATGAAGGAGAGCCAGAACAGGGTATATTCTATGAGTATAATTCATCAGCGTTTATACCAGAATGATCATCTTTCTTCTATTGAAATGAAAGATTATTTCTTAAATCTTGGCAATCATATCCTGGATTCCTTTGGGGAAGAAGAACGCATTAAGATTAACTATAAAATGCCTGAATTGCATCTAGATGTAGACACTGCGGTACCTTTGGGATTAATAGTAAACGAACTATTAACAAACAGCCTCAAATATGCTTTTCCGAATAAGCAAGCGGGGGAGATAACTATAGATTTAGATAAAAAATCGGCTAACGAGTTGCAGCTGCTAGTAAAAGATAATGGTATTGGGCAAACCGAAGGTGAACCCGTTAAAGGAACCGGATTCGGAAAAACACTCATCGATTTGCTTACCCGACAATTAGATGGGACGATGCAGGTAATTTATACCTCTGGCACTCAATATTTATTCAATTTTAAATCTCACAGGTTTCCTTGATTTGAGATAGAACAAGGTTTTTTAATTACCCATAGCATCATTTATTTTTTTGGTATCTACATATTGCTGAAAGGCACTAACTTTTCCATCTTTTAAAGTCCAAAGGTGAGCAACTTGTGCATTATAAGTTTTTCCCGTTTCTTTAACTTTAGCATTATATCGCAAGGTAGCCAATACCTGATTGTTGCTCATTTCATGTAGCTCGATGTCTTCAAGTTTAAAATATTCGTGTTCTGCTCCAACCCTCTCAAAAACACCTTTTAAAACGGCCTCCGGACCTATATATGGGTTGCCATCGGCATAAGCATTACCTTCGGCTTCGTTCCATATAATTTCTTCGTCTATTGCTTCCAGAACAGAAGGAATATCACCCTCGCCAAAAGATTTATAAAGGCCATCAATAATCCCTATGTTTTGATTTGTACTTTCAGGTTTCATCTCCACCCGAATGAGACGTATGGGCTTTGTCTTGCTAAGATTTACGACAGAATGCGGTGCCTCCGGTTCTTTGGCCATGGTGAGCGGAAAGCTTAATGGTTCCGGAAGTTTTTGAGTATTAAAAATAACCTTATCATTACTATCATAGTCAATAAAGTCGGCGGCTTCCTGGATATATAAAACGCTTGGCCATTTGTGATGGTGAAGCGGTTCTTTTTCTTCCGGAGCCAAATAAACTTCAAGTACCCTTACCTGGTCATTCTCTAATAATATTTTATGATTATTTGGTGCAGCTATCACAGCATCCAGTTCAGCTGGCCAATTAGCCGGATTACCTGTTTTATAATCTATTTTTTGACTTTCCTCGTATTCCTGTCCAAAAGTGGCAATGGTCACTAAAAATACGGCCAGGAAAATAGTCTGGTTTTTAAGTGTTTTCATGATTAATATGTTTTAAATTCGGTAATTTCTCATTTAGAATAACTTCTTAGGGTTTCTCTTACGGGCCTGAACTGAATTCCTAAATCTGTTTTTGCGAGATCGTTTTTATAGACAATTTGTGCTTTTTCCTTGGGTTCTTTATGATTCAACATTTGATGAATATCCCACACTTTATATGTTTCACTCGTTAAAAGGTAATCTTTGCAGTGTAAGCCCTTTTTCGTGGCTGCCTGGTATGTGGCATTAGCCACGTCTTCAACATCTACCACGGCAAAAGGAACATTATTATCGTAGAGTCTTTGAATAAAATCATCTGGCGCTAATTTGTTCTTTATAAGAAATTGCAGGCCAGTAGAGGTGGAGTCTTCTCTATTAGACAAAGATTTGCCCATCACCATTACGGGGGAAACAGAACAAATTTCAAATGGAAGGTCCGGGTTATCTGCGATGAATTTCTCAACGACCTGGTTAGCAATAAATTTGGCTTGAGAGTATGGATGGCTATCTTCACTGGTGTACCTGTCTTCTTTTTCATCAAAAGTATCAGAAAAGCTTTTGCCACCTGCCGGCATTGGGAAATTGGTATTCCAGGCTGCAACAGATGCAATAAAAACTACTTTTTCAATATTCGAAACCTCGCTTATTGCCTGGAGAAAATTTTGGGTTCCTTTTATAGTAGGATCATAAAGTTCAGCTTGCGGGTCTTTTACATCCAGTTGAAAGGGAGTGCCACTGTGAATTACGATCTCGCAATCTTTTATAAAATCTTTTAATTGATCCAGGTCTTCCAACTTAAAAGCCCTGATGTTGAGGTTTTCTGAATTTTGAAGATCAAAAAGATGCTGATATTTTTCGCTCTTATGGATATTGGTTACCGAAACTTTTACCTCGTAGCCTTCTTCCAAAAATTTCCTGGTTATGTAGCTTCCAATAAAGCCCGAACCGCCTATAATTCCTACCGTTTTCATCATCATAGCATTTAAGTAAGTCGTAACTGTATTAACAGTTAATTCCCGGTTCTTTCTTCTGAAGAACTTAATTCATCTGCCTGCTGGATATCCTTTACTATTTTTGAAACATCCCAATAACCAAATTCTCTTACAATTTTCCCGTTAACAAACCGGGCAGTAATATGAGTGGGAATTTGATACACTTTATTATTTGCTTTATAAGTGCCCTCCCAAAGGCCCCAAAAGTTCACCCAGGTTTCGCCTTCATCGTTTACAATCATTTCATATTCTGAGGCATCGTCTACAAAATTCCAGCTAGTAAATTGAGAGGCATCTTTCTTGTTTTCCGCTAAGAATTGCGTTAGGTTTTTCCCGTTTTCTTCTGTTACATTGTTCATTATTTTAGCGGTATCACTATAATGTGCTAGCATAGCTTCCCAATCCCTATCTTCATAATCTTCCAGTACTTGTTTGTAAGTTTCTATTTCTGGTGATTGCTGGGTGTAGCGTGTTCGTTGTTGGCTACAAGCTATAAATATGACTATTGCAACTCCTAATGACATTAACTCTTTCATGACTTTATATTTTTAATTATTCTAGGAAACCTATTATTTTACCTTGCTTTAAAGACCAGGAATGTTTAAATATTGTATAGATGTATTCACATTCTGATGCTTTGCGACCCTTCACTATTCCGGTTACCAAAACCTTATTTTTACCAGATACCTGAAAATTGAGATCCTTAAATAGAATGCTTTGCCATTCATTTTTTATAATTCCGCTAAGCGTAATATTGTAATTGCTATTCTTTACACTTTCTATTTCATCCCAATCTATACTGTTCGTTAGTGCGGCAATTTCATTTGCCGTAGCATTCTTATTTTGCAAGATTTCATATAGCTTTTTTACCAAATCCTGGTCAATATTCTCCTGCCCCTGCAAGTAGTTTGAAGTAAACAAACCAATAAGTAATGAGATGAAATAGAGGTGTAAGACTTTCATAGCTGTTTATTTAATTAATTGGAGATATAAGCTAGATCTGGACGCATACTGCCTGTTTTAGATTCATATTTATGAACATATTGCATAAGATCATCAAATAATTTCTCACCCTCTTCTCCAAGCAGTTTATCTGTTTCTTCAGAAGTTTTAGCATAGGATTGCGCATCTTTTGCTGAAATCACCACTAGGTAATAATCTCCAGTACTTCCAAAACCATTGCGATAAATTCTGAAATGTTGTGTAGCACCTTTTGTTTCATAAAGGGATTTAATCTCCTTCATCTTGTTTCTAAGGTTCGTAACATTTTGTGGTGTCACGTGAAAGAAATGCCATTTCCGGTAATCTTCTCCCTCGGTATTTGTGGTAAGGCCGTTGGGCATATAAGACATATCGTTTATTAAATGCACCATATAATTGCGGTGGGTATCGTAGCATTTATCAAATCGACTAAATATAGCCCTGAAGTTTTCTTCTCCCATCTTTTCGGCTAAAGGCGCCATAGGATTTTTGTCAAAATCGGCCATACTATTTATGGGAGCAATAGTTAAATAGGTTCCTCCGTCAATACGCGCTGTAGTCCAGTCTGCATCTTTAAGATTGTGTTCCTTGCAGGCTTTAATAAAATCTTTGGTAACGGCTTCATATTCTTTTAGCATAGCAGGTTTTACCTGATCTTCGTGTATCCAGAATGCCTGAGTAGTGCTTCCATTTTGTGCCAATAATTCATTGGTGTTCAATAATACAATTGCTACAAAAAGGGCAATAAATTTTACGGTCTCCATAATTTCTTGTTTTTAAATTAATTACAAGAACAATATACCATCGTAAAAAACTGAAATAAAGCAAGTTAGGACGAGAATGCTAAAAAACTGTCCTAAACACCCTTATTTTTGATCAAAGGTCTAAATGGTCTGCAGTCTTTTTAAAAGTTCTGGGCGTTTATCTTTGGTCATAGGAATAGCTTTTTTAGAAATAACGACGTGAGTGCCTGCTATTTCATCTATTCTGGAAAGGTTAATAATATAGGACCTATGGATTCTTAGGAAATGTTTTGGAGGAAGTTTTTTATCCATTTCTTTAAGGGTTGTGACCAGTAAATATTCTTTTTCAGCAGAAAAAATACGGCAGTAATTACGCTCTGCCACTATGTATTTAATAGCTTTAATATCTACCTTTACCATAGTATCCTGGTGCCTTACAAACAGGCAATCTTTGAGAATAAAAGTAGCATCTTCAACCTTATTTCCTGGCGAAGTGACGATATTGCATTTTAACTGACTTATGGTTAGTTCTATACTTCGCTGTAGATCTAATTTCTTAAAGGGTTTAGATATAAAAGCAAAGGGGTGGGTTTCTTTTGCCCGGTTGAAATTTGCTTCATCGGCATTTGCGGTAAGATAAATAATGGCAAGATTAGGATGCAAATCCTGCATCTTTTGTGCGGTTTCTATTCCATCTAATTCCCCTTTAAGCTGAATATCTATCAACGCAATATCCAGGGGATTGTTTTTAATAAATCGCAACGCGTCTTCTCCCTTCGGAATAATCCCAGAAACCTCATAGCCCATTTCGGTAAGCTGCAGTGAAATATTAGCTGCAATGATCATTTCATCCTCAACTATTAATATTTGTATGGGTTGAATCATTGACCACCAGTATTTACTCGATATTCGAGATTAAATGCTCCGAGGCTTATCTCGAAATCAAATTGTATTTTCCAATCCTATTGCTTCGTGAGCTTGCTCTGAAGTAGTTTACTTTCTCACAAAATTATGAGATAGGTATAATTACCAGAATTGAATTAAGATTGTACTACTTTTTAAATCTTTTCTAGCAAAAGGATATTTGTGTAGGTTTTGAGGGGGTGGGCCTTAAAAAAACTGGGAACAGGAAATTATTTCTATAAAGGCTTGATCTTAAAAGATCCTAAGTATCTAATTTAGTAAAAAACTACTAAATACCGATTTTATTTTATTAAGTTTTGACGCTGGTGAATGAGGTTGGTAGAACTCCCCTCTATTTTATCCTCAATAAAATCATTTATTCCAGATCTTAGTCTCGCTAATGCTTTTCCAGATTCAAGTATAAATTTCTTCATATTTCCCAACGCTTCAGGCTATAAAATATAGCTAAAAGAAAATTAAGTGGAAACGTTATTAATCTAATTAGTTTCTTAAGGAGATAAAACTTTTTAATAATTTATTTAATTTGGAAAAAATACATGGATGTAATTACACCTACCAGGTATATTTCTACAATATAGTGCTTAAAAACCCCCACCCAAGCCTGGATGAAAGTTGCGGTATCGAAGAAAAATTAGCTCCTTACATTCAAAACATAGTTTAGCTCTCCGGATTTATCTTTATCATTACCCTCTAATTTGGTCTTTAATAAGTTTCAACCACGGAAATGGCCTTTTTTCAAGTTAACTCCAGAAATGTATTTATTAATTCTATTTCGTTATTCAAGTTTTTTCATTGTGTTTCTTTTATAAGCCTCATTAGGGTCCTGCAATTATGGTAAGGTGTCTTCCACATGCTTAATTTATCTTGTGTATAAGGTCTATTAGACTGGTCTACTCTAAAAAACCACTCACCATTTTGTCTGTCTATTAAATTGTTCTGGGTAAAATTCCAGATATCCAGTATTGCCGTTTTGTATTTTTTATCTCCAGAAATATTAAAAGCATAGTGTAAACCCATCATAGCTTCCACCTGTGGCCACCAGTGCCTATCAAAGTCGATCTTCCCGGTAACCAGGTTCTTTTCATTACTCACACCTTTGTTCTCCACATAGGCCTCCTCCAGGAATTTATCTGCTACAAAAATTGCGGCTTCGGTAGTTTGAGCAATCAATGTTGAATCGCCGACCATTTTCGCGGCTTCTATTAGTAACCATGCTGCTTCAATATCGTGTCCGAAAGAAATGACTGGGCTTTGTAACGACCATTTTTCATCGAAGAATAATCCATAGTGCCCTGATTCATTATCAAGGAAATTTGAAAGAAATAGTTTAACCAGGTTTTCTAAAGCCTCTTTAACCTTAATATTCCCTGTTATTTGCAGTAAAGTGGTGTAAGCTTCCAGTATATGCAAATGGGTGTTCATTGTTTTAGAAGCATTTTGATCTTTTTCACTAAGACGTACATCGTCTATGGGACTCCAGTCTTTCTGAAAAGCTTCAAAATATCCATTTTCCTTTAAATCTCGGGCCTTTTTCTCAATGAAGGAAAAAGTTTCCATCGCTCTTTCTTTTGCCTGTTCATAACCTGATAATTTAAAATATTCAGCATAAGAATAAACGCTAAAAGCCTGTGCATAAATTTGCTTCCTGGTATTTACAGGACTTCCTAAATAATCTACTTGCCAGAAAAATCCTTTATTTACCTCATCATAAAAATGGGCTTCAAAATATTTATAAGCTCGTTCTGCCAGCGTTTTTAATCGGGAATCGTTATTAAAATTACAGGCTGCAGCAAAACTCCATAGCAATCGGGTATTAAGAATTATGCCTTTATTTGCTTTTTCAATCAGTTTGTTAAAGTGGTCTCTTTTGCCCAAAATCCTCCCTGAACCTCATCAATACTATACTCTTTCCAGTAGGATAAAATATTTTGAAGTTCAGCTTCTAAGTCACGTTGAATCATTACCGTTGCTATCTGCATTTATTTTCCTGTGATCATTTTATTCTTTTCAACCTGCTGAAGAATTGCTTTAACCGATTCTTCAGAAGTATATTTATCCTGCCTCGTATTTATAACGTAATCCAGTAACTTCTCTACCGAAGAAACGGCTACATGAGACCTGGTATCTGAGGAAGCGTAGTAAATAAACACTTTTCCGTCATCATCAATAATCCAACCGTTTCCAAAAAGCACATTAGGAACATCGCCTACCGTTTCTTCGTAATTTGGCGCCATAAAATAGCCTGTCGGTTGGTAAATCACTTTATAATTTGTTGAAGATCTGTCATAAAAAGATACAACGTATAGCGTAATCCTCCCGCGGTCTTTCTTACTCCGTGGGCCAAATGTAGCCAACCTTTTTCGGTTTTAATCGGTGCTGGACCCAAACCATTCTTCAATTCGTAAATCGTATGGTAAGCTTTCCGATTAATGATTTTTTCATCTTCCAGAACCGGATTTTTGAGTGATAAGCCTCATTTAGTCAACAGCAGAAATTATTTTATTTTTAGTTTCTATACCAGGGGAATGAATTTCGCTGATATGATGAGACTAAAGTGGAATAATGTTTCCGGGGATAGAATTCATTACACGCGATCCAAAACTAAAGGAAACTTCATTATAAAAATTATGCCCCCGGTAAAAGACATACTTAACTATTACCGCAAAAATAAAAGACCGTACATTTTTCCAATACTCCTTAGGGAAAACCTCACCCCCACTCAATTAAACGATAGAAAAAGAAAAACTCTCAGCAAGTTTAATAAGGATTTGAAGGAATTAGCCAGTCTTGCCGGAATTGATAAACCGGTTACGAGTTATGTCGCCAGGCATAGCTTCGCCAACTGCTTAAAACAAAAAGGTGCGGGAACAGATATAATAAGTGAATCTCTAGGTCATCAGGATATTAAAACTACCAAAGCTTATCTAAAAGAGCTCGATACTGCCATACTGGATGAAGCCAGTGAATTATTGTTGCAATAAATGCAAACATCAGAACTAAGACTCAACTTAAATTAGTAATCCATTCTAGATCAACCTACTCCCTTTTAAGCTCATATATCTTCCCACCCTGTTCCAACATCATCTTTCCTTCTGCATTAATGAAAGTAAGTTTAAGCATCAGCTGATCGGCCTTAAAACTATTTTCTCCTGCAAAATCCAATGGAACTGGTGGCTGATCAGTTCCCTGGGCGTATAATACACCTTCTTTATGAAAAATAGCAACATCAATAGGAAATTCTGCGCTACCATAGTTTCCCTTATATTGATCAAGCACATCAGGATTAAGTGCCGTGGGCGGAGCGAAATCGGGGATTTGATATGGTAAACCAAGGGTTATTTTTATCGCTTCAAGAAAAATACTATTAAGGGGATAATCTGAGGCGTTAGCGATATATGATGCCGTTATTTTTTCTTTTGGAAAGTGGACTGCAATAGATGAGAATCCATCTATCCCACCGCCGTGACCATAGACTTCAAAACCATTAAAGGTTAACTTCATTAAACCCAGTCCCGTTCCATCATTTGTAGTTTTCATAGCTTCCAGCGAAGCTTTTGACATAAGATCGCCCTCAAATAAATTGTAATAAAATATATTAAGATTTTCGGGTGTAGAAACAAGGCCTCCAGCTCCCATTGGGACACTCATATCTGTCTCGGGGGTAACCTTCCAATTACCTTCGGTTTTCACATAAGATCTGGCCTGATTGTCTTCAGCATTAATTTGTTCACCATAAAATGTATTTTTTAGCCCAAGCTTATCAATAATTCTATTCTCTACTATTGCGGCATAATCTTTCTTCTCAACAATTTCTGCTATATAAGAAAGTAATAAATAGTTTGAATTTGAATAGCGTGTTTCATCGCCGGGTTCAAATAGGGTTCCATTTTTAATTATTCGTTTTAGCATCGCTTCCCGGGTTTGTAGTTTTTTCATCCAGGTAGTGAAATCTTTATCATCTGTCACATTAAATATTCCGCTTTCGTGTCGCAATAAATGCTCTAATGTTATTTTTTCTGAGTTGGGCACATCCGGAAAAAAATCACTCAAATAACTATCCATCTTCAGCTTATCTTCTTCAACAAGCTGCATAATAACTACGGCGGTAAAGGTTTTAGTAATGGATCCAATCCGATACTTTGTAGTTGCATTTGATTGCAAATTCTTTTCTACATCGGAATACCCGATGGATCGCTGATAAAACTCTTTTCCGTTTGAGAAAATGGAAATACTTCCCATTCCTTTTTCCTCTGAATTAACGATATCAAATAAGCTGTCTAATGTTTCAGTTGGAGGGTTTTCCTGAGCTTTTAAGAGGTATCCCGATAAAACCAGAAGTAATGGTAAGATTAATTTTTTCATAATATATCTTATTTAAAATTGGAAGATTAATTAGACTCTTTGGAAAAGACAGGTTTATCCTCTTTTACCTGAAAGGGTTTTATCCAATGGAGTAAAATAGTAGACAATCGTGTAAACAGAAAAATAAAAGCTCCGAATAAAGTCGGTAGCATTGTTGTTTTTAGGCCATCGGCGAAATCCCGTGGGGTGGTTCCTTCAAAAGAGCTGAGATAATCCAGCGTATTGATTAGTTGAATTAATTGCCCAAAAACCCCCAGCACCAAAGCAAAAAGTCCCAGAGAGTTTATAATGATAATAGTTTTGTTTATTCTGGGGTTTCGATTGCGAACTAAATAAATTCCTCTCACCAGAAGAAATAAACCTATAATTCCAACTATTAGGATAAGCATCATTATAAAAAATCCCCCTTCCTGAAACCTTGCGGCAAGAACTTCTAATATACCTCTGTGCGCTCCTTCTTGTAGTGCTATTTGCATAATTCAATTTTTAATTTGTCCTTATTCAAATCTACAGTCTTTTCACGGCTATCGATTCAAAAGTCGATGGACAACTGTTTCCTTTCTGTTTTTGGCAGAATTTGTTCTCATTACGGTTAAAATAAACTGCAACAGTTAAAAGCAGCTAAAAAGATGTTATTCATCGCAATTAAGTAAATTTCACTAAAATAATTTGGATATTGTACTGGTTATGAAGCTTAACCGATTTGCATATTTCTGCTCGAGGAAAATTTTGTTGCACAGCATTTTTTGGATTCTTGTGCTCCTGTTTTTCTCCTATTTTTTGGGTGCTCCCAATGAGAATATCTTTTTTTCCGGTTCTTTTTCGGTATTTCTTCTACCTGTAACAATCATCACTACCTACACTATAATTTACTATCTCATTCCTAATTTTTTGCTTAAAAAAAGGTATCTACTTTTTACTCTTTATAGCTTTTATACGCTGGTTTTATCTGCTTTTGCCATTGTGCTTTCTATCTTCTACGGACTCGTTTTTGTCTTGAATATGAACTACAGTGAAATGCCACCTCTTAGCCGAAGTCTTTTATCTATGATGTTACTGGTGTATCTGGTTGTATTATTGGTGAGTTCATTTACCCTGCTAAAACAGAATTATGCAGCTATAGCAAAAAATAGGTTATTAGAGAATAAGATTCTTGAAGGGCAGTTGAAGCTTAAAGAACAAGAGTTGAACTATCTTAAATTGCAGGTTCATCCTCATTTCCTTTTTAATACACTTAATACCCTTTATGGCTACGCATTAAAAAAGTCTGAGGAAACACCAGATATGATCCTGAAGCTTTCAAACCTTCTTGATTATTTATTGTACCAGGCAGATAAGCCCTTGGTAAGCCTTAGCAGTGAAATAGAACACATAAAAGATTATTTGGCATTGGAAAAAATGAGATATGGCAGTAACTTATTAGTTGATCTTGATCTTCCGGAAAATATGGAAGATATTAGCATTGCGCCCATGTTATTTATTCCACTCGTGGAGAATAGTTTCAAACACGGACAGTTTGTTGATAAGAAACTGAGTATAAGTATTCAACTAAAGATAAATGAGAATAGGATAGAATTTACCATAGAAAATTCGGTTAAAAGTACAGAAAATCCAATCATAGAAAATGGGATAGGATTATCAAATCTGGAAAAACGATTGGAATTATTATACCCAGATCATCATACTCTTTCAGTAAATAGAAACAGTAGTTCTTTTGAAGCGCAACTCTCATTAATACATAGTAAAATTCACCAGCATGTCTGAAAAAATATCTTGTATAATAGTTGATGATGAGCCTGTAGCCCGCGAGGTCATAGAAGCACATTTATCTAAAATAAAGAGCGTAAAGATAATTGGCACCTGTGGAAGTGCGGGGGAAGCATTCAGTTTAATTAATGAACATAAAGTGGACCTGATATTTTTAGACATAAACATGCCTGAAATTTCGGGTTTGTCCTTCGCACGTTCAATCAATAATGATATAAAAATAATCTTTACTACTGCATATCGGGAATATGCTATAGATGGCTTCGATTTACAGGCAGTGGACTACCTCTTGAAACCCATTTCTTTTGAACGTCTTTTAAGAGCAGTCAGTTCTTTTCATAAAATTCATTTTAGTAAAGAAGAGCAAAAGATAGATGGAGATAAAAAGGAACATAACGATTTTATATTTGTACGCTCAGACCGCAAAATGATTAGGATTAACCTTAATGAAATCTCTTATATCGAAAGTTTGAGTGATTACTTAAAAATCTATACTTCCGAAAGTCCCATTGTTATAAGAGAAACAATCAGCAACATTGAAAAAGAGCTTCCGGAATCAAAGTTTATTAGAACACATCGTTCTTTTATCGTGTCACTGGCAGCATTAAAGTCTTACACCAATGAGTATTTAGAAGTTAACGGGAAAGCAATTCCTATAAGCAGGAGCTACAAATCTTCCGTTTTAGAAAAATTAGAAAAATGGTCGCTGCAATAAATCCTATTAGATTAGAATGTCCCTAAAGTTATCTTTATTGATGATTTTTACCTCTGCATCATAAGCTTTCAGAAAAGTCTTTGGAATTTTTATCTTATTTTTTGGATTCCATTTAATTTCAAAACCTTTCAATTTCCCCTCCCCTTCTTCAACATAATCAATTTCTTGCTGTTGAACGGTCCTCCAGAAATATCCTTTACTCAAAGAATTATTATAAGCCAGAAATTTTAGACGTTCGGCAATTAAAAAATTTTCCCAGAGATTACCTTTATCCTGTCTATCATCCATTGGACTTAAATCGCCAATTATCATATTTCTAACTCCGGTATCGTAAAAGAATATTTTTTGATTGGTTTTTATTTCATTTCGTAGATTCTTACTGAAGCTTGGGAGTTTAAATATTACAAATGCCTGGCAAAGAAGATCAATGTAAGTTGCAACGGTTTTTTTGTCGATACCCAGCAACTGAGATAATTCGTTATAACTTACCTCACTACCAATTTGAAAGGCAAGAGCCCTCAATAATTTTTCCAAAACCTCTGGTTTACGGATTCCTCCATAACTCCGAATATCTTTATATAAATAACTATCGGTAAGTTGTTTTAGAATATCCTTTTCTTCGCCAAAATTATTCATCACATCGGGATACATTCCGTAGATTATTCTTAACTCTAATTGTTGCTCAGCTTTAAGAAAGCCCACGTTTGATTCAAATTCTCCCCAGGAAATAGGATACAACTGATATTCCCATTTTCGGCCGGTAAGAGGCTCCTGAGTTTGATTGTTTAATTCGAAGGCAGATGAACCACTTACTAAAAGCTGAACTGATTTCAATTGATCTGTAATCAACTTGAGAGTAAGCCAGATATTATCTATACGCTGAGCTTCATCTATAAACACAGTTTTATAATTCCCAATTATGTTTTTAAGTTGTTCTAAATTGGGATTAGAAAGAAGTTTTCTGACTGTTGGATCATCTCCATTTAAGAAAAGATATTCTTTCCCTTCCAATAATCTATTGAAAAGTGTAGTTTTACCAACCTGTCTCGGGCCAATTAAAAGAATTGCCTTACCGGTTCCAAAACGGTTTTTTATTTTCTCTTTTAAAGCTCGTTCAATCATATTTAGGGATTATATTCCCCAAATATAATGTTTTTTGAGGATTGTATTCCCCAAAAATTATATTATTCACCTTTACTCTTAGTATCTAACATTTTTATTGGTGAAATCAATGGAATTATCACATCCTGAAAGTTTGTATTAGCCAAGCGATCATAAAACATTCCTCTAGCCGTGGAAAAACTAATACCTAATAAGGTAAAAAACGCGGCGTATAATCCCTTTACAGATCCTAAATACACATATTTGTATTCTGTTAAAGGTTCAATGCTTATTAGATCTACACCTAAAGCAACTTCCATTTTTGTGATACTTTTTAAGGTCAAGTTATGTAGGCCAGTTAACCACTTAGAAACCTCGTACGGTTTTTTATCCAACATTTCTGCAAATTCCTTTTGCTTTATTTTACGGTTATCTAAGATATTCTGAACCTTATTAGAAATTGCCAGATTACGTTCTACTAATTTATCTATTTCCGGATCACCGTTCTTTTCTAACCAGTTATCAATAATATTATTCTTAGGGAAACTCATAATTAAAGCTCTATTTTAAAATTTTGTTCAAATTCAATTTCTGTGAAGCCTTCAATTCTACGGATTTCCTGTTCTTCCAAGGCTCTGTAATGCGGCGTGATCAATTTGTAGGTTTTTTTGTGCTTATCGTAAGTATGTCATAGCCTATTCCTATCCCAAACCACAGATTTCCATTACCATTCCATTGATATTCCTCCTGATTATTAATATAGTCCACGCCTAAATAAATACCTACCTGGATACATTTATGCTGGAGCATTAAACCGTTCAATATTGATAAAATAGACACGTTTTGTTCCTGGCCAGGCGACACGCCATTGGAATTGGAGGTATTTAAAGAAACACTGCCCAGGCCTAAGCCTGCTTGATAATTAATAGAAGTATTCCAGAAAGTGTAAATGTTATAGTTTAAAGCACCATTGAGATTGAACTCAGTTGAATAAGAAAACTTCGTCTGAGGCCTTACCTTAAATGGCAGTGAAATAAGGCCCAAAGAAAATTTTTCTACCGGTTCTACGATTTTGTAGCTCTTATCAAATTCAGATCGATTGACGGAATATATTTTTTTATTATAGAAGTGACTTTTTTGTGTACCTTCTTTAAAATCCAATGCTCTTAATTTTACAATATTGTCTGTGACGCCAATTACTTCAAACTGGATAAAAGTCTCTAAATAATTAACCGATTTGGTTGTATCCAGATTTTGCGAATAAATAAGTTCAGGATTCCCGGTAGTTTTTATAGATTGTTTTAAAGAGACAATATCACCAGGAACCACCTCCTGAGCAAAACTTTGTGTAACAGGTAATAACGTTAAGATAAAAAGTAAAATTTTTTTCTCATACTTAAAAAAGCTATGAATTAATTGTTGGTTTACAAGCTGTCATAAATGAGCTGTTATTTTTCGGGTATTCAAATTCCAGTTTATTAAGATCTAATGATTTTCTGGCCTCTTCACTCTCGATGGCGGCAATTTGAGTTAAACAGGTGGCTAATTTTTGTATTCCGTGCTTACTTACAGGATTTCCGTGGGAGCAGCCATTTGAAGTATATAACTGGGTTGGCTCACGTCCCGGTGCGCGGAATAATTTAAGGATTTCCCCATTTTCTACGATACTATACCTTTCATTTTCAAAATCTCCATTTTTCTTAAAGACAGGGCTTCCATTAAAGGAATATGAAGTCACATTCCCGCGGTTAAGAGAAACATGGGTCGCTATTCCTCCTCCCAAGGAATGGCCGGCAACAGTGAGTTTTTCAGCCCCATACTTTTTCCTTACATCATCAAAAATTTCCAGGGCATAGCTATTTTGTTCCTGATTAAATGGATTATTGCCTCTTCTATAATCTAGAGTAGAATCGGTTCCCCGGAATACCAGAACATAACCTTCACTTTCCAGATCCTGATATAATGCTGCATTAAAATCAATAGCTTTATTTTCAAAACTCTCAATTCTTTTAAACAGGTCTGAAACTTTAAACTGGTACTCCTGTTCATACACATTTTTAGAGAGTTGCGCATATTTCCAGGATTGTACTGCCAGATCCCTTATTTCATTACACCATCCTGAATAATGGTCGCATCCTGTTAATATTTCTTTTGGAGTAACGCAGCCAAGCAGGAGCACTACTAAAATCATTAATGTGGGTTTCATAGAAAATTTTGTTATTTTGAAAATTTGCTAAATTGCTGCTGATAGTATCTGAAACTCGTGGGAGATTTCGTTAAACCGTATATCATATTTTTCAGATACATACTCCTCCACAGCATCGTAGATCGTTTTCTTCTTTTGTTCGGATACCTGATAAAGTTTGGATTCAAATTTCTCCATAACCCAAAGCTTTAAAACTTTCAATTCCTGAAAGTATATTATAGAGCATCGAAACTTCATTGAAGTTCCCGGCAATTGTGGGCATCGCTACTATCTTATAGTAACTGGTTCCCACCCGGATATAGGGTAACTGTTTCATCATAACATTTTTAAAGGATGAATAAAAGGCAAGCGCCTATTTCTGGTTTTTCAGTAAGTGCTTATTGAACTGATCCTCAAGGAAAACATCTGACAGGTCCGGCTCTCCCAGGAGCCAGGCATCGATCTTTTCCTTGTCGAAAAATTTCTGACGAATATTAGGATTGTTCCCCATCGGGATAAGCTTGAAATGCGTAAGCTTGTAGATCTTACTTTTGGAAAGCCCGGTGATTGTGCCAGATCTTCCACGTTCATTACTTTTTTGTTAGTTCCCAGGAGGCCTTTAATATCAATTAAGAGATCCTCAATTCTTTTGTTTTCTTCCATTTTAAATAAATATTGATTTTGAAAACAAACTAATTGAGAAAAAGGAATCAAATCTTATTAGAAGAAAGATTTAACTAAAAATCAATTAAAACCTTAAAATATATTCTGTAAAAAATAGAATTAATTAAAAATTCCCTAAAATTGCTTTTTAATAAAACGTCCTGATGGTGGTGGGATTTAACTGAATAGTATTTAAGATAAATCAAAAAACTTTTTTCAGAAAACGGAAGTCATGAATTATGCTGAAGCTTAAAACAAGTATAATAAAACAACTATTAGCAATTAAATAAATTCATATACCCGGTATTTCCAGGTTTTAATTTTTTTCAAAGGTTTCAAAAACACAAATAAGATTCAATGATTGGAAAAACCTAGTAGTATTAGAATTTATTCCTCCCTCCAAAAAATCTTTCTCAAATTCTTGAAAGTGTCGAAAAATAATTGGAGAAAACAAAGACAGTAATTTGCAGAAATACCACTAAAAACATCCTATTTTTTCATTTTTATAGATTTAGAAGCATTAGTAAGGCGCGGGAATTGTGATAAGGGGCTTTCCACATGCTAAGTTTATCTTCTTTAGCATATGGCGAGTTATTGCAGTCTATCCTAAAAAACCACTCGCCGTTTTTTCGATCTATTAGATGTTTCTTGGTGAAGCTCCAAATGTTATATTTTGCCTCTAAAAATTCTTTGTTTCCAGAGATTCTCCATGCATAGTCTAGTCCCACCATAGCTTCTACTTGTGGCCACCAGTGTCTATCGGTATCAACTTCTCCTGTTTTTAGATTTTTTTCATTTAAAATTCCTTTATCTATTTGATACCCTTCTTTCAAAAAGACCTCAGCTATTAAAACATTAGCTTTTTTGGCATTTTCAATTAGAAGATTATTCTTTGTTGTTTTTGCGGCTTCTACCAGTAACCAGGCAGCTTCAATATCATGACCGTAAGAAATTAACTCGCTTTGTGAATTCCAGTTTACATCAAAAAAAAGCCTGTAATGCCCGGTTTCATTATCCAAAAATTTATTCAGAAAAAGGACGACAAGGTTTTCAAGGGCTTCTTTAACTTCAGGCTTATTCGTAACTTGCATTAAAAGAGTATAGGCTTCAAGAATATGCAAATGCGTGTTCATGGTTTTAGCCGAATTCAGATCTTTCTCACTTAACCGCATATCTTCAATTGTAGTCCAATCTCTTTGAAAAGCTTCCAAATATCCATTTAATTCTATATCCCGGGCATTGGTTTCAATAAGATCAAATAACTCAAGAGCACGATCTTTTGCTTTTTCAGTTTTTGCTAGATTGTAATATTCAGCTAAGGCATAAATGGCAAAAGCCTGGGCGTAAATCTGTTTTCTGGTGTTTTGAGGCTGGCCTTGCGCATCGAGTTCCCAAAAAACACCGTTGTATTCTTTATCCCAAAAATTATCTTCAATGTAATTCCAAGCGCGCTCAGCTAATTTTAAGGACTCTTTATCTTCTTCAAAATTGGCAACAGCAGAAAAGCTCCATAAAAGACGGGTATTTAAAATTGCTCCCTTTGGCGTATTTTCGATCAGATGATTATAATGATCCCGCCTTCCAACAAAGCCGCCATGAATATTATCGATACTAAATTGTTTCCAGTAAGTCAAAATATTCTTCAATTCTGAAGAAATTTCGTCGCTAAAATTCTTGGCCCTGGCTTCCATTGTCTGAATTATTTTTTTGACTTATTCTTTTCTATTTGCTTAATTATATTATCAACAGAGGCACCTGAAGTAAATTTATCCTGAGGGGAGTTCTTAACATAGTCCAGAAGTTTTTCTATGGAAGAAACCGCCACATGACAGCGTGTATCTGAAGAGGCATAATAAATATAAATCGTCCCGTCTTCATTCTTAATCCATCCATTTCCAAAAAGTACATTAGGGACATCCCCAACTGTTTCTTCATAATTTGGCGCCATAAAATAACCGGCAGGTTGGAAGGTTATTTTAGAAATATCGTTTAAGGCGGTCATAAATAGGTAAAGTGTGTAGCGCAATCCGCCTGCGGTATTTCTAACGCCGTGAGCTAAATGTAACCAGCCTTCTCTGGTTTTTATAGGTGCCGGACCAAGTCCGTTTTTCATTTCATAAATGGTATGATAAACCTTATGGTTTATGATCTTTTCATCTTCCAAAACCGGATTGGACATATCCTTTATATAACCTAATCCAATTCCACCACCTTTTCCAACTTCAATAAAACCATCTTGCGGGCGGGTGTATAGCGCATATTTTTCATTTACAAACTCAGGATGTAGCACCACATTTCTTTGCTGCCCTGAATTCGAAATAAGATCTGGCAGGCGTTCCCAGCTTAAAAGGTCTTTAGTTCTTATTATTCCTGCATTGGCTATTGCAGCAGTAGTATCAGCAGGTGAGTTATGGTCTTTTCTTTCGGTACAGAAAACGCCATAGATCCATCCATCTTCATGGTGCGTAAGGCGCATATCATAAACATTCGTATCTGGTATTTCAGTTTGAGGAAGCACAATGGGTTTCTCCCAAAATTTAAAATTATCCACACCATTTGGACTTTCGGCAATAGCGAAGAAAGATTTTCTGTCATTTCCTTCTACTCTCACGGCCAGTACATAATTGCCTTTCCATTTCATCGCTCCGGGATTGAAAGTAGAATTTATGCCTATTCGCTCTAAACCTAAAGGATTTGCTTTTATATCAAAATCATAACGCCATTCCAGCGGGGTGTGATCTCCAGTAAGTATTGGATTTTTATAGCGAGTAAAGATCCCGTTAGAAGAAACTACTGGTTTATTAGGGTTTTCCAGGAGTTCACGATGTCTTTGCTGAAGTTTATCGTAACAGGGGATTTTTCGGGTATCGTTTTTAGTATCCATAAGATGAACTTATTTATTCTTAATGTTTGGTTCTTTTTTAATATGATCCCACCAATTCATTTTAAGAAAAATGATGCAAACAATTAATATTGCAATGCACACCAGCATGGGTAGGGTTTCATGCAGGATTAGATATAGCGGTATAACCACCAGCAAGGTTTGGCCCAGTGTTCCCACTACCACATTAATCATGTCGCGGCTAAACCCATTATTCCTGGTAAAATTTGGGTCCTCTGCGGTAATTTCCCGATGTATGGGTCCCCAAAACCCCCAGGGTCTGGTATTCTTATAAAAATCTTTAAGTACCTTTTTATTAGTAGGAGGTGCAGAATAAGTTCCTATAATACTTCCGGCAATAGAAATTAAAAGGATAATGGGGAAATAATATAGATCCAGTGTATCTGTGAAAATCGGAAAAACAAGTGCTGGGATTATTCCTGCAAGCATACCCCAGAAATAACCTTCTCCATTGAAGCGCCACCAGTGCCATTTTAAAACATTTGATACTACGTAACTCCCGTAGAGCGCAGAAACAATCCATTGTAAAATTGAATTTACATCCTGCACAAAAAAGCCAAGCACTATACTTATTAAAACCACCACAATACCACTGCTGTAGTTCATCAGTTTAATTTTGGAAGATGAAGCAAGTGGGTTTTTATACTTCAAATAAATATCGTTAACAATGTAAGCCTGGGCTGCATTTAAGGTACCTGCAAAAGTTGACATAAACGCGGCCAGCAAACCGGCAAGTAGTAAACCGAGTAAGCCTACAGGTACAAACTGTTCTATAGCAGCCGGTAAAACTTTTTCAAAGTCTATTACTCCAGCCGTGCTCAGTTTTAGATCTTCATAAAAAAGGATTCCCAAAATTGAAAAACCACCAACCATAAGGTAACGGGTTGGAATAAGCGCGGCTATAGAAAAGGCACTCATCTTTGCGGCTTCCAGAGGGGATTTTGTAGATAAAATTTTCTGCATATCATAATTGGGAGCCGGACCTGCGATACTGGAGAGAATACCTTTAAAAACCATTAGCATAAAGAAAATTCCAAAGAGGGAATATCCATCTGAAACGATTTTTGAGTTTACCTCTATTATAATACCTGACCAGTCCATATTTAGTTCCCAGTCAAAAAATGGATTCAACCAACCCTCTGGCACATTAAGCGTATTTTCTCCCATAGCTTGCCAGGCAATTACCGCAATGACAATGGAGGAGACTGTCATAATCCCGTATTGTAAAACGTCGGTCCATACAATACCAGACATACCGCCCAATACTGAATAAAACACGGCAAAAAGGGTGAAAATTATTCCATAGAAATGAGGCAGGTAAGCAGCAGGAATATCAAATGGACTATATGTTGAAACAATTTCCCAAGGAATAAATATCTCTACGAATTTACCCAACCCAATGAAGCCATAGGCCAGGAATCCAAGGCAACTTAAAATAGCGAAAACCACAATTATGGCGTGAGACCAACGACCACCACGGCCGCTATCAAATCTAAATAAGATCCATTCTGCGCCGGTGGTTACATTAGATCTTCTAAGCCAGGCCGAAAGGTAAACCATAAGAAACACCTGGTTAAAAACAGGCCATAGCCAAGGAATCCATATACTTTTAAAGCCATACACAAAGGTGAGCGTAACCAGCCACATGGTTCCGGAAATATCAAACATTCCCGAGGCATTAGAAAGTCCCATCGTATACCAAGGGAGACTTTTTCCTCCCATTAGGTAATCATCTTTACTTTTATGGGCCCTCTTTCTAAGCGCAAGACCTATTAATATAGTTCCGGTAAGATAAAGTAAGATAATAAGGATATCCAGGCCTTGTAGCATAAGATAAAATTCATTAGTAGTTAATTTTGCTGATTTCTTTTAAAAAAAGTATTTCCTTCAGGTCTTCGAAGGTTTTAAAATCTTCTTCAGCGACATCGCCTTTATAGGAAGCGAAATAATGATCTGGTCCGTCCTTTCGCCACATCAATACCCATGCAATACCAGAATTTTTTATTCCCGGGTAAAGAGCTTCGGTCCACCATTGAGCATTCATCCCAAATTTATTGTTTCTACTTTCAGTAAGCACATAAGGTTTGTTGCTGGTCTGTGCTTTTTTTAAAATTTGAGGTACTGCGCAGCCCTGGCATCCCACGAATTTACATTGGTTACGGGATTATCAAGGTACCAGCTGAAAGTAATAATGCCTCCTTTTCTATACTTTTTTTGATATGCCTCGCATAAGCTTAAAAGAAACCATGTCGAGATTTGTCGCCCGAGCCAGTTCTATATGTCCAACCTCAAAACCGTGAATAGCCGGGAATTTTCCAGTAATTTCTTTGTCATCACTTTTCATCTGTTTAACATTATCCCCCCAGTTGATTCCGTTAGCTGTTGCATCTTCGTGGCCAAAAGCAATTCTTTCTTTAGCAATAACCCTTATTCTTTGATATAAATTTTTGTTTCCTTTGAAGCTTGTTTATCTGCAAGCTTAATACTATCAAAATCAATATCCCGAGTTGTTTTACAGGAAGACAGAAATAGGACTGGTAAAATAAGTGCCAGGATTTTGATAGATTTATTCATAAAAACCGAATATTTAATTTTATAGATTTGAAAAAATACTTTAGTATTTCTTAAATCTTCTTTTATATTTAGCCCTTAAAAAGCAGGGATTATATTTTTTAGCGATTAATTGTTAAGGAATTCCAAAAATAGCACGCTTCAATATATTAACTTAATATGATTTTGTCATTTATTGATAAAATTTTCTCTATTCTAAAACTTCTAATGTGATGAATAAAGATATACATCGGGAAATTACCCCTTTATCCCCTGAAGATAGTTTTCTGGTTTTTGACCGAATTAAAAATGATTTTGATTTCCCTATTCATTTTCATCCTGAATTTGAACTCAACCTTCTAATTAACGGCAAAGGTGTAAGGCGCATCGTGGGAGATAGCATGGAAGAAATTAGTAACATTGAGCTGGTACTGGTTGGGCCAAACATTCAGCACGGATGGCAGCTACACAATTGTAGCAGCAATAATATCCACGAGATCACAATACAGTTTCACGACAATCTTTTTGGGGAAAAATTACTAAGTAAGCGTATTATGAAGCCAATAAAAGATATGTTTGAAAGATCTACTCACGGCAT
Organism: Salegentibacter sp. UBA1130; assembly: GCF_002311535.1. NCBI lineage: Bacteria > Pseudomonadati > Bacteroidota > Flavobacteriia > Flavobacteriales > Flavobacteriaceae > Salegentibacter > Salegentibacter sp. UBA1130. The sequence continues at coordinate 270,790 of NZ_DCAP01000038.1, read as the reverse complement.
TTTATTTTCAGAAAAAATTACTGAAGAGATTAAACCTAAACTACTTAAGCTATCTAAAATTGATAGTATAGATTATCTTCTGGAACTTATCTCCATACTCCACGATTTGGCAAACTCAAGAAACCAAAGGCTGTTATCATCTTACACTTCCACATATAAAGATTTTGAAAACAGTGACAAGATTAAAATAATCTATGATTACGTTCAGGAGAATTACCATAATAAAATCTTACTTTCAGAAATTGCAGAACTGGTAAATATGAGCAAGGTATCTTTTAACCGCTTTATAAAAAAGAGAACCGGTAAAACTTTTATAGAATATATCAATGATACCAGAATTGGTTATGCCTCACGATGGTTAATAGAAAAAGACCTGAGCATCGCCGAGATTGCTTTTAAATGTGGATTTAATAATATTGCTAACTTTAACCGAGTTTTTAAAAAGTGTAAAGATTGCACCCCCAGTCAATTTCGTGAAGAGTTTAGCGGTATAAAAAGAGTGCTTTAACAAAGATATCGCTAAGGGATTATTGGTAATACTTTGATTCCGAATAAAAAAAGCGCCTGCTTCTATAAGAAACAGACGCTAGCTAACAAATCAACTGTAACACTGCTAACTAATAAAAACTTTACTTTAAATTTTTGATTTTTATATTTCGCCAAAAAACTTTTATACCACCTCCATCGTGAATTTGCAGGGCAATTTTTCCATTGGCATCACCAATTCTTTCGTCTGAAAAATTGATCATTTCCTCCCCGTTGAGCCAGGTTTGAACCTTATCCCCCTCAACCCTTATCTTCATCTTATTCCAATCTCCATAATTGAGAACATCTTCCTTACTATCTTCGGGTTTAACAAGCCAACCTCTGCCATAAGATTCATAGACTCCACCTGTATGCAAGTCTGGTGGAGCTACTTCAACCTGCCAGCCCGAAATCTTTGTACCTTCTATATCTGAACGAAAGAAAACTCCGCTGTTACCATCTGCCTCCTGAAGAAATTCCAGTTCCAGTTCGAAATTTTTATAATTTTCTTCGGTTGCCAGGTATCCGTATTCGGCATCCGGGCCGCTTTGGGCAACCAGTAAACCTTCTTCTACATACCATTGTTCGGTACCGTAAACTTGCCATCCCTCAAGATCTTTTCCATTAAAAAGCTGAGATTCCGATTTACAGCCTACTAAAGCTACAAACAGAAGAGCCAATAAAATTCCTGTATTTTTCATCTTTTATAGTTCTTTGATTTTTATATTTCTAAACCAGGTAAAACTGCCGTGATCCTGCAGGCCTATTAGTCCGGATTTAGCTTTTCCGTAATCAGGGAAATCTTTCCACTTTCCTTCATCTTTTCTTTTTTGCCAATCCTCAGACCAGGGTTCAAATTCCAGTGTTTTCTCGCCATTCAACCAGTAGGTGACTTTCTCATTAGTGAATCTAATTCTGCTGGAATTCCACTCGCCTATCTCTTTTAGGTCTTCTTCATTATATTCAGGATCATACATTCCATAATCTCCTCCAATAGATTGCCATGGCTCCAGTTCCTGCGGAAAACCAAGTTGGTCTATGATCTGGTATTCGGGAGCGGCAAAGTATGGTGCGTCATATTTTTCATCTTCTATCACATGGTAAAAGACTCCGCTATTTCCTTCTGGAGAAATCTTCCATTCAAGATAAAGTTCAAACTCCTCAAATTCTTTCTTTTCGTACACAATATCACCACCAATATCACCACCTTTTCCGAGAGATTTTAAAGTTTTGTTTTCTATTATCCATCCATCAGGCAAACCTTCTCCTTCTTTCCCATTGTATGCCCGCCAGCCATCGGCATTTTTGCCGTCAAAGAGATATTGCCAATCTTCATCCTGACTTGAGATTTCATTTTTTTCTTCTGCTTTCACTTCCGATTCGCTTTCGGAATTTTCAGAAGAATTTTTACAGGCCATCATTGCCATGACAGTAAAAATGCTTAAAATAATTTTTTTCATAATTTATTATTTATGTTTTTAATTACACGCGGTATTAGTGACAAAGGCTATATGTTTACTGTCACTCGACCAGCTAGGGACATTAATGCTGCCCTGCCCACCGTATATGTAGGCTATAACTTTAGGTTCACCCCCATCTACCGGCATAAGCCTTATCAGGCAGCGCTGATAAAAAGGGTGTTCTCCTGAATCAATTTCGGGAGGAAAAGAAATGAAAGCGATCCACTTGCCATCGGGTGATACATGTGGGAACCAATCATTATGATTCGGATCAAAGGTTAATTGCTCTTGCTCGCTCCCATCGGGTTTCATCCTCCAGAGATGCATCTTGTCCTTACGGTTAGAGTTAAAATAAATATATTTCCCGTCTAGTGAATACTCTGAGCCATCGTCCAAATAATCGGTATCTGTTAACTGAGTTTCTTTCTTATTATCAATATCAATGCTGTAAATATCCATTTTACCCTTACGTTCCCCGGTAAAAAGCAGGGTTTTATTATCAGGAGATATCCCATGCAGATACGAAGCTCCTACGCCATCTTTTGTTATTTTCTGCGGAAACGTATCTCCTGCAGGGTCCATAATATAAAGGGAGGAGACCCCATCATCTTCCTGGTTATGATGACTTATTCCTAAAATACTTTCATCAAAAGAAAAAACATGATCATTGTTATTATTGGTTGCAAATCCCGTTTCAATTTGCTCCACTTTTTCCGATTTCAAATCATAACGGTATAGGTAACCATTAGAATTATAGACAAGGTCCTTATCATTATTTACCCAGTTAGGAGCCTGAATGGAATGAGCAGAAGTATACAGAATCTTCCGCTTGCCGGTTTCCACATTCAGAATCTCCAGATTACTGCCAAGATATTCGTGATACTGCTCAAAATCTGGCCCGGCAGGCTTTATGATCCTTACGTTGTTTACAATTACTTTTCCATTCGCTCCCTCACGTCCCGGATCAAAGAAAAGTCCTGCGAACACCTCGTTTCCCAGGTTCTCATTTTCAATTTTTACTGTTGTAAAAGGCTCCCCGAATTTTGCTGAAGAAAAGTAATACACATCTCCTCTTCTCTCTAATTGGAGCACATTGGCCTTAGCTAAAGGAACTTTGATTTTCTCTGATTTTAAACCTTCAATTGTATTAGATTCCAAAGAAGCTGCACCTAAATTATTTACCTGAGCGATTACCTCAGCAGATTCTGAACTCAGATTATTTCGAATTATCCATCCGGAATTTGATCCGGAACCAGTATCTTTTTCAAAGCTCAAATGAGCTCTAAGAATAAAGTCTCCTTGTATGGATTTATATAGATAGTGGAAGGCTTGAATTTCGCCAGGTTTTTTATCTTCAGAAATTGAAAACGAATATTCCTGCAGTCCTGGGTTGTAATCCACCTCTCCAATAAAAGCAGAATCCCGGATGGTCACCTCATTTTCAAACATTCCTAGATCCCTTTCAGTAGTTTCCGGATATTGAGAAAAATGATTTTCAAAAGGAAAGGCAGAAATTAATAAGGCTAATAAAAAGCTTCCAAGGATTAGTTTTTTCATCTACAGTATTATAGAATCATATCACTTTCATCTCCACAGGGTCCCAACCCATAAATTTGTTTTGCCTGTAGCTTTCATTACAAAGCAAGGCAGGAGCAGCAGCCCTGAATCCAAAAACCGGATCCTCTACTACCGGACCATTGGTTCTTATAGCATAGAAAAAATTAGCGAAGTGATCGTAATGAGCTCCTTTATACCCTTTTTCAACCTGGTAAAAGGTTTCTGAAGGTGGAAGAATTTTTTTACGGTCACTACGTTTTGGACTCTGCTCCTTACCCTTTTCCTCCATGAAGGGATCATCTGAAGCGGCAACGTCATTTTGTTTTAGCATAACATCGTCCCAGGTGACATCCATGGAACCTTTACTACCCACAATTTTCAGGTAGGTACTTCCGCTGGTGCCATCAACGAAATTGCATCGCAGAGAAAGATTAAATGCAGGATGTTGCGCGGAGTCGGGATAGTCAAACATGCCTAATAATACGTCTGGAACTTCTCTACCATCATTCCAATATCTAAGGCCACCGGTTGCTGCAACTTTGTTAGGGCCCACCGAATTAGTTATAAAATGAAGACTAGAAAAAAGGTGAACAAATAAATCTCCAGCCATTCCAGTACCGTAATCAAGATAATTCCTCCATCGAAAGAATCTTTTTGGATCAAACGGACGTTTTTCAGTATTAGCAATAAATTTTTGCCAGTCTACAGTTTCAGGAGAAGCATCTGGCGGAATTGGATATTGCCAGGCCCCGAATGGTGAATTCCTAGCCCAAAATCCTTCGGCATAATTGATATCGCCAATTGCACCCTGGGCAAGTAATTCTTTAGCTTTTTCATTCCCCAAAGAAGACAAGCCCTGGCTCCCTACCATAAAAACCTTTCCAGACTTTTTCCAGGCATTAATCAATTCTTGTCCCTCCGCCACTGAATGCACCATGGGTTTTTCACAGTACACATGTTTGCCTGCTTTTAGTGCATCAATGCTTATTTGTTTATGCCAGTGATCTGGAGTAGCGATTATTACTGCATCAATATCCTCTTCTTTTAGAATATCCTCATAATCTTTAGTGAGAAAAATATCTTCACCCCATCGGGTTTTTGATTCTTCCAGTCTACCGTCATACAAATCACAAACGGCGAGCATCTTAATATTATCGTGTTTCAATGCTGTTTTTGCATCGGCAACGCCCATTCCACCGGCACCGATTAAAGCTAATCCCAGAGGTTTAGAACCGAATATATCTCCCGCAGTTCTTTCCAGGAACTTAATTTGTTTTGTTTCAGAGGCAAAAGCAGAGGGCATAATGGCTGCGGTAGCTCCTGCGAGGCCAAGGTTCTTTAAAAAAGAACGTCTTTGTTTTTTCATGCTTATTGAGTTATACGGGTATTGAATAAAACCATGGTTTATTTAGACAAAATTGGAAAATTAAAGAGAGTGCTTATAAAAACACTCTCCTTAAATTAATCAATGGCTACAAATTTTAATATCCCGGATTTTGTTGCAGAACCGGTCCGTCTGCAGTAGTACTTAAATCTATTTGACGTTGTGGTATTGGAAAATACACATCATTGGAATTAAAATCACCACCCCTAACATCAGTTGTGATTTGGCCTTCATAATCAATAAAGTTATTTAGTACTTCCTGGGCTACTCCCCATCGCACAAGGTCAAAGAACCTATGTCCTTCCATTGCCAGTTCAATTCGTCTTTCATACATAATCACCTCCATTGCCTGTTCTTCAGAAGTAAAATAACCTTCCGGATATCTTTCTATATTATAATTTGCAGCGTAATCCTGGGTAAAACCATCTAAAGGATTTTCCGGATCAACATAATCTTTGAGCCAATGCTGTGAATTATCGGCCATTCTTCCTCTTATCAAGTTCACATAATCTAAGGCAGTATTTAAATTTCCTGTCTTTGCTTCTGCTTCAGCTGCCATTAAAAGTACATCTGCAAATCTTATTACATTCACATTTATTGCGTTCCCGGGAGCCCAGGCACTTTGATCTGAATAGGTATCTGCATGGTATTGCCAGTAAATATGTTTTTTAGGAGCATAAGGTCCGCCAGAAGACTGCTCTCTTACCCAGTCATATCCTGGGTGGTAACCCCAATCGTGATAAGGTATATCCCTTCTACCTACTGTCCAGTCCAACCTTGGATCTAATGATTGAGTATCTGGAGTAAATGGTTCATCAGATAAAATTCCCATGTCATTCTTAACCGGATTGTTATTATAATTATCTAAATATGGTAAACCATTAGCTTCATCTGTACGATAAGAATTAACAAGGTCCTGTGTAGGTTGATAAAAACCACAACATCTAAAAGGACTATTATATGGATAAGCGAGCATCAAGGCCTGATTCGAATTACCTATAGTATTTGTTCCATCATTTGCTACCATTTGAATCGCAAACACGGATTCTTCATTATTTTCGAATTCAGCATTGAAGTTATGGTTAAAATTATCTACTAAACCATAGCTCAAACCATTTGAAGTAACACCAGAATTAATTACCTCTGTAAATATTTCTTTTGCCAGAGGAAATTTATCCTGGTACAAGTAAGTTTTACCTAAATAAGCTCCGGCAGCCCAGCGATTGGCCCTTCCTACGTCATCTTGAGTAGAGGGAAGGTTCTCGTAAGCAAATTTAAAATCTTCCTCAATATTTGGCCATATATCAGTATCGTTGGGAAGATTCGTATTTTCACTGTTTTCATCGATCCAAGGTACCATATTGAACATTTTTTTTAACTCAAAATAATAATGGCCTCGAAGAAACCTCGCTTGACCAGCAATATTTGCTTTGGATTGTTCTGAAATATTCTCTGCTTCATTAAGTAGTCTTAAAACCGCATTAGCCCGGGTTACTCCTTCATACAGGGCCTTCCATTTGGTATTAAAAAATCCATTACTCGGGTCCGCACTAAAGGTTGCAATTGAATTAATGGGAGGTTGATCCCCTCCATCACTTCCTTTGTGCGCATCACCTCCAGTAATATCCCCGTAAATCCAGTTTGATGGAGTTGCTTCCCAACCGTTACCACCACCCAGTGCCACGGTACCACCATTAACAACATCCTGGCCATCTAAAGCGGCATAAGCTCCTATTAAAAGTGCCTCAATCCCTTTTTCATCAGCGAGCACCTCATCGCTTAAAGCTCCATATGCAGGTTTATCTAAAAAATCCTCTGAGCAGCTATGGAAGATTCCTACTCCGAGAGAAAGAAAAACTATTGTATATACTATTTTTTTCATATCTATATATTTATTTATCATCTAAAAAGTAAGATTAACACCGAAAATAATCTGCTTGGGTGTTGGATATGCTCCTTCATCAATACCAAAAGCTGTTGCTGTCCCAGTTAGTTCGGGATCTACGCCAGAATAGTTGGTGATGGTGAATAGATTAGCTCCTTGTACATATAATCTGAGCCTATCCAACCCAACATTATCTAAAATATTTGTTGGCAAGCTATATCCTAATTGAATATTTCTAACCCTAAGATAGGAGCCATCCTCTACGAAATAGGAATTTGGAACATTAGCTGTACTAAAGCTTCCACCGGTCTCCTGAATGGGAGCGGAAGCATTTTGATTATTAGGAGTCCAGGAATCATATAAGGCTGTATTACTTTTCGCTCCATTAAAGGAACTATAGAAATCATGCCACCATTTTACCTGATTCCAAATATCATTGCCATACACTCCATACAGGAAGGTACTGAAGTCCCAGTTTTTATATGTGAATTCCAAGTTTAACCCACCACTAAACTCAGGGTTCGGGTTACCTAAGAAGGTACGATCATCACTAGTAATTACGCCATCCCCGTTTATATCTTCATAACGAAAACGACCTACCCCAATATCAGATTGGTATTCAGCATCTGGATTATTTAATACATTTTGGGCTTCCTGATTTGCTGCGTCTACTTCTTCCTGGCTATTCCAGAAGCCAATTATATTATAACCGTGAAACTGGCCTACAGAATTACCTACCGCATTTCTTACTATACTACTACCATTGAAACGACGAGCCTCCTGATCAAAGTAAGAAACTCCATCTGCGATATTTACAATTTCATTTTCATAAGTTGTTAGTGTTAGCGTAGTGTTCATTTTCAAATCTGAGGTAAAATCAAAAAATGCAGTTGCAGAAAGATCTAAACCACTGTTTTTCATTTCAGCAATATTTACATAAGGCACTGTGGATACACCTGCGGTACCAGTAAGTTCCGGATTATACAATAGGTCAACCACGTCCTTGCGGTAATAATCAGCAGAAATTTGAAGTTTACTTTTAAATAAATTCATATCTACCCCTACATTTGCATTGACGTTCTTTTCCCAGCTTGCATTTGGATTCCCAATACGCGAACGCTGGAAACCTTCTATTATATTATTATTAGAACCATTAATATCATAGTAAGATGAAACCCTATTACTTCCATAAGTAGTAAAAGCATTAGCAGGGTCAACATTATTCTGGTTCCCCATTACACCATATCCACCTCTTACTTTCAATTCATCTATCCAGTGAACCTCGTCCATAAAAGCTTCTTCACTTATTCTCCAACCGGCACTGGCGGCAGGAAACCAACCATGTCTAGGATTAGTAAACCTGGAAGTAGCATCACGGCGTAAGGTTGCTCCTAATAAATATCTTTCATTAAAAGTGTAATCAACTCTACCAAAAACAGAAAACAAAGCGTCTTCAGTATAAAAACCAGAGTTAGTTTGCGTTCCAGAACCTGTACTGAGATTAACGTAATCAGGATCAAAAGAATAAAACCCTTGGGTTAAGGCACTCACCTCTTCATATTGATTATGATAAGCTTCTGTTCCTACTAAAACAGTGATATCATGTAAATCATTAAAATTGTTTTGGTACTGAAGTGTATTAGACCAGGTCCAGTTGTATCCTGTAAAGGCATTTTCAGTCAACTGATTATATGTAGTATTTTCAGCATTTTCATAAGTAGGATAGGCAAAAACCTGACCATTTGTATTGGAATAACTTCCTCCAAAACTTGTTCTGGCTGTAAAATTCTCGAGAAAATCAAGTTCAGCAAAAATATTACCAAAAATACGACTCGTCCTACTAAAATTATTTTGGTTCCTATCGAGAATAGCTACTGCATTCTGAGAATTACCTAGTGATGGAGCCTGAGTTCCAGCAAAGTTGCCTGCTATATCATAGACAGGGATAATAGGTTGTGACCTATAGGCGTGATTAATAGGATTTTCTCCTGTAACCGCAACCCTATTACCCTCCGAAAGTGAGTAGGCCAGGTTTTCCCCAATTCTAAAATTATCTGAAATATCAAACTGACTGTTTACCCTCGCTGTATATCTATCAAAATAAGTGTTTTTTAAAGTTCCATCCTGATCCATATAATTTAAAGAGAAAAGGAAATTACCTTTTTCTCCGCCCTGGCTTAGAGAGATATCATGGTTCATAATCGGTGCATTACTAAAGATTTCCTGAAACCAGTTTGTCCCTTGTTGGTTAGCTCTTATAATTTGATTAAATCCATTTACTGCACCGGATTCGGTGTAAAATGGATCTACAAAATAACTAGATTCATCTACCTCTCCCTGGCTTGCACCACCGGGAAGTATATAGTAAGGAAGCGTTGGTTGAGCTCCACTCCCGTATTGTCTATCTGTAATTGGTTCACCGGGATTAGTATTTTCCATTGCAGCCCATCTTAAATCAGCATGTTCCTGAGGGGATAAAATATCATACACATTACCCTTTGGAACCATTTGAGATCCATAATACCCATTATAGTTCACTTTTAAATCCCCCGATCCTTTTTTAGTGGTAATTATTATCACCCCGTTTGCTGCACGAGCACCATAAATAGAAGCAGACCCTGCATCTTTTAAGACTTGCATATTTGCGATATCATTGGGATTAAGGTAGTTAATATCCTGGGTAGGAACTCCGTCTACTACATAAAGAGGACTACTGTCACCAAAAGTATTAATCCCTCGTATACGTACCTGCGGTGGTTCTCCAGGCTGCCCAGAACTTGTAACTGTAACACCTGAGGCCTGTCCCTGAAGTTGTTCGGTTACCTGAGGAGAGGGCTGTCTTCCCATAGATTCCATGTCTACTACGGAAACTGCACCAGTTAAATCTGATTTCCTCTGGGAACCATAACCCACAACAACAATTTCTTGCAGAGCCGCAGCCTCAGGTTCTAAAGAAACTTCAATTTCCGTTCTCCCTTCTACCTGAATCTCAGTAGTTGCATAACCAATATAACTAAATACTAATGTAGCATCTGCTGGCACTTCTATAGTAAATTCCCCGTCAAAATTAGTTAATACACCATTTGATGTTCCCTTTTCAATGACGTTAGCACTAGGAACTGGCATACCGCTATCAGCATCCAGTACCACACCAGTTAGGAGGATCTCATCCTCTTGAGCGAAAATGGTTACTGGAAACAGTAACATAACAACAATAAATAATGGTATCTTCATATTAATCTATTTTGGTTAGTAAAATTATTTTCAAATTAAGACCTCTCATTTTTAAATTGTTTTATAGCATAATTGGCAGCTCGGGCTGTGATTGCCATATAGGTTAGAGAAGGGTTTTGGGAAGCTGACGAAGTCATACAAGCTCCATCTGTAACAAAAACATTCGGCACATTGTGGAGCTGATTATTTCCATTTAGTACTGAAGTTCTAGGGTCTCTCCCCATTCTTGCCGTGCCCATTTCGTGAATTCCATTTCCAGGGAAACATTCTTCCTCATATCCTTTTACATCTTTAAATCCAGAAGCTTTTAACATAGCTACTGCCTGCTCCTTCGCATCTTTCCTCATTTTCTTCTCGTTCTCTTTGTATTCGCAGTCGAAAGTTATTGTGGGCAATCCCCACTCATCTAATTTTTCATAATTCAAGGTCATTTTATTTTCATGATAAGGAAGACATTCACCGAAACAATTAATTCCTATTTGCCATCTACCGGGTTTTACTATTGCTTCTTTTAACTCTTTACCATATGACATTTCACCTATTGCCTGGGTCCAGTCAGTTCTACTGGCTCCCCCCTGCATCCCATAACCACGCACAAAGTCTTTCATAGTTGTTTCCTCATTGATATTCCGAAATCTAGGCACAAAAAAACCAGCAGGTTTTCGTCCCTTATAATAATCTTGCTGATGATTTTCGGAAACACCTGAAGCCCCCACTTTAAAATGATGATCCATTAGATTATGGCCCAATTCCCCACTATCATTCCCCAATCCTGTGGGAAACCTTTCAGATTTTGACTGCATAAGAATTGAGGTTGTAGGTATCGCTCCTGCACAACAAAAGATAATATTTGCCTGAAATTCTATTCTTTTTCCGGTTTCAGCATCGATTACTCTCACCCCAGTTGCTTTGGATTGTTCTTGATCGTAAGCAATTTCATGAACTATCGAATTTGGTCGTAGAGTCATATTTCCAGTTTTCACTGCAGCAGGTAATGTCGAAGAATTACTACTAAAATAAGCACCATAAGGGCAGCCTCTTATACAACGGTTTCTGAACTGACAATTTGATCTACCCTCCCGTCCTTCAGGGTCGGTTAAATTTGCGACTCTTGAATTAATAATTTGTCGATCTGAAAAATTTGCAGCTACCCCATCCCTTAATTCTTCCTCTACACAATTAAGAGGCATTTCAGGCGTAAAAATACTATCGGGTAATTGGGGTAAGCCTTCAGCTTTACCGCTAATTCCTATAAATTTTTCTACTTTTTCATACCAGGGCATAAGATCGTTATATCTTATAGGCCAATCTACACCATGTCCGTCATTCTTATTTGCCTCAAAATCTAAATCGCTCCAACGGAATGACATCCTGGCCCACATCAGAGATTTACCTCCTACATGATACCCCCTGATCCAGTCGAATCTTTTTTCTTCATTATAGGGATGTTTCAAATCGTTTACAAACCAGTGTTTACTGGCATCATTAATTGTATAACCCGTTCTGGCCTGTTTTTCCTGCTTTTTAAGCTCCTCTCTTGTAACCTGGCCTTTAAATTTATAATCCCAGGGATCATCATTCATCGTTGGATAATCTTTAATATGCTCCACCATTCGTCCTCGATCAAGTACTAAAGTTTTTAGACCTCCCTCACAAAGCTCTTTAGCCGCCCACCCGCCGGTAATTCCTGTACCAATAACGATAGCATCAAATTTTTCAGAATATTTTTTATAGCTATTTTTATTATCCATTAATTTTTGATTCTTAAAAACAAGACATTATTTCTTAAACCTTGAACAGACGCTAAATTTTTTAACATTATAGTTATCTCTATAAACTTTTTTTAGCAAATTATTAAGATCTAAATTATACTTTGAGTTCTATTCTGAATAATACTATTTAGTCACTTTATCATACTATTCTGTCATTCTCCAATTTTTTGGTTTAAAATATGATTATTTAATAATTATTTATATTTAGTTTAGAGAATTATATAAATAAAAAACCCATTAATTAAACTTATAGTATAAAATAGAAGCAATGGTACATCGAAGGAATTTTATAAAACAAACCGGTTTGGCACTGGTAGCCTGTTCAATCGCTCCGGGATTTAGTTTTACATCTAAAGAAAAAGAATCATTAGGAATTCAACTTTACTCTTTAAGAGATACAATTTCCCAGAACCCAAAAAAGATTCTAAGAAAATTAGCCAATATTGGGTTTAATGAAATAGAAACTTATGGATACAACGATGGAAAATTTTGGGGATTGAGCGTTGCCGAGCTTAAAGAAGAACTCACAAAAAATAACTTGACATCACCTAGTGGCCATTACGACGGTAATTCCCTTATTAAAGGGGACTTTGAAAATTTCAAAGAAATAATTTCAGTAGCCAGGGAACTCGATCAGAAATACATTATTATTCCAAGTATTGCAGAAAATCTTAGGAAATCCAAATCGGATTATCTCAACATTGCTGAAAAATTTAACGAAGCGGGAGAAATCTGTAAATCAGCAGGAATTACTCTGGCTTACCATAATCATGCCTTTGAATTTAAAAGGATGGATGATTCTACGGGATATGAAATTCTAATAAATAATACTGATAAAAATATGGTTACCTTTGAAATGGATATTTATTGGGTCGTTAGAGGAGGGCACGATCCAATATCATTATTTCAAAAATATCCAGGAAGATTTAAATTATGGCATGTAAAAGATATGCATAAAGAAAATCCAGAATTGAATACGGAGATTGGCAATGGGAATATTAATTATAAAGAAATATTTAATAATGCAAAAGTATCTGGTGTTGAGCATTATATTCTTGAACAGGAAAACTTCGAAATGCCTGAATTTAAAAGCCTAAATAAAAGCTATAATCACCTCAGTAATTTACTTTAAATTTTATAAAATTAAATTCGACAAGGGATTTTTCCTTTTAAAGTTTAGTTTGGCAATTAATCCTTTTGAAAAAAGTTTAAACTTTAGCAAACTACAATTTTTATTAGGAATAGGTGAAATGAAGATTCAGTAAAAATCCCTTCCACTGACCCAGGATTTAAAAACGATCAGTTTTAATTTTGCAAATTCATCATATGTATGGTATCTCCACATATGAAGAATCTACCTATTCTCATGATTAAAAGGATGAGAGTTTAAAATCTCTAACAAAGGGTTAAGTTTTCAGCAATTTTTCAGTGAATTAATAAGATGGTATCTCGAAGAAAAGGCTCCATAACCTTTAAATTACCAACAGGATTGGGAACTTTAATATGGGACTAATTAATCATAAATGTTGTACCCAAGTAGAAACAAAAAAGCCTTACATCTCTGTAAGGCTTGATTTTGTTGGTGGTCCCACCTGGGCTCGAACCAGGGACCCCTTGATTATGAGTCAAGTGCTCTAACCAGCTGAGCTATAGGACCAATTCAGGTATTTCAACAATACCCGAATTTTAGGAGTGCAATATTATGATATATTTTTAACTCCTGCAAGGTGAAATGCAATTTCTTAATTTCTTGCTCCTTCTCCTTTGGGGAGGGCTGGGGAGGGGCTTTTTTCCTGGCATAATTCTACCAAAACCCCGTGAGAACTTTTAGGATGCATAAAAGCCACCAGCTTATTATCGGCGCCCTCTTTAGGTTCAGTATTTATCAGCTTAAAACCTTCATTCTCGAGTCTGGCAATTTCAGCTTTAATATCATCTACCGCAAAAGCTATATGATGAATTCCTTCGCCGCGCTTGTCAATAAACTTAGCAATAGGACTTTCAGAGTTTGTAGCCGCTAATAATTCAATTTTACTTTCTCCAATTTTAAAGAAAGAAGTGCTAACGCCTTCACTTTTTACTGTTTCGGTTTTATAATGCTTACTGCCAAAAACCGCATTATAAGTGGCATTGGCCGCTTCAATATCCTTCACTGCAATCCCAATATGTTCAATTTTCTTCATTTTTCATTTTTTAAATAGATAAAGCAAGTTAAACTTCTAATTTTATATATTCAAAATGGGTAAACTTCTATAAATTTAAAAAGATAACACAACATCTTTACTACAATAGGTTAGGTAATACTTAGGTTGCTTTTGAATAAGTTCACTTTGGCCTATCGAAAATTTATCGTGAAATTTGAAGTGAAGTTTCCGTAAAATTTTAGGCTGTTTAAGCCAACATAAATTTTCATGTAAACAGCAGCTTAATTGGCGAGTTCTTAAAATTTAGATAAAGATTCGCAAGCCTAGATTTTTTTGGTTCGTTTTTTCATCAATGGAAAAAATGAACAAGTCAAATATTTAAGAATAGTATAATTCAAAATTAAGACTTGTACGCATAGTTTTTTACATTTAGGAGTATACCAATTTATTATAGTATTTTTGCCTTATGGAAGAGACAAACAGACAAAAGAAAATAGGAGGAGTTTTGCAACGCGATCTAGCCGATATCCTGCAAAAGAACCTTAAAGATGCCGGGAGAACAGGAGTGATTATTTCGGTCTCTAAAGTGAAAGTAACTACAGATCTTTCTATCGCGAAGGCTTATATCAGTATTTTTCCGCAAAAACACGCGCAGGAAGTTATAGAGGAAATAAACCTTGGCAAGTCTAAGATAAAACACGAAATGGCACAGCGCACCAAAAACCAGTTGCGAAAAATGCCGGAAATTAATTACTACCTGGACGATTCTCTGGATTATATAGAAGGTATAGAAAAATCTATTAAAGGCGAAGAAAACCCAATCACTGATCCCGATCTTCTGGAACGCCGGAAAAAATCTTAATTTGAAGTTCCCCTTCTACATCGCCAGGCGCTATCTTTTTAGCAAAAGCAGCAATAATGCCATTAATATTATTACCATTATTGCCGCCATAGGCGTTTTTGCAGGGGCTTTTTCATTATTTATCGTTCTTTCAGGGTTCGCCGGACTAAAGGATTTTAGCCTTTCGTTTTCCAATAAATTTGACCCCGATTTAAAAATTCTCCCGTCAAGCGGAAAAACCTTTCAGTTCCCTGACAACAAAGCCAATCAACTCGCTGAAATTGAAGGAATAGCCAATTTCAGTAAAACCATTGAAGAACGAATTTTTCTAGATTACCGAAATAAAAATCACACGGCTTTTATAAAAGGAGTTGATGACAATTTCCGGCAGGTAACCCAAATAGACAGTGCGGTTTCGGGCTCTTGGTTAACCAATAGTGAGGCCCAGGTGGTTGTGGGAAACAGAATTTCCCGAAAACTGGGACTTAGTATTTTTAATTACCAAAATCTTTTAAATGTAATGGTGCCACGCCCAGGAAAAGGGCAAATTACCGGTTTAAATCCAGGGCAGGCGTTTAACCAGGAAAAAGTGATTGTTAGCGGAATTTATAGTGTAAACGAAGAACTGGACGATAAATATGTATTCTCCAATCTTAATTTTGCCCGAAATCTTTTAGAATTAGATGAAAATACATTTTCTGCCATAGAAATTAAAACAACTCCAAATGCAGATACCGAAGCGGTAACCGCTGAAATAATAAACCTTTTTGGCGACGATATTATCGTAAAAAACAGGGCACAACTCAACGAGACTCTTTATAAAATGCTGAACACCGAAAATCTAGCGGTATATCTTATTTTTACGCTGGTTTTGATAATCGCACTTTTCAATGTTGCCGGTTCTATTATTATGGTGATACTCGATAAACGGGATAACATTAAAACACTATATAACCTTGGCGCTTCAGAAAGTCAGATCAAGCAAATTTTCTTTACCCAGGGAATCCTTATGACGATTATAGGTGGGGCCATTGGTTTATCAGCTGCAGTTTTATTGGTTTACCTACAACTACAATTTGACCTTGTTATGATCACTCCCAGCCTGCCCTATCCCGTAGCCATTACTTTTGAAAACATTCTAATCGTGATATTTACCATAGGAATTCTAGGGCTTATCGCTTCATTTATAGCGGCGGGTAGTAGTAGAAAAGCTTTAAAAGCGGTTTAGATTAAGCTTAGTGTTTCTGCCACGAATTCACGAATATTTTTCCAAAAAGCTCCCCTACTTTTTGAGGAGGGGAATGAATTCAGCGTAGCTGAAGAAAGGGGTGGTTGTACACCAACAAATAAGAACACAAAAATTCTGCAACATGGAACCCCTCCGGCCCACGGCCACCTCCCCTTGAAAATAAGGGGAGGAGCTTTTCATATTTTTCAAATGAATATTCGTGAATTCGTGGCTTAAATTGATTAAGCAAACTGGAAATCTGAAAAATCCCTTTCTACCTCATCAAAGGCGGCAAAGACATCTGCAGCATCGTCGCTGGTTACCATTTTCATGCGGTGTTCTTTGAAGTGGGGGATTCCTTTGAAATAATTGGTATAATGGCGGCGGGTTTCAAAAACACCCAGCTTCTCCCCTTTCCAGTCGATAGCCATTTGTAGGTGACGCCTTGCAGCATCCAGGCGTTCCAGCATATTTGGAGGCGGTAAATGTTCTCCGGTTTCAAAGAAGTGCTTTACTTCTCTAAAAAACCAGGGATATCCAATACTGGCGCGACCAATCATTGCACCATCGAGTCCGAATTTATCTCGCATCTCTACCGCTCTCTCGGGCGTATCAACATCGCCGTTTCCAAAAACCGGAATATGCATTCGTGAATTATTCTTTACCTCGGCAATTGGTGCCCAATTCGCTTCGCCCTTATACATTTGAACACGAGTTCTCCCGTGAATAGAAATGGCCTTGCAGCCCACATCCTGAAGTCTTTCTGCAACTTCAACGATTTTAATAGAATCGTTATCCCAACCCAAACGGGTTTTTACTGTAACGGGTAAATTGGTATGTTTTACCATGGCTTCGGTAAGGGAAACCATAAGATCTATATCTTTTAAAATACCGGCACCGGCACCTTTGGAAACCACTTTTTTCACCGGGCAACCAAAATTAATATCAATAATATCGGGGCCAGATTTCTCTACAATTTCTACCGATTGTAGCATAGATTCCAGGTTGGCTCCAAAGATTTGGATGCCTACCGGGCGTTCTTTTTCGTAAATATCAAGTTTCATGGTACTTTTCGCTGCATCGCGAATAAGCCCTTCTGAAGATATAAATTCGGTATATACCACATCGGCGCCCTGCTCCTTGCAAAGCGCACGGAATGGCGGGTCACTCACATCTTCCATCGGTGCCAACAGCAACGGGAAGTCTCCTACATCTATATTTCCTATTTTAGCCACTTCGGTTTATTTTGGAGTGCAAAAGTACAAAAAGCCCCCTAACCCCCAAAGGGGGAATTTAAGTCGGCTCTTCTATAAATCCTCATCCTGTTCCGAAGCTTCGGGATATTTCAGGATCTAACAAGATATAATTGTAGTATAGGCTTAAGAGCTGAAACAAGTTCAGTTTGACGGAATAAAGGATATCCGGCCTTTTATAACCTATCCCTTTCAACGGCGTCTATGCTGCGTTGGTTGTCTTCCAGTCTAAAGTTTCCGAAGTTATATTTAAATCCAACCCGCACATAGCGCATTTCTTCTTGCGCGAAATAGGAATTATCCTGGTTTAGATATTGCGAAGTTAACCTGGTATTGGTATTATTAAAAATATCGTTGATATTCAGGCTTAATTCTGCGCGATTATTCCATAAAGTTTTTCTTACTCCAAGGCTTAAAGTTGAAAACGGGTCAAAATTATAAGAACCGGTAATATAATCTGAAACGTAGGTAAAGCTTAAATTTCCTGAAAAAGTTCCGTCTTTTGACAGCGTAAATGAATTATACAACTGTCCAAAAACAGCATCAATTTCGTTGGTAACTTCTGCATTATT
The DNA here is from genome assembly GCF_002311535.1 of Salegentibacter sp. UBA1130. Lineage (NCBI taxonomy): Bacteria > Pseudomonadati > Bacteroidota > Flavobacteriia > Flavobacteriales > Flavobacteriaceae > Salegentibacter > Salegentibacter sp. UBA1130. The sequence goes on along the minus strand of NZ_DCAP01000038.1, from coordinate 252,935 downwards.
GCTTTCTACCGCTAAAAATGTATTCTCTTCGTGAAAAAGGGAAGCATATAATTGTGCATACCACCAGCCGGTAATTGATCTGCCGTGCAAAATGTCGAGTCCGTAGCTTTTACTTTCCAATAAATTGGCCTGCAACCTTCTAATGGTTAAGTTCTGATTGTCCTGAAAAGCTAAACTTGCAGGTGATCTTCCATTATCACGATAATACACATCGAAAAAATACTGCCCTAAAAGCGTATAATTCAGATTAATATTATTGCTAATTGCCGCACGTAAATTCGGGTTTCCGGCGTTAAAATCGTTTTCATTTAAAAAATATCTAAACGGGTTTAAACTTTCATAACGTGGGCGTTCAATTCTTCGGCTATAATCCAGCGTAAAACTATGATTATCTGAAGCTCGATATTGCAAATATGCCGTTGGGAACAATTCAAAATATTCCTGACGGTTTCGCTGATTTGTTGATAAAGACACTCCCAAAAGATCGGTATACTCTCCTCTTAAACCAACTTGCGCACTCCATTTTTCCCAATCCCTGGAGGTATTAATATAAACCGCAGAAACTGTTTCGTCATAATAAAAATCGTCTGAAAGATTATCATACAAATCGTCCAGGCTTTCTGCATTAGAAAAGTTGATCCCACTGTTAGAATTTATATTTGAAACCTTTGCCCCGGCATCGAAACTCATTTCGCCTAACGAACTATTAAAATCCAGTTGACCGGTAAAAATCTCTATATTTTGTCCCGAGGAAGTATTGAAATTGATATTTTGAACATTCTCACCGGCTGAATCAAAATAATTAGTGGCGACCTTTTGGTCACGCTCCTGGTTAAACCTGGTATAATGTGCCGCTGCCGAAAAACTACCTCCATTTTCAAGTTTATGGGTATAAGTTAGATCTAAGCCAATGTTATGTTCATCGGTACCAACCTCACTATCGGTCATAAAGTTTGAAAAAGCCGTATTTCCCTGTGTAGTAATATCGGTTCGCACCGAATTATCAAAAGTCTTGTCGGGTGAGAAAAAGAGGTTCGAAGAAAAACTTAGTTTATTTTTTTCATCGAAATCATAATCCAAAATCACATTCGCATTATGTGCCTGCGAGCGCGTAACTCTTTCAAAATCGCTTTCCCATCTTTGACCAAATTCTTCATTTGGACTAAAATTTATATAACTATCGTCTCGTTTTATCTCTTTCCGCGGACTAAAAGTATAATTCGCAAAAACGTTAAGCTTATCGCCTTTCCAATAGTGACTGGTTCCAAATTGGTATTTTGGAACAATTCCCTGCGTGTAAGCACCTTCTAAACTTCCCTTATAACCGGGTGAAATGGCAGATGTGGTATTGATATTTAGAATAGCACCACCTTCAGCTTCGTAACGTGCCGGCGGATTGGTAATCACTTCAATAGACTTTATATTTTCTGCCGAGTAACTTTGTAAAAGGGTTTGTAATTCATCTGCAGTAAGTTGCACTTTTCTGTCATTAATATAAACCGTAACTGAAGAATTTCTAACCTGTAATTGGCCTTGCGCCATAATCACCCCCGGGGTTTGTCTTAAAATATCCCAGCTGCTTCCACTGGAAAGCGTAGAATTTTCAACATCAAAAGTAATGCGGTCTATGCTTCGGGTAATTTTTGGTTTACGGGCGTTAATGGTTACTTCCTCTAAATTTGAAGCGCCCTCTTTTAAGGTAATCTTTCTTATTTTTTTATCTGAATTGACCGAAATTTGCTGAAGATATTCTTCATAGCCTACAAAACTTACTTTTAACAAATAATCGTTTGATGCAATTTCCTCAAACAAAAACTCACCATTATCTTCTGAAATAGTTCCCTTATATACCGATGTAGAATCTTCGGCATTTAATAATATAACATTCGCAAAAGCAATAGGCTCATTGGTTTCGGTAACCAATTTACCCTGTATAGTGTGCTGGGCAATTAGAGAATTTGTAAATAAAAAAAGTAGGGTAACTGGAAGTGGGAAAAAAGTTTTGGTCATATATATTGAATGGTCTTTAAGGAAAAATCAAACAAATATATACTTTCTTAAATAAAATGTAAAAGTTTTAAAGAATCTATTCGCTAATTCAGAATTATTCTCAATGGCAGCAATAAGACTGGGAGATTTATTCTATCGCATCATACAAAACCTGCTGAATATTGGTTCTGGTATTTAATTGGTAAAGCCTTGTGTTTTCCCGTGAAGGCAAAACCCTGTTTGAAAGAAAAAGATAGAGTAAATCTTCTTCGGGATCTACCCAGGCGTAAATTCCGGTAAATCCGGTGTGTCCAAAACTGGCTTTGCTGGCATCTTTTGCAGTGTTGCTACTTTCTCCCTTGTATTCTAAATATGGCTTGTCAAAACCTACCCCACGGTGATTATCATTTTCTGGAAATTGTGCCGTACTCCATTCTTTTAAAGTTTCTTCTTCAATATAGCGCTCTCCGGCATATTCGCCCATGTTCAGGTACATTTGCATCAGTTTTGCCAGGTCGTTGGCATTAGAAAATAGCCCGGCATTAGCCGAAACTCCACCCATCATAATCGCACCTTCATCGTGTACCATCCCATGAATGGTTTTTTTTCTGAATAAATAATCGTGTTCTGTAGGTACAATTCTACTTTTTTCAAAGCGTTCCAGCGGATTATAACCTAGAGTTGTAGCGCCAAGTTTATCGTAAAAATTTTCATTGATATATTTTCTGAAATCTTCTCCACTAATTTCTTCAACTATAGAAGGAAGCAGGTAAAAAGTTAAACCCGAATATTTATATTTTGCCTCGTCTTCCAGCTCAGATTTCTTGATGGCTTTAAACATCTTCTTTTGGTAATTACGATGTAGCCAAAGATCTTCACTCACTTTAATAGGAAACCTGGCAGAAGAATCTTTCTTAAAAGTATACCATTTAAAGCTTCCATTTTTGCGCAAGGTGTTTTTCCAATAAGGAATCCAGGGTTTAAACCTGGCCTGGTGCGTTAGAATTTGCCGAAAAGGAACGCCCGCTTTATTCGAGTTTTTGAAGTACGGCAAGTAGTCATCTATCCCGGCCTCTAAATCAAATTTTCCCTCGTCCTGTAATTTCATTAAAGCCGGTAAAGCCGAAGAAATTTTTGTTACCGAAGCCAGATCGTACAAATCGGTTTTCTTAACTTTTATGGTATCGCTGTATTCGTGGTAACCGTAAGCTTTGTGTAAAACGATTTTCCCATCTTTAGCGACTAGAATTTGCCCTCCCGGCGTCGCTTTTTTTTTAATAGCTTCCTGCATTAAGGAATCTACACCGCAAAAAAGTTTTTCAGAATTCATCCCTGCATCTTCGGGCAGGGTATATTTAAATCTTATTTTTCCTTTAACATCCATCCCGTCTCCCGACTTGAATTTCTCACCAATACTCACCGGAAGTCTTCCGTTTGCTCCTACTCCACCAAAAATAAGTTGGGCTGCGAGGTCTTGTGTGGTTTTGGTATCCTGATAAGTTAAAATTAAACCGGCTGCATTTTCAATTTTATCCAGTTTATTTATGGAATATGGATTTTTAAAATAGCTGAAAATTGTAAGTTCTTTTGCGGCAAGTTCTGCAATGAAATCCTGTACAGGTTTCGAAAATTTCATGGTGTTTCTAGAAAAACGGCTATCGTCGTGAATTCCACCAATTACAAGGTTATATTCTGAAAGTTTTTCTTTGATTTTTTCGATTTCCGAAGCTTTTGCATCAGCTTTTAACTGAAAGTTTTTTACTTCGGTATATAAATTCAGCGTTTTCTGAAATTCGGTTTGTTTGGAAGCTCCAAAAGAGACTGAAGCTATCTTTAAAGTATCAAGCTTTCTTAAAGGCAGTATACTTTTTTCGTTTTTTAATACGGTGAGTGAAGCTTCAACCAGTTTTCTGTTAAGAAAGTTAGCTTCCGCTGTATTGATCTCTTTCAGGATATTTTTAGGACTTTGCGCTTTAAATTCATTCAAACCAACCCATTGTTTTACCGCCAGGATTTTTCTTACCCGTTCATCTAACTGTTTTTGAGAAATTAATCCTTGCTTAATGGCTTTATTTACTTCCTCAATAGCTTTTGGAACATCTTCTGTAAACTCTAAGAGATCGTTACCCGCTAAAATAGCGTCTTTATCTACAATCCCGGGTTCGTTTCCCTTGGTTACGCCTTTCATATTCATCGCATCGGTCACGATTAAACCTTCAAAACCTAAACTATCTTTTAAAATTCCGGTGATGATAGATTTTGATAAGGTAGAAGGAACCCCGGTAGAATCCAGTGCCGGAATATTTAAATGCGCCACCATTACGCCGCCAATCCCGGCGTCTATCAATTCTTTAAAAGGGTACATTTCTAAGGAATCCAATCTTTCAAAAGGATGATTTATCTGCGGAAGCGCATAATGGGAATCGGTATCGGTATCTCCGTGGCCGGGAAAATGTTTAGCTGTGGTTAGCAGATTCGCATCCTGCATCCCACGCATATAAGCGATTCCTTTTGCGGAAACATTTTCTTTATTTTCCCCAAAAGAGCGGTAATTAATCACCGGGTTATTCGGATTGTTATTTACATCTACTACTGGGGCAAAATTAAGATGAAGCCCCGTACGCTTTATTTGGCGGGCCACTTCCTGCCCTAAATCGTACACTAAACTATCGTCACGAATTGCACCGAGGGCCATTTGATAAGGATAACTAATGGTATTGTCCAGTCGCATTCCAAGTCCCCATTCGGCGTCAATCGCTCCCAATAATGGAACTTCGGAAGCTAACTGGTAATCGTTCATCAACTTTAATTGAGTTTCAGGATCACCCTGGAAAAATATTAATCCGCCAATTTTTTGTTCGTTAATCAGTTTTAGAATTTCTTCTTTATGAGCATTATCCCGGTTAGAATAAGCCGCCACCATAATAAGTTGCGCAATTCGCTCTTTTGGAGTAAGCTCTTGCATTATAGAGTCAACCCATTTGCTGTTGGTATATTGAAGAAATTCCGGAGATTTCTTAACCTTTTCCTGGGCCTGAAGTGTAAGCCCGAAAAAGGCCATTAAAAAAATGAATAAGCGTGATATTTTATTTCTCATTATTCAGCAATTGAATTTATACTTTAATATAGATACGTTTTTTATGTAACCAGTAACCCAACAACCACATAAGCAGCATATAAGAAATGGCAAACAGCAGCGAGGCGTTATAATTGTTTAGCCAGCTAAGATATAAGTTTTCATAAAGCCAGGGTTTGAGTGCCTGCCCATTAACATAAATAATATTCATAAGCATTACTACCAGGCCAGACATTACAAAAACAAACAAAGGATTTTTTCCAAAAGCCTCGAAGAAAGTCGTCCATTTCTTAAAATTGAAAATTTCAATGATCAAAATTAAGGCCGAAAGTATTAAAAGCGTCCACCCCGTACTGTAAATTACGTAAGAGCTGCTCCAAATAGGTTTATTTATAGGAAACCAAATATCCCAAATTTGCGCTATAATCAATAGCACGACTCCGTAAACACTTAACTTGATTACCGTAGAAATATTATTTCCTGATCTTTGAATAAAAACGCCAGCCACATAGCCAGCAATTACATTCACAATTGCGGGAAGCGTACTTAATAAACCTTCAGGATCAAACGAGAGGCCATAACCTTTATAAAGATTGGCATCGTTAAATATTAATCGGTCAAACTTCAGCGCAGCATTATGCTCTAAAGAAAGCGGATTAGGCTGATCGCCAAAAAACCACATAACAGCCCAATAGCCAAGTAAAATTAGGCTTCCAAAAATGATAGATTTTTTCAGTTTTAAATAATGAAGAATTAGCGAGCCAAAAAGATAGCAAAGAGCAATGCGCTGCAAAACTCCCATAATTCGCATATTCGCCAAATTCTTAAAAACCAGTTCGCCTTCCTGTCTAAATACAAACGGAAATGCGTTTAAAAATAACCCGATAAGAAAAATAAGTGCCGCCCTTTTAAAGACCTTTCTTAAAAATACGCTTTCAGAAATGCTTTCATATTTACGTAGGCTAAAGCTCATCGCGTTGCCAATTACAAATAAGAAAGAAGGAAAAACCCAATCGGTTGGGGTAAATCCATCCCAGGGAGCGTGTTTAAACGGCGCATAAATATGTGACCAGCTCCCTGGCGTATTTACCAGTATCATTAGCGCTACGGTAAGTCCGCGCAATACATCTAAAGCTAAATAACGCTGGTTTTTTCCGGTTTTTGCTTCCTTAAATAGTTTATTGACTTCAGTCATTCTTCTTTATTGTACTCCTAAAAGCTGAGGTTTAGATTTAAAAATTCAAGTTTATAATACCCTATAAAAGTATAAATTTCGATTAAATAATCAATCTTTTATAAAAAAATCGAAAAAGTATTTTTAAAAATAATTTTTTTATATACTTTTAAATTCAAAATAAATTCATTTTTTTAAAAGCTTAAAACAAACTATTAATGCTTTTATTTTAAAATATGACAACTCAAACTATGCCAACAGATCTACATGACTTTTTTATAGATGAAAAGAAACTATCTAATATTAATAATGTAGAGCGAAAGAAATTCCTTCAGAAATTAAAGATTATAAAACATCTATTTCTGAATGGTGAAACCTCAAACGCCGAAGTTTGCCAGCGCTTTAATGTAAGCCTACCTACTTCCATGTCTCTGCTCAATCAACTTATTGAGGAAGGCATAGTGATAAAAAAAGGTAGGGGGAAATCTGAAGGTGGCCGTAAACCAGACCTTTACGGACTTGTAGAGAATTCGTTTTTTGTGGTGAGTATTCATATAGAACGGTTTAGAATTAAGTTGGCAGTAATTGATAATAACCATACCATTCTACACGAACAATCCTGGCCCGCAGAGATTTCTACAGATTCTAATATTGTAGATCTCTTATTTGAGTGGACCCAGAAATTATTAAAAGAAGCTAAAGTGAAACTGGACCAGGTAATGGGTGTTGGTATAAGCATGCCTGGACTGGTTTCGGCTGAAGCGGGCAAAAACTTCACCTATTATCTAAGCGAACAGGAGCCCGAATCACTTAAAAATAAATTTGAGAAAAAGTTTAAAAAGCCGGTGGCTATTTTAAACGATGCAAAAAGTGCTTGTTTAGCTGAATTTCGATTTGGTACAGCCAAAAACAAGAGTAATGTTCTGGTAATTTCTATGGACTGGGGTATTGGCCTGGGAATTATTATGGGCGGCAGGATGCACAGCGGCGAATCGGGTTTTGCAGGCGAATTTGGACATATCCCAATGACAGAAGATGGGCTGCTTTGCCACTGCGGGAAACGCGGTTGTTTGGAAACAGAAGCATCGGGACTTGCCCTTGTTAGAAAAACCAAAGAAGGTTTAAAAGCGGGACAAACTTCGGTATTAAATAAACTTAAGAAGGAAGAGTTAGAAAAACTGGAGCCAGAAACTATTATTAATGCCGCAAACCGTGGCGACCAGTTTGCGATAAATGTACTTTCTGAAATAGGAATAAACCTTGGAAAAGGTATCGCAATCCTCATTCAAATCTTTAATCCCGAATTAGTGATTTTAGAAGGAAAAATAGCCGAAGCTAAACAGTTTATCACCACTCCAATTCAACAATCAATGAACACTTACTGTATGATGCAGCTTAAGGAACGCACCAAAATAGAACTTTCTACCCTGGGTGCAAATTCCAGTTTATATGGCGGTACCATAGCAGTAATGGACGATATTTTTAAAGACCAGGTTAGCCTGGTGAAATCCCAAATTAGTTAAAAAATTATGGCCAGATTAAATCTTTTAGAAGAAACACGTTTTGAAAAACTACCGGTAAAAGTTTATGAAGATGAACATATTGCCTCAAAAAAGGTAGCTAAACGAATTGCAGATCTTATTAGACGTAAACAAGACAAGCATGAAAATGCCGTGTTGGGCCTGGCTACAGGCGCCACCCCGGTAGAAGTTTACGAAGAGCTAATTAGAATGCATAAAGAAGAAAAACTTAGCTTTAAAAACGTGATTACTTTTAACTTGGACGAATATTACCCCATGCAGCCTGATGCTAAACAGAGCTACGTGAAGTTTATGGACGAAAACCTTTTTAACCATATAGATATAAAAAGGGAGAATATTCATATTCCAGATGGAACCCTGGCCAAAGAAGATATTACCGATTATTGTCTCGCCTATGAAAATCAAATAGGTGCTGTTGGCGGTTTAGACCTTCAATTATTGGGAATTGGTAGAACCGGTCACATTGGTTTTAACGAACCGGGTTCAGCACCAAATTCAGGAACGCGTTTAGTAACATTAGACGATCTTACCCGAAGGGATGCTTCGCGAGATTTTGGCGGAAAAGAAAATGTACCTACCAAAGCCATTACTATGGGAATTGGTACTATTTTTAAAGCAAAAGAGATTATTTTAATGGCCTGGAGCAAGAAAAAAGCTCCAATTATTAAAAAAGCGGTTGAAGGAGAAATGTCTGGAAATGTCCCAGCAACTTACCTTCAGCTTTCAGATAATGTAGAATTTATTTTAGATGAAGATGCGGCTTCAGAGTTAACAAGATTTAATACGCCGTGGTTAGTAAAAGACTGTTCCTGGAATAAAGCGCTTATTAAAAAAGCGGTAATCTGGCTTTCTTCCGAAGTAAAAAAACCAATCCTAAAACTTACTGACGAAGATTACAATAATAACGGAATGGCGCAACTTGCCACCGAGCAAGGCCCCGCCTACGATATTAATATAGATGTATTTAACCAGTTACAGCACAGTATAACCGGTTGGCCAGGAGGAAAACCAAATGCTGATGATACCCAGCGCCCGGAACGTAAAAGCCCTGCAAAGAAACGTTCTATTATTTTCTCCCCACACCCAGATGATGATGTGATTTCTATGGGCGGAACTTTTATTAGGCTGGTAGACCAGGGCCACGATGTTCACGTAGCTTACCAAACTTCAGGGAACACCGCTGTTTGGGATACCGATGTGTTACGTTACGTAGAGTTTGCCATAGATTTTAAGAAAAGTACCGGGGAAGATACCGAAAAGCTGGAGGCTACTTACGAGAAAATGCGTGACTTTATCGATAAGAAAGAGCCTAACGAGATAGATTTAGATGAAATAAGAGATGTAAAAGCTTTTATTAGAAAATCTGAAGCGATTGCAGGTGCCCGTTATGCCGGCTTAAAAGATAAAAATATTCATTTTATGGCCCTGCCTTTCTATGAAACCGGGAAAAAAGTAAAAAATCCAGTAACCAATAAGGATGTTGAACTTACCATGGAATTATTGAAAGAGGTAAAACCTCATCAAATATTTGCCGCCGGCGATTTTGCCGATCCTCACGGGACTCATATTGTATGTTTTAGGATTATCCTGGAAGCTATGAAAAGGCTTAGAAAAACTGAATCCTGGACCAAAGACTGCTGGTTATGGATGTATCGTGGCGCCTGGCAGGAATTTGAAGTGCACGAAATTGAAATGGCCGTACCGCTTTCTCCCAAAGAAGTACAACGCAAAAGAGACGCTATTTTCCAACACCAGTCGCAAAAAGACAGGCCGGTATTCCCTGGCGATGATGAACGGGAATTCTGGGTACGAGCAGAAGAGAGAAATCGCGAAACAGCCGAAAGTTATGATAAACTGGGATTAGCGAATTACGAAGCAATGGAAGCCTTTGTAAAATGGAAATTCGAATAGATCAATGAAAAAATTAATTCCTGTTTTTTATTTAATAATGGCCTTGGCTATTATTTCCTGCGGAAGTAACCCTTACGCAAAAACCAATCGTTTACATAAAAAACAGGCAAAAGCTTACGGTAAACAATTACAGCAGTTCCCCACCCCCGAAAACCAGAAAGAATCCGCACTCAATTATGGTGACTACTGGGTGGGAACTACTAATTTTAACCTGAGAAAACCTAATTACGTGGTAATTCACCACACCGCTCAGGATTCTGTTGGACAAACATTAACCACTTTTACCCTTCCCAGAACACAGGTAAGTTCGCATTATGTAATTGCCAAAAACGGTGAAATTTTTCATATGCTAAATGATTACTACCGCGCCTGGCACGGTGGAATTGGGAAATGGGGAAATAATACCGATTTAAATTCTTCTTCCCTGGGGATCGAAATTGATAATAATGGGAAAGAAGAATTTACCGATCTTCAAATAAATAGTTTAATTGAATTGCTTAAGGAAATTAAGGAAAAATACAGTATTCCTGATGAAAATTTTATTGGCCATTCCGATATTGCACCCTCAAGAAAAGTAGACCCCAATGCTAATTTCCCCTGGAAACGTTTAGCCGAAGAAGGTTTTGGGTTATGGTATGATGAAGCTGAAGTAGAAAATCTAAAACTGGAAGCCGAATTTTTTAAACCGAATCCATTGGCGATTAACCTCAACAGCCGACTTAATACCCGAATTCCTTTTATAGATAAATTAGTTTTCCCTGAAGTAATTCCCGCCGATTTCAATGTTGAAAATGCTCTTAAAATTATAGGCTTTAATACGTCAGATCTGGAGGCTGCTAAAAGCGCTTTTAAATTGCATTTTATTCAGGAAGATTTAAACCAACCTTTTGGTAAGCACGATCTTAAAGTACTTTACCAGCTGCATAAGAAGTATTTGTAGGCACCTATTTTTCAGAAATAAAACAATTTAAAAATTAAATAAGGCAATTTTATGAGTCATATTGGTAAGTTTATTTTGCTTCTTTTGTTTTTCAGTAGCTTTTCACTTTTTGCACAGCAAATTTCTGAAAATGAATTAGCTATTATTCAAAGAAAAGATTGGAATGCCCAAAAACCGGTTATGAAAATGAAGTCGCATAAACCGGAATTTATTACCATTCACCATACAGGGATGCCTCAAAAACCGGAACTTTCTATAGAAAAGAAACTGCAGGCATTGCAAAATTTCTCCCAAAAAGATTCCCCAATGGCCGATGGTAGTATAAAAAAAGCCTGGGCAGATGTTCCTTATCATTTTTATATTGCAACCAATGGTAAAATTGCTGAAGGAAGGGAGATAAAATTCCAGGGCGATTCTAATACTGACTACAACCTTGAAGGGCACGTACTAATTGTAGTAGAAGGGGATTTTAATAAAGAAAAAGTGCTACCTCAACAATGGGAAAGTTTAAAAGAACTTATCTTTTATATTTCCAGCGAATACGAAATTTCCCATAACACAATTAGCGGCCATAAAGACCAGGCCGAGACCAGTTGTCCCGGAAACAACCTATATCAAAAATTGTCTCAATTAAGATAACCTCCTAAAATTTATTGTTATGAAAGCACCTAAATTAATCATCAGCATTTTAGGTCTTTTACTTTTTTTACCCCTGCAAGCCCAGGAAATAAACCTCAACTGGCAGCCAAGAAAAGATCTAAACATTAACCTACCGGCATCCATAAAGATTTATGATGCTTATGGAACTTTACCCGATAATAATCCCGTAAGAGCAATGTATGCTCTCGTAGACTTGAGTGACGAAAATCTAAAATTACGTTCTCTTGGCAGCAATACCATTAGGGAAACCACTAAAGAAACTTATAACAGAGGAAATGGAGTTTTGGCAATAAATGGCGGTTATTTTGCTTCAAATTCTTCGGTAAGTACTATTATTCAGGATGGGGAGGTTATTTCACCTGGACCCAGCGGTGAAATTTCCAGGGGTGCATTTGGAATGAAAAACGGAGAGCCGGAAATCGCCTGGGTGAATTCCGGGGAAAATGATATTCCAATGAAATTTGCTTCTCCAGATATTAATTCAGCTTCAGAAAATTGGGATGTAAGCCAGGCAGTTGGTGGCGGGCCAGTTTTATTGAAAAACGGAAAAATAAATGTAACCGATAAAGAAGAAGGGTTTAAAGGAAGCCATTTAGACCGGCATCCGCGAAGTGCCATTGGCTACAAAGACAAAAACACCCTAATTATTATGGTGGTAGACGGGCGGCAGGAAGCCAGTGCGGGAGTAAGTTTAGGCGAATTAGCACAATTAATGTTAGAGGTTGGTGCTAAAGATGCAGTAAATCTAGATGGTGGCGGATCTTCGGCAATGATCGCTGCCAACGAAATAGTAAATATTCCTGCAGATATTACCGGCGGAAATCGGAATAGTTTAAGGAAAAATGCGGGAGCTTTAGTAATCGCTGAAACCCAGGTGCCGCAACGCCCAAAACCAATAATTTTTGATACCGAAGACAGGAATTATTCTGAAACAGGAATTTGGAACAGCTCAAACCATTCAAATTATTATGGAGAGAGCGCCTCCCGGGTAGCCACTTCAAACAATCTAAATAAAGCTTTTTATACTTTTGAAGATATTAAGCGAAATAATTACCAGTTAGCCGCCTGGTTTAGCGTAAACACTCAAAGAAATTCTGAATTTGTAAATTATATTTTACATAGCGAAGGCAAAAGCGATACCCTTAGCATTAATCAAAAATCTCTCAATAATTTAGGGAAATGGAATGTATTGGGAAATTTTGAAATTGGCCCCAGGGATACCCTGGAGATTATAGGAGCTGCCGAAGGAAAATTTATTACAGATGCTATAAGGTTAGTCGCCAAAAAAGATTCTCCAGTACTACCCAAACGCGGAGATTTACGTATCGCTGTAATTTCAGATTTAAATTCTGGATTGGGTGCTGCTAATTACGAATGGCAGGTTGATAGCATAATAAATAGAATTCCGAAGGTTTGGCAACCAGATTTAGTTATTTGTGGTGGCGATATGGTAGCGGGAATGGGAGTTTCTGAAACAGCCCAACTACAAAAAATGTGGAATGGCTTTAAAAAACATATTATAGAACCCCTTCATAAAGAAAAAATTCCTTTTGCTTTTACACTGGGCAATCACGATGGCCCAAGAAGCTACCCCGTAGAACATAAATTTGCCAAAAACTTCTGGAAAGAAAATATTGACAAAACAGGCCTGCATTTTATAGATGAATCTAATTTCCCAAACTACTATTCGTTTATAGCCAAAAACAACTTTTTTGTTTCCTGGGAGGCTTCTTCTTCAAAAATCACGGAAGAAAACCTTGAATGGCTGAAAGAACAATTTCAAACCCCTGAAGCTAAGAATGCACCAAATAGATTTGTAATAGGCCATATGCCACTTTACAGCGTAGCCCAGGAAAGAGATTCAAAAGGTAATGTACTGGAAAATGCTAAAGAACTCCAGCATCTTCTTGAAAAATACAAGGTGAAGACCTATATAAGCGGGCACCAGCATGCTTATTACCCGGGGAAAAGAGGAAAAGTGGAATTCTTAAATACGGGCGCTGCCGGTTCCGGCCCTCGTTCCTGGTTAACCCAGAGCCGAGAACCCGTAAATACTATAACGATTATGGATATTTTTAATTCAAAAGATTCTATTGTTTATAGTACTTATGATATAAAAAAAGACAAAGCTGCAGAGATGAGCTTATTTGAAGAAAAGACTTTACCTTCTGCAATGATAGGTGTAAACGGCTATATGTTGCGTAGGGATATCCCAGACAGTCAAAAATTTAAAGCTTTCCTATCTTCTTTAAATTCCAATGCAGAAAATATTGCCGGCATAGCTCAGGTTGAAGCTAAAATTAAAAACGATAAGCTTAAAATTTCAGGAAGCTACTTCAATATAACTTCAAAATTTTCTGATAAAAAACCCATAGGTATCTATAAAGGAAGACATACCGAAAAGGGCGAATTGCTGAAAGAAGTGAAGCTCAAAGCATCTTCTCCCGGAAGTGGTACCTTTTCTACTGAACTAAAACTTACTGAAGAAATTAAGAGCTATCTTAATTTTGGTGGCATTTATATTCAAATAAATACCGAAAAAGGAAATTTAAGAGCTCAATTATTACCGACTCAAAATAAAGCACCAGAACCTGCTAAAATCACTTCTCATTACCCGAAGAACATTTATGCAATACGCGATATTGAGGCTCTCTACGAAATAAAATGGAGCCAGGCCTTAGATGAAAACGGGGATTTTGTAAGTTATATCTATCAACTATCACCTAATAAGGATTTTTCAGAAATAATTCTTCAGAAAAAAACAGGTAGGGAAACCAGTTTGAAAATGACAGAAAAACAATGGTATGACCTCCTTGAAGATTCTGAAATTGGTGAACAGGTAAGCTTTTACCATCGTGTGTTGGCAAGTGACGGTAGCAATTTTTCCTACTCTGCTCCTACCACTCTAAATTTGATAAAAACTAATGAAGCCTTAGATGATCTTGCGCAAATACCCGCTCCGAAATATGTCTACAAAGGAAAAACAGCTGAATCTGGTGCTGGCTATGGCGCCGAATGGGATCACGAAGGCAAACTATGGCTGGCTGATTACAACCGTGGGTTGATTATTCAAAATTCAAATGATAAAGAGACAGATTTTTCACCCTTAACTTCAGTAGAGATAAAGGGCGAGGTCTATAATTTAAATCCTGTCAACGGAATTGGAGTAGATGTGGACGGAAATATTTTAGTAGGAATTAACCGCAGATTAATTAAGATTGATTCGAAAACCGGGAAAGGGCTTGCTGTTTGGGAAGCACCTAAAGGCGCACGAGCAATTACAGCACCACGCGCAGCTAAAAATGGAGAAATATACGCGATGTCGCTCTTTGGAGAAGATCCAAACTATGTACTAAAACAGCAAGGAGAAACTTTTAAACTGCTAAGAACTCTTGAACTAAAAAATAGAAATTTATCGCGAACTTTTGCTATGACTCAGGATGGCAAAACACTTTTTTTTCCCGATCCTGGCAGCCCTAAGATCCAGGTTTATAGTAGCGAAAATGCTAAAGACTATACTAAGAAGGAGGATATTACCAGCATTTCTGCAGGCTCTAGTGCAATACAGGTTGTAGATAATGCCATTTATGCCGCTGTACGTTCCAGCGGAATTTCGCCTTCGAGTATTCACTATAGAAATGAAGAAAAACAGCAAATGTGGACTTTAGAATTACCTGAGGTTAATGGTGCAGAGCCTCGGGGCATAGGAGTTTCAAAAAATGGGAATACTATAATTTTCTGCAGCTGGGATAAAGGTGGCGGTTATTACGTATTTGAAAAGCTTGGAGAATAAATAGCAAAAAAAACCTCACAGGTTTCGGAAACCTGTGAGGTTTGAGTAAATAACATCGTAGATCTTGAAACGATTTCAGGATCAAAGCTATAAGAGCTTCTTTAAAAACTTCACATCTTCACTTCTTCAGCTTCTGAAGTAGTAAAAAGATCGGTATTTTTAAGGTAGATTAAGCCTTTATCTTCTTTGTTTAAAATCCGTTTGGTTCTTAAGTAGCGATTGTAATTATATTCATCAAAATCTTCGGCTTCGGTATCAAAATTACTAATATGAACCTCGCCCATTGAATGAATAAACTTGTTATCACCAATCCACATTCCTACGTGAATTACGCGTTCTGAAGTAGAATCGGTGGCCGGTTTTCCAAAGAAAAGCAAGTCGCCTTTTTCAAGATTTTCAAAGTTTTTATCGGTATCTACTACATCTCCGGTATGAATTTGCTGCGATGCATCACGCGGAATCACCATTCCGTTTAGAAAATATATGGTTTTAGTGTAACCGCTGCAATCTACTCCTTTAGGAGAAGTACCGCCCCATAAATAAGGTAATCCCATCAATTTATGTGCAGTAGCCACCAAATCTTCTTCAGTTTGATCTAAAGATGCCAGCCATTCTTTATAAGGCTGAGCGTAGGCTTTCTCTACAAAGGCTTTTTTCCCATTTGGATATTCTACCTTATAAAAATTACTTTGTTCGCTTATAAGCTCTAAAATGTTCCCAGCTACAAGATCTGAAACTGTTTGAGAGTCTGAATTTGCTTCGGAATAAGAATTACCCGTAGGCTCGGTAAAAATTAATTTTTCCTGAGATTTCCAATTAGCAAATTCTTCTTCAGTCATATTTTCAATTCCGCCGTAATCTACCCAGGCTAAATAACCTTCCGGAGTTTGAACAAAATACCAACTTCCTTCTTTTTTATAAACCTTAAGCGGCATTCCCAGGGTTGCCTGAGTTACCAATTGCGCCGAATGTTTTGGTTCATCTCTTAGATTTGCCACTGAAATTTTTACAACTCCACGAATCTTATCTTCCAAAGCTTCAGTATCTGGAAGTACCTGAATGCTATCGGTAAACTTGATATTTTCTGACTCTAGCTTTTCTTTTAAAGAATTTACCGCTTCAGGGTCATTAGATTCTCCTCTCAGAATATAGGTTTCTCCATTTTTTTCGGCTGTAACTTCAAAGAGTGCAACCCGTCCATCTGGTGCGTAGTTTTCTTCTACTTCTACTATTTGGTTTTGAAGCGGATTTTCTTCTTTTTTCTCTTCTTTCTCATCGCAGGAAGCGAATAAGAAAAGCGTTAGTAAAAAGGGTAAATAAGGTTTTATTAAATTCATTATTTCAATTTTAGTTTCTTGTTTTCGCCACAAATTCACGAATGATTTTTACTTTTTGGGAAGCTTAGATTCTGAAACGATCCCGAAGCTTCGGGACAGAATGACGTAATATTTCTATTTCTCATACAATTCAACCCCGGTGCCGTTTCTTTTAGGGAAATGTACTTTTTCGTCATAGACTTTTACGCCATCGGCGATATCATTTTTAATTAAAAGTCCGCCGTCCATATCTACATAATCCAAGAGCGGCAATAATTGTGCGATGGCTGAAATTCCCACGGTAGATTCGGTCATACAACCCACCATTACTTTTAAACCGAGTGATTTTCCCTTTAGAATCATTCTTTTTCCGGGCGTTAGTCCGCCGCATTTGGTAAGCTTAATGTTTATTCCGTGAAAATAGCCTGCGCACTTTTCAACATCGCTTTCTTCAATACAACTTTCATCGGCAATAAGTGGCAAAACCGATTCTTTATAAAGTTTTTCCATTCCCTCCCAATCATTGGCTTTTAAGGGCTGTTCCAAGAATTCAACATTTAATTCTTTTAAGGCTTTGGCATTTTCAATAGCCTGATCTACCGTCCAGGCGGCGTTAGCATCTACCCGGAAAATTGAATTTGTATGTTTCCGCAGTTCTCTAACAATAGCTACATCATCTTCGGTTCCGAGTTTAATCTTGTAAAGTGGCCACGGAAATTCTTTAATTTTCTGAACCATCTTTTCTACAGAATCTATCCCGATAGTATAGTTGGTAAGCGGAATATTCTTTAAATCCAGCCCCCATAATTGATAAAGCGGTTGGCGATTTCTTTTTCCGTGGAGGTCATGCATAGCCATATCCAATGCACATAGCGCAAATGGATTTTCTTTTAAATGCGGATAGGTTAACTCCCATAATTCCTCAGGTTCCAGGAGAATATTTTCAGCAATTAAGTCTTCAATATTAAGAATATCGGCCTGCATTTTTTTAATCGTAACCCCGTAATAGGAAGTTGCTGTAGCTTCTCCATAACCGGTAAACCCACGGTCGCTTAAGGAAACGATTAAAGTTGGCTGAACATCCCTGGAACCGTGACTTATGGTAAAGGTGTTTTTTAGTTCCAGGTTGTATGGATGAAATTTTAGTTCCATTTTCTTAAAAATTTAGTCAATAGAAACCTCATCGGTTTTAGCTTTGTATAGGGCGAAAAGGCCTAACATGGTAATTGCGGCGTTGACCAACAAAATTTCAAAACCAAACTGATAGCCGTTTAACCAGGCTTCAGAATTGAAATCTAAAATTACTGAAATTACCGGTGATAAAATGCATACTACGGGTACCCATTTATCCCTAACCGGATTTTTACTCAATAAACCATAAGCGAATAGCCCCAGAAGTGGTCCGTAAGTAAAGCCGGCAACTTTAAATACGGCGCTTACCACGCTGCTATCATTTAGCGAATTAAAAACTATAATTACAATAAACATTAATATGGTAAAGCCAATATGAACCAGTAACCTGGTCTTTTTCTGATTTTTTTCCTTTTTCTGAATATCTAAAATATCAACACAAAACGAAGTGGTAAGTGCTGTTAATGCTGAATCTGCACTGGAAAATGCCGCGGCGGTAATTCCTAAGAGGAAAACAACACCGGCGAGAATTCCAAAGTGATTTAAAGCTAGTAACGGATAAAGATCATCTGTTCTTTCGGGAATGGCTATTCCCTGGTCCATCGCGTATTTGTAAAGTAAAACTCCCAGGGCTAAAAACAATACAGTAGAGAAGAAAAATACGATAGAAAACCAAAAAATATTCTTTTGTGCTTCCCCTATACTTTTACAGGTTAAATTTTTCTGCATCACATTTTGATCAAGTCCGTTCATGGCGATGGTAATAAATATTCCCGCCAGAAAACTCTTGAAAAATGCATTATTAGAGCGCCAATTCCAGTCGAAAATCGTAGATTTTTCGCTGTTAGCCACCGTTGCGAATACATCGGTAAATTTAAGTCCCATATGGTCTACGATCATAAAAATACTGATCACCACAGCTAACAATAAGAAAGTGGTTTGTAGGGTATCTGTCCAAACAATGGTTTTAATTCCTCCTCGAAATGTATACAACCAGATTAAAGCAATGGTGATCATTACCGTTACCCAAAACGGAATTCCAAAAGCATCAAAAAAAGCGATTTGCAACACCAATGCCGCTAAAAATAATCGAAAAGAAGCACCTATTGTTTGGGAAATAAGGAAAAACGAAGCCCCTGCATAATAGGAGTTTTGCCCGAAGCGATCTTTTAAATATTCATAAATTGAAATTAATTTCAATTTATAGAACAACGGAATTAAAACAAGAGCAATCACCGCATATCCTACCATATTCCCCATCACAAATTGCAAATAGGTCCAGTTGGAATTACCGACTTCCCCGGGAACAGAGATAAACGTAACGCCAGAAAGGGTTGCGCCAACCATCCCATAGGCTACCAGGAACCAGGGCGATTGCCTGTTTGCGGTAAAAAAGGTATTGTTATCGGCTTGCCTTGAAGTAAAATGACTAATAGCCAGTAATAAAACAAAATAACCGGCGATTACTCCAAAAACGAGGATAGGGCTCATAAATGATTAATTTATTTCAATTTCTATAAATTCGCTCTGATTACCGGTGCGATCTACAGATGTAATTCCAATTTTTTGAAGTTTAGTTTTCTTCCCTCCTACTTCTTTCTGCAAATCCTGACTTCTTTTTTCGGAATTTAAAATTTTATAATCCCAGTTTCCGGTTTCGTATTTAAAGTATAGCACCCATTTGTGAATATCTTCATCATTTTCAACTCCCCAGGTCATTTCAATCTTATCAAGATTTTCATTCACCGTGACATTTGGAATTTCCGGTGGGGTGTTATCTAACCAGGGACTTGGCGGAACCAGGGTTTTCTTTCTGTAAGGTCCTTCTTTTATAGCTTTTGCCAATTCCTTATTTTTCAACAAGGGACCTATACTCCAATGCACGGCCCCTTTGCTCTGCGGAAGCATTCCGCGGGTAATCATAATTTGATTGATCACTTCGGTAATATGCATTTCGTCACCTTCCCCACCAACATTCATTCCCGGCCATAAATGGCGTTGTTTGGTGTTTTCACTTTGCCACCAGCCCAATAATTCCGGAAAACTCTGCCCAAGCTGACTTATTTTCCAGTATAACTGTGGGGTGTAGTAATCTATCCAACCTTCGTTTAACCAAAGTTTAGCATCGGCATATAACTTATCATACTGGTCGTAACCCTGAACAGATTCAGGATATCCCGGGCGCCAAATCCCAAAAGGACTTAAGCCGAATTTTACATGGGGTTTTTCTGCTTTAATTTCCTCGTAAATTCTTTTGATAAAAACGTTAACGCTTTCTCTACGCCAATCGCCACGAGAAAGTTCCCCGCCAGCAGCCTGGTAGGCCCTCCAGCTCTTATCATCTGGGAAATCTTTGCCGTTATTATAAGAATCGTAGGGATAAAAATAATCGTCAAAATGAATCCCGTCAACATCATAGCGCTTTACAATATCCATCACTACTGCCGAAGAACGATCTTGTGTTCCTTTTTGAGCAGGATCCATCCACCACATTCCATTTTCCAGTTCCACAACAAGACCAGGATTGGTTTTAATGACCGATTTTTCACTGATTTCTTTCCCGGTTGTATGATGAGCACGATAAGGATTTAACCAAACATGTAGCTCTAAACCGCGTTCATGAGCAGCATTAACCCAAAATTTAAGCGGGTCGTAATAAGGATCGGGAGCTTTTCCCTGTTCTCCGGTGAGATAATAAGACCAGGGCTCTATTTCACTGTCGTAAAGAGCATCGGCCTGCGGACGTACCTGGAATACTACTGCATTAAAATTGTGTTCTTCTAAAAAATCTAAAAGTTCAAGGGCTTCTTGTTGCTGTGCTGAAGTTGAAAGACCGGGTTTACTGGGCCAGTTGATATTGGCAACGGTGGCCACCCAGGCTGCCCGGAATTCTTCAATATTTTTTGGAGTATTTGGATCCCATTTAACCTCATCTTCTTCTGGAGTTGCTGGAGCTTCAATTTCCTCTGGGATTTCTTCAACAACCTCTTCAGGTTCAGGTTTTTCCTGTGGTTGAGGTTGAGGTGCATCTTTCGCAGTTTTACAGGAAAAGAAAAACATACATAGTACAAGGAGGCATAGAATGGATTTTTTCATAATTAGGGATTTGGAATAATTAAAGAAAAGTCCTTCAGAATTAATTCCGAAGGACTTTCTAGCTAACTCATATTAAATATATTACCAACCTGGGTTTTGTTCCAGTTCTACTCCCTGATCTCTATACAATGTAATTTGATCTAATGGAATAGGTTCAAGATAAACTCTGGGGTCGTCAAAAGTTCTTAAGGATTCTTCGGCTGAAGCTGGGATTAAATAACCTTCATCTCCTTCTGTTACTTCAAGGTTTTCAAGATCTGCATCAGGATAATTTGATTTGTCTATCCAGGCTCCACGATTGATATCCGGGTACTGAACCATATCTGTATATTCCAGTTTTTCCCAGCGCTTAAGATCGTCTAACCTAAATCCTTCAAATATCAACTCTACCCTTCTTTCTCTACGAATTTCCCAAAGAATAGGAGCAACATCTGGATCTCTTTGGGGATCATCGTAAGTTTGGCCGTTAACGGCCGGCTGATCTCCAGAAACTTCAAGATGCGGAATATTAATTCCAGGTCTGTCTCTTAATACATTAATAGATTTGTCTAAATCTTCCTGGGTAAATGCTGCCCCGCCTACTGTAGAAAGCTCGTAAGCAGCTTCTGCATAATTAACAAGGATTTCTCCATAACGAATAATTGGTGCATCAGTAGGGTTTAAGTTAGAGTTTCCTCTAGGCTCATCTTTAATATCTTCATTTAAGAATTTGTGAGCAGCATATCCTGTGGTAGAATAATTTGCATCTATACCATTAATTCTTAATTCATCTGAAACAAAAGTTTCATAAATTCTAGGGTCACGATTAGCCATTACGTTTTCTATACCTTTGTCTCCCTGATATTGATCAGAAATACCTATAGGTAATCCATCATCTGCTAAGTAAGCTTCAATTCCATCTTTAGAAACACCTGTTTGAGGCTCCATGTTATTGTAACTATTTAGAGCGTGGGTTATCATACCCTCTTCATATTCTCTGTAAAGTAGAACTTCAGGGTTTCCTGAAAGATCTAAAGAATTGAAAACTTCTCTATAATTTCCTAATGAATAGTTGCCGGATTCAATAACCTGTTCAGCTGCCCATTTTGCTGCTTCCAGATATTCAGCGGCTTTTTCATTATTATTCTCATGGTATTTTTGCCAGGTTCCTTCATATAAGAAAACTCTTGACATAAAACCTAATACCACATCCCTGTCCACTTCAAGACCATCATTCTCCACATTTTCTCTTACATTTTCTGCCGCAAACCGGAAATCTTCCAAAACCCGATCCATAACAAAGGTTCTATCATCACGTTTTTTATATAAAACCTCATCTTCATTTTCAGAAAGTTCTTCTTCATAATAAGGAACATCTCCAAAATCTTTTACAAGGTCATGATATTCTAAACCTCTAAAAAATCTACCAATACCTGTCCAGTGGTTAATGGCTTCTTCTTCCATATCTACCCCCTGTACACGATCTATAAAAATGTTTGCTTTACGCACCCAGGCAAAGGTCCACCCTCCACCGGAAGTTGGAACCTGAAGCGTAAACCTTGGTGGATTTGTAGGTGCAAAATCATCATTTAACGATTGTCCTGTAAAATATTTTCCCCAGGTATAACCTGAGCCATACCCTGAAAAATATGCGGTATAAAATCCGTAAGCAAAGGTTTTCACATTCCCCTCACTAGACCAGTAAGTCTCGTCTACAAGGACATCCTGTGGAGGAGTATCCAGAAAATCTTTTTCACAACTTGCAACACCTACCGCAAGAAAGAAAAGAATGAATATTTTATTTGTTATTTTCATTTCAACTAAGTTTTTAAAATTAAAGCGTTACCTGAACTCCAATAGAAAATGATCTTCTAAAAGGATATACACGGCCAAAAGTTGATGTATCATTTAAACCTGCTGTAGTATAATCTACTTCTGGATCTACAGGTATCTGAGCTCCTGTAAATTCAAACAGGTTTTCACCACTTACATAAAGTCTAAATCTTTCTACCTCAAATTTTTCGGTTAGAGAAGTTGGAATGGTATACCCAAGGGTAATGTTCTTCATTCTCAAATAAGACATATCCAACAAATATTTAGATTGTGGTAAAAAGTTCATAGCGTTATTAGACTGTCCCTGGTCATTAGGTCTTGGATAATATGCATTTGGATTTTCTGGTGTCCAATAGTCTAACTGATGCTCATACCAGGCTTCTCCATAACGATATCCCGGAATGAAAACTGGTCCATTAGCCCAGAAATCACGTTTTCCAACACCTTGCATAAACATATTAAAATCAAAACCTTTCCAGTTTGCTCCTAATTGTAATCCATATTGGTATCGAGGTGTAGAATTACCAATTCTTTTCATATCCCCGCTATCACCTACTGTTCTAGAACCAAAATCTACAACGCCATCACCATTTAAATCCTTGTATTTTATGTCACCGGGTCCATACTCAAACCAACCGTTTGTTTCAAAAATTTCCTGAGAAGGAATTCCATCAACTAAATTTCCATCTGAATCAAAATCGTCTTCGGTAAAAAATCTATCGGTTTCGTAACCCCAAATTTCTCCAAGCTCTTTACCTTCATAATAAGAATTAATTCCTTCGGTAGTATTGGCAAATTTGGTTACTTTTTCAGTGAAATCGGTTAAATTTCCTTTTGCATTAATGCTAAGTCCGTTATCAAAAGTATGATTAAAATCAACTTCCAATTCCCAACCGCGGGTTTGGATTTCACCAAAATTCCTTATTGGAGCCGAAGTTCCAAATGAACTTGGTAAAGTTACACCGGCACTATGCATATCACTTATGGTACGCTCATACCAGCTAAAACTTGCTCCTAATTTATCTTTAAAGAATCTGGCATCAAAACCAAGGTCTAAAGTAGTAACAGTTTCCCAAGTTAAATCTGCCGGTAATGCACCCGGTGTACCGGTAGCTAACTGGTTTTCACCATCTATTAACCATCCAGAATTATACGAAGACATTGTTCTGTAAATATTAGAAATTAATGCATTTTGATTACCTACAGAACCATAAGAACCTCTTATTTTAAAGAACGATAAAGTAGGCTTTAAAGAATCCATAAAGTCTTCCTGGGTTACAATCCAACCGGCAGACATTGATGGGAAAAAAGCCCATTTTTCATCTGCAGAAAGCCTGGAAGAACCATCATATCTACCATTAAGATTTAAAAGATATTTATCTTTATATGAATAGTTTATACGAGCAAAAGCACCTAAAGTGGTCCAGTGTTCTCTGTCTCCACCTACAAACTGATCACCTGTAGCTAAGTCTAACTCTCCCTGTTCAGGATTTAAAAGGTCTCTTCTTTGAGAAGTTTGAGCCCATAATTCAAATTCTTCAGCATCACCACCCACTGTAACTTCAAAATCGTGATCATCAGCTATATTAAGATCATATGTGGCAAAAGCTTTTGCCGTATTCCTTCTACTCCAGGAAGAATTATAAACTACCCTGTCATAAGCAGGACTGGTGTAAGGTTCATAAACCAAATTTGGACCAGTAGCCCAGAAGTTATAAGCCGAAACAGAGCCTCCAACCTGGTGTTCATGTCTATCTACACCATCATGAGTATAATCAAAATTAATTGCCAGATTTTCTATTGGATTAATAGTAGTTCCTAAATTAATTCTGGTTAGTGCCCTGTTATTCTCGTTCATATTAGCTTGGGTAACTTCATTAATATGGCTTCTAAAAGGATTACCTTCATATGTTCCATATGGATAGTATGCCGGCCATCTGGTAGTATAATACCAGGCATCATAAGTTGCAGAGCCAAAAGCAAAAGGCTCTGTAGTTCTGGTATTTGTGTAAAGGACCTTAGCCCTTACATCCATCCAGTCAGTAATAGAAGTGTTAACACTTAAGTTAAGGTTATATCTTTCAAATTCATCAGGGTTTGTTTTATAAACACCTCCCTGTTCTAAATAACCCAAACCTACGTAGTAATTTGTTTTTTCACTACCTCCGGAAACTGACACATCATGTTTTTGTTGTGGAGCCCATTCTTTAACAAACATTTCCTCCGGGTTCCATGGTCGATAGAAAAATAATCTACCATCCCTAATTTCAAAATCACGTCCTTCTACCATTTCTGGTCCAAGATCCTGACCTCCATAATTAGTTTCCCAATCCCTCATTCTTTCAATAGCGGTATCATCTAAAAACATATTAACCAGTCCAAATGCATCCAAGGAAGGGATTCTTCTTCTCACCGCAGCAAAAGCCATTTCAGCTCCCTCAGCCGCAGGTGCTACCGTGGGTGTATTAGTTGGTGTAGACCAGGAAATGTTATTTGAGTAATTTACAGTTGGTGCCTGGCTTCTTCTACCATTTTTAGTAGTAATCAAAATAACCCCCCAGGCAGCTCGCGCTCCATAAATAGAAGTGGATGCCGCATCCTTTAAGACAGAAATATCTTCTATATCCTGTGGGTTAATAGATTGAAGGCTCGAAACCTCTACGTTATCTACTAAAATTAGAGGTTGAGCTCCACCACCACCGGGACTTAAGGTTCCTACATTACCACGTAGTCTAATGGTTGGGTTCTGACCTATTTGACCCGTTGGAGCAGTAATTGTAACCCCGGGGCTTGCACCCTGCAATCCTCGTGCAACATCTGTAATTGGTCTTGAATCTAAAACCTCTGCATCTACAGTAGAGATTGCGCTTGTTACATTACTTCGTTTTTGACTACCATAACCAACTACTACAACCTCATCGAGGCCTTCGGTATCGGTTTGCATAGTA
Organism: Salegentibacter sp. UBA1130; assembly: GCF_002311535.1. Lineage (NCBI taxonomy): Bacteria > Pseudomonadati > Bacteroidota > Flavobacteriia > Flavobacteriales > Flavobacteriaceae > Salegentibacter > Salegentibacter sp. UBA1130. The sequence goes on along the minus strand of NZ_DCAP01000038.1, from coordinate 227,548 downwards.
ATGCTAAAGTTAGTTTGATCTTCTACGGTAATTTTTTGTTCTTGAAATCCCAAAGACGAAAAAACCAGTACTATACTGTTATCATCTGGAATACTCAAAGAAAATTGTCCGTCAAAATTTGTAACAGTTCCTGTTGAAGTGTTCTCTACAAATACATTTACCCCTGGAAGAGGTATCCCGTCTGTATCAAAAACTTCACCAGTAACTTCTCTCTCCTGTGCCCAAGCCTGAATTGAAAATAAGCAGACTAACACTAAAATAGATTTACGAAAACGTTTTCCCATCATAATACATTAACAATTAATTATGAAACAAACATATCATATAAATTTTTTAATAGCAACTAAAAATTGCAATAATCTACTTATTTTGCCGTTTTTTTTGCTCTAGTATCCTAATTTTTGCTATTTTTAATTGCACACACGGAATTTTAATAAAAAAATGGTTTTATTTTAAAAACTCTTAATTCAGAAATTTTAACATATTAATTTGATTCAAATTAATTTTGTTATATACTGTTCTTTAATCCAAAAACCAGTTTCAAAGATCTAATATGAAAAAAACAGAGCGCCATCGAATTATTCTTGACGAAGTACATTTACATAACAGGGTTCTACTAAGTGATCTAACCAGAACTCTTAATGTATCTATGGATACTGTACGAAGGGACCTTATGGAACTGGATAAATTAAAACAGCTTAAAAAAGTTCACGGAGGAGCGGTTTCAAATGGATTTAATATTCATTCCGATAATACTCGGGAGGTGTACGAATATGAAAATAAATCTATTATTGCAAAGAAAGGAGTCGAACTTCTAAACCATCGCGATGTGGTGCTTATTAGTGGGGGGTCTACTAATTTAGAACTTGCAAAATTGCTTCCTAAAAAGATGAATTTAACTTTCTTTACTCCAAGTCTCCCTATGGCTGTAGAACTGCTTAATAACACCTCCAAAAATGACGAAGTACATCTTATTGGAGGAAAATTATCCCGCGGCTCGCAACTTGCGGCAGGAGGAAGTGCAATTAACCTTTTATCGGAAATCACAGTCGATATCTGTTTTTTAGGCACAGGTTATATGGATATAAAAAAAGGTGTTACCGAACTGGATTGGGAGGTCGCCCAAATGAAAAAGGCAATGGTTAAATCTTCCAAAAAATTAGTTTCACTTACCATTTCTAAAAAGCTAAACACCTATAACCGTTTTAAAGTTTGTGATACGATTGCTGTAGATACACTAATTACAGAGTTAGAACCTAACTCACCAGAACTACAAAAATATAGAAGTATAGGCCTGGACTTATTATAGAGATATTAAAAACAATTAATACCTGAAATTAAGTAATTCCATTGTAGAAAAGTTACAACATTATATTTCGTAAAATATTAATTTTCATATTTTGCCAGTACATTTCGTACACTTTTGTATGTTTGAAGCAATCGTGCGGCTTCAGCTTCATCTACATTTAGTTCCTCCATGATCATCCTAGTTCCGCGACCTACCAATTTCTTATTGGAAAGTTGCATATCTACCATTTTATTGCCTTTTACCCTACCTAGTTTTATCATTACACTGGTTGAGATCATATTCAATACCAGCTTTTGCGCAGTACCTGCTTTCATTCTTGTACTGCCGGTTACAAACTCAGGGCCAGTAACCACCTCTATAGGGAATTCGCTTGCTTTGGCCAAGGGACTTCCGGAACTACAGGTTATACACCCGGTAACAATTCCTTTAGATCGCGCATCCTTAATTCCGCCAATAACGTATGGAGTAGTACCTGATGCAGCGATCCCTACCAACACATCTTTTTCTGAAACATCAAACTTCTGAAGATCTTTCCAGGCCTGATTGGTATCATCTTCAGCATTTTCTACAGCATTTCTTAACGCAATATCACCCCCAGCAATTAAGCCAATAACTAATTCATCTGAAACACCAAAAGTAGGAGGACATTCGGAAGCATCTAAAACACCCAGTCTACCACTTGTTCCAGCTCCAATATAAAGTAATCTCCCACCGGCCTCCATTTTAGGTACTATAGCATCAACTAATCTTTGAATTGCAGGAAGTTCTTTTTCAACACTTTCTGGAACGGTTTTATCTTCCTTGTTTATATTGTGAAGCAGAGTTGAAGTACTCATTTTCTCTAAATCATTATATTTAGAAGTTTTTTCAGTTTCGGGATTATTATTCTCCATTTTTTAGGTTTAATTATAATATACCTCGATCTATAATTCGAGGGTAAATTTTTTAAATAAAATATCTAAAATAATTTAAAATTTAGATTTAGGCATAAATTCTGAAAAAACACCTTTATTTCTATCGCTGTTCCATTCTACCTCTGGAGTTCGAAAGTAATGCACATCCATAAGGTCCAGTCGCAATCCATGTTCACTTAATCTTTTTATAAAGTTTTTATAATCTTTATTTTCTTCTTCACTCCAACCCACTTCTGCCATCGCAATTGTTCGCGGCCAAAACCTATCATCGGCAGCTTCATTAGAAAGTACCATCTCGGTCCAAACCGGAGCCTCTACCCCTATTGTATTTGGGTTTTTCACCTTAAAGGTATAAGCATCTTTTAAAGAAACTCCATCTTCCTTGCACCAGTTATTGGTCATTTCCTGTCCCGGCAAGTTGGCGTGATCATAATAAAAACTTGAACAAATAGATTCTATTATAGGCGTATTCACTACACTATTGGTTTTCCCATTCCAACGCTGACTAATCAATGTACTATCTACCTGTGCCTGGGTTACTTCTTCCCATCCAATGGTTGTTTTTCCTAAACCTCGAACAATAGAATCTGCTTTTATCACAAATTCTTTATAGCGTTCATCTTCAATTTCATCTCCTCCAATATGCAAATAATCTCCCGTAGTAATTTCGGCCATTTCGCTTAAAACCGTTGCAACAAAATCGTAGATCTCCGGTTTATCCAGGCATAATTTGCTCCAGCCCACTGTGTACTCGTGGAAAAGTTGTGGAGGAGTTGCCAACCTGGGTTCAATATTTGCAAATTCGTCGCAATTCAATTCAGGATACGCCATTAATGCAGAATAAATATGGCCGGGCATATCAATTTCAGGAACTATTACAATATTTCTCGCTGCGGCATATTCCTGGATTTCTTTATATTCTTCCTGGGTTAAATACCCGGAACGACCGCCTTTTACAGCGCCTTTACTTCCCAGTTCAGTTAGTTTGGGTTTTTGTTTTATTTCTATTCGCCAACCCTGGTCATCGGTTAGGTGCAAATGAAGTCGGTTTAATTTATAAAAAGCCATTCTGTCTAGATGCTTTTTAATATAATCTGGGCCAAAAAAACTACGGGCAATATCCAGCATGGAACCACGCCACTCGTATTTTGGACTATCTGAAATACTACCCTGCGGAAGTTTAATTTCTTCTGAAACTTTTTTATTTTCAATTTCAGCCGGGAACATTTGTCGTATGGTTTGAATTCCATAGAAAAGTCCTGCTTCCGAAGCTGCTTCTAAACTAACCACACTAGAAGATATATTCAAATTATAACCTTCTTTCCCCAGGGTTTCTTCAAGATTTGGATCAAGATTAAGGCTAAAACCGTTACAGTTTTCGCCTTTCATAGTATAACTTTGCGTATAAGTATTTTTCAACAATCGCTGCAGCCAGGCAGCCGATGCTTCTGCACCGGAATTAAAACAAACCACTGTTCTTTCCTGGAGTGTAAAGAAACCTTCTTTCCACTCAATTTCTGCCGGCTGCGGAATGATTGCCGGTTTTTCAGTTTGGGATTCTTGTGCGGATAAACCCCACTGAAATAACACTAAAAAAACTAAACTAACACTTAACTTTAAACTTTTCATTATAACAATATTTTACTCGATAATCGAAATTTATAAACTCCAGGACCAACCCAGAAATCAGAGATTATTTCTCCGAGGTAATTTACTTTATTTTATGCCCTTTTGCAGCAAAAAACCAGATATAAAGGTAACTTGGGATAACTATCCAGTAAGCCGATTGCGGATCAAAAGTATCTGCCAGGTAACCATAAATTAGCGGTAAAATAGCTCCACCGGCAAGGGCCATAATTAAAAATGAAGATCCCATTTTAGTAAATCTCCCCAGGCCGTGAAGTGCTAAAGGCCAGATAGCCGGAAATACCAAAGCATTTGCCAAACCTAAAAGGGAAATACAAAGCACTGAAATATACCCATCAGTAAAAATTGCAGCTAACCCGAGTATAATTCCAAGTATCCCCGAAATTTGCAAGGCTTTCTGCTGACTTATATATTTTGGAATAGTTACCGTACCAATTAAGTAACCTACAATCATTGCAATTAAAGTATAAGTGGTAAAATATTTAGCCACATCTGTTGCAATATCATGCCCATCACGTGCATAACTTATTACAGTATCTCCTGCAATTACCTCTACTCCCACATACAGGAACATCGCCAGAGTTCCTAATAATAAATTTGGAAACTGAAGCACACTGGTCTTGCTTTTATTAGCAGCAGCAAGGGTATCATCTTCTCCATCGGTTTCAATTTCAGGCAAAGCTGAATAATAAATAAGCACCGATAATCCTACCAAAATTACAGCCATAATTATATATGGTGTAATCACGAGTGAAGCGAGTTCATCTAATTCAGCAGCTTTTGCGGCGGCACCCATTCCTTCTAGCCTTGCTTCTACCGCATCCATATTTTTCAGCAAAATTGCACCGAAAATAATTGGAGCTAAGGCACCTGCAACTTTGTTACAAATTCCCATAATACTAATTCGCTTCGCTGCACTTTCAATTGGCCCCAGAATAGTGATATACGGGTTGGCAGCAGATTGTAGTAACGCCAATCCTGTTCCCTGAACAAATAATCCAAAAAGGAACATTGCGTAGGTTCTGGACATTGCAGCTGGAATAAAAATTAAAGCACCTATGGCCATAACTATAAGTCCCAGGGACATTCCGTTCTTAAAACCTATTTTCTTTAAAACCCAGGCTGAGGGGATTGCCATTACAAAGTAAGAAATGTAAGATGCAAAAGCTACGAGGTAAGATTCAAAATTGTTTAACTGGCTGGCTGTTTTTAAAAAAGGAATAAGCACAGAGTTTAGCCAGGTAACAAAGCCAAAGATGAAAAATAACACCCCAATTATAACAATAGATCTACTGGTGTTGTTCTGGTTGGTTGCGGTTTTAGCTGCCATAGGTATTTATCTTATATAAGTTGAGAATTTATTTTTGGGTTAAACTTAACGCCTTTTAGCAAAATTCTAACATAATTGTTTCTTACAAAAAAAAGAAACTTTTTTACAACCACTACACACTTAAGTAAGTTTTTTTATAATTAACTAAAAGATTAACCATTTTTTTATTTAAATGAATTATTCGAAAAGCGATAATTTCTAAAATCGGTTTTCCATATTCTTATTATCTATCTTTCTTTTTAGGACTATGAAATAAACTATATTTGTAAACTTAAATTTGTTGATTACCTTTTAAGGAATTCAATTATTAAAAATACCCGATGAAGCATATTAGAAACTTCTGTATAATCGCCCATATTGACCACGGAAAAAGTACCCTGGCAGACCGTTTACTGGACTTTACCGGTTCTGTAACCGATCGTGAAAAGCAGGAACAGCTCCTGGATAGTATGGATCTGGAACGTGAACGTGGCATTACTATTAAAAGTCACGCCATACAGATGGATTATGAATATGAAGGAGAAAAATATGTTTTGAATCTTATTGATACTCCGGGACACGTAGATTTTTCTTACGAAGTTTCCCGTTCTATCGCAGCTTGTGAAGGTGCTTTATTAGTGGTTGATGCTGCTCAAAGTATCCAGGCACAAACTATTTCTAACCTTTATTTAGCCCTGGAAAACGACCTTGAGATAATTCCCGTACTTAACAAAGTAGATTTACCAAGTGCAAACCCAGAAGTGGTAAGCGATGATATTGTAGATCTTCTGGGGTGTGAATATGAAGATATTATTCCTGCAAGTGCAAAAACAGGGCTGGGAATAGAGGAAATTCTGAAAGCGATTATAACCCGCGTTCCGGCCCCACGCGGGAAAGTAGATGCTCCTCTAAGAGCGCTTATTTTTGATTCGGTTTACAATCCATTTAGAGGTGTAGAAACCTATTTTAGAGTTATTAACGGATCGATTAAAAAAGGCCAGAATATTAAATTTGTAGCTACCCAGAAAAATTATTTCGCCGATGAAGTAGGAACTTTGCGTTTAAAGCAATTCCCGCGGCAGGAAATAAAAACGGGCGATGTAGGTTACCTTATCACAGGAATTAAAGATGCCCGCGAAGTAAAAGTTGGGGATACTATTACCGATGCTAAAAATCCTACTACCGAAGCTGTAGCAGGGTTTGAGGATGTAAAACCTATGGTTTTTGCCGGTATTTATCCAGTAGATACAGAAGATTATGAAGAACTAAGAAGTTCTATGGAGAAACTTCAGCTTAATGACGCTTCCCTGGTATTTTTACCGGAAAGTTCTGCTGCATTAGGTTTTGGTTTCCGTTGTGGATTTTTAGGAATGTTACACCTGGAAATTATTCAGGAACGGTTAGAACGTGAATTTGATATGACGGTAATTACTACCGTACCCAACGTATCTTACCACGCTTTTACAAATAAAAACCCAGATGAATTAATCCTGGTTAATAACCCATCTGATCTGCCGGAACCTTCGTCACTTAACCGTGTAGAAGAACCTTATATTAAAGCTACTATAATCACTAAAGCTGATTATGTAGGGAATGTAATGTCGCTTTGTATTGAAAAAAGGGGTGAAATTACTAACCAAACGTATCTTACTACAGAAAGGGTTGAACTTTCTTTTGATATGCCTTTAGCTGAAATTGTTTTCGACTTTTACGACAGGTTAAAAACCGTTTCCCGAGGTTACGCTTCCTTCGATTATTCGCCAATAGGAATGCGCCAGTCAAAACTGGTTAAAGTAGATGTTTTATTAAACGGAAATGTTGTAGATGCGCTCTCTGCACTACTCCACGTTGATAATGCTTACGATATTGGTAAAAAAATGTGTGAAAAACTGAAGGAGTTAATTCCAAGACAACAATTTGATATTCCAATCCAAGCTGCAATTGGTGCAAAAATTATTGCTCGTGAAACCGTAAAAGCGCTTAGAAAAGATGTTACCGCAAAATGTTACGGGGGTGATATTTCCCGTAAACGTAAACTTCTAGAAAAGCAGAAAAAAGGTAAAAAACGTATGCGCCAGGTAGGAAATGTGGAAATTCCTCAGGAAGCATTTATGGCAGTTTTGAAGCTAAATGATTAGAAAATTAATTATAAGCTAATTTTGTATCTTTAGTTTAAAATGAAGGACTATGGATCTTGTTACCAGAAAATATAACTTAATTCAAGAGCTCACTAAAGTCAAAGATGAGCATGTTATAGAAGTTATTGAAAAAATTCTATGTCCAGAAATTACAACTTCTCAAAAAGAAGAACTGGATAAGAGAATTAAAAGTTTTGAAAAAAATCCCGAAAATCTTTCAGATTGGGATAGTTTTAAAGAAACCTGGTAATGGCTTTTTCGGTTAAATTCTTACCTGAGGTTAAAACCGATCTGACGGAAGCCAAAAAAATACTACTTTAAAAAAGGAGGAAATCCACTTTCAGAAGATTTTAAAGCAGAAATAAATTCTGAAATCGAATATATCCGCAAATTCCCTGAACATTATCAGGTTCAATACCAAAATCTAAGGCGAGCTTTGGTTACAAAATTTCCTTATGCAATTTTCTATCAAATTTCAGAAAATACATTAATTATTTTCGCAGTTCTTCATACAAGTCAGGAGTATAAAAAAGTTCACAAAAGAAATGATTAATTTCAAATCTCCCTGAGAGCAGGGATGTTTTTCTGTTTTATACATTTTCTTAATTTTGTAAGTCTACCATCTAAAAACTAAAAAAATGGCCGGACATAGTAAATGGGCAAATATAAAGCACCGCAAAGGTGCACAGGATAAGAAACGTGCAAAGCAGTTTACCCGAGCAATTAAAGAGATTAGTGTGGCTGTAAAAGAAGGCGGCGGACCCGATCCTGAAGCTAATCCCGCGCTGCGTAATGCCATTTCTAATGCCCAGGGTGTGAATATGCCCAAAGACACTATAGAACGCGCTATAAAGAAAGCCAGCGGCGCTGATGCCGATAATTATGAACTCGTAACCTTTGAAGGTTACGGACCCAACGGAATCGCGTTCTTTATTGAATGTACTACCGATAATACCAATAGAACCGTGGCTTCAGTTCGATCTACTTTTTCTAAAAATGGTGGAAACTTAGGAACCAATGGTTCACTGGAATTCCTATTTGATAAAAAAGGAGTATTTACCATTGAACGGGAGAAAATAGAGATGAATCTCGAAGAATTTGAACTCGAACTTATTGAAGGTGGCGCTTCAAAAATTGAAAAGGAAGATGATTATATCACTATTTATACCGATTTTAATGATTTCGGCTTAATGGCTTCTAAATTAGAAGAATTGGAAATTGAAGTAAAATCTTCTGAAGTTCAAAGAATTCCTATGAATACTGTAGAATTACCTGTGGAAGACGCCAAAAAAATCCTGAACCTCGTTGAAAAATTTGAAGACGACGACGATGTTCAAAACGTTTATCACAACATGGAAATTACCGATAACTTAATGGAAGAAATGGAAAAAGAAGCTTAATTATTTTTCCTGCTCCTGTTCTTCTCTGTCACCCTCTAAAGCGTCAACCGTTTCCTCTTCATCTATGGTTTCGTTGTAATCTTCTTCTCCTTTTTCTTCACGCTGAATTTTCTTTCCTAGGTAAACTAACTGAAATCCTTCCTCAATCTCCACATCTGAGCTGTGCGAAGGTATAATAGTTAACCCTCCCTTGTTATTTTTTACAAATAGCGGAATAATATCAGGATCGGTCTTAGAAATTTCAATTAAGCCTTCATAATGTTCCTTACTGTTAAGTACTAATTCATGGATCTTAGGATAACTTCTGGAAACTTCGGTTAGCTTTATATAATCATCGGTATGAGAAAATAAACCTTCAGCCGGGTTCTTCTCGGGATTATTCATTTCATCGGCAGTAATAACCCTAAACGACCCGTTTTCTCCAAACTGCTTTTTAAATTTTGTTATCGCCGTTTTATTAATATCACTGTTTCCGGTCATGGCCATTAAATAACCAATATCATTCAGTTCAACATTATTCATTAGATCATCTGAATAAACGCTGCCTTCAATGGCATCAATCCCCAAATCCCGGGCTTTCTTTACATTATCAGAATTATTATCCAGGAGCACTACGTGCCGCTCATTATCGTGTAAATATTTTCCTATTAATCTTGCTATAGATGAAGCTCCAATAATTAAAATTCCCTGTGAATCTTTTATAAAAACTCCTACCAAACGTGCAAAAAGCCTTGCCGTGGCTGCATTTAATAAAACCGAACAAAGCACGATCATAAAAACTAAAGGAGTAATATATTCGGCGCCGGCAATACCTTCACGCGCCAATCGTAAGCCGAATAAAGAGGCAATACCGGCGGCTACAATACCGCGAGGTCCCACCCAGCTAACAAATGCAATTTCATTGACTTTTAAACCTGAACCCAGGGAACTTAAAATTACTCCCAGGGGCCTTATTAGTAAAACCACCACTCCAAAAAGAATAAGAGAATTCCAGTTAAAAACCAGCAACAGCTCTTCAATTTCAATATTTGCTGCTAATAAGATAAAGAGTATAGAAATTAATAAAACACTTAGTGACTCTTTAAAATACAGTAGTTCTTTTATATTGGGTAATTTTTGGTTTCCCATAACCATTCCCATAATAACCACAGCCAGAAGTCCGCTTTCGTGGGCAAATGTATCGGCTAATACAAAAACTCCCAGTACGGTTGCAAGGATAAAAACATTGAGTAAATAGTGCGGAATTATCTGCCTTTTTATTAAAAAAGCCAACAAATGGGCGAATGTGAACCCAAATGTAAATCCAAAAAGTAAAATCTTACCAAATTCAATTAATGCTGTTTGAGTAAAATCCTGTCCTCCTTCAACCCTAATAAATTCAAACATTAAGACCGAAATAAGCGCACCAATGGGGTCAATTAGAATTCCTTCCCATTTTAGAATCGAGGAAACATGTGATTTTAAAGGAATATTCCGAAGAATTGGGGAAATAACCGTAGGACCGGTTACAATAATTAAGGCTGAAAATAAAAAGGAAATTTGCCAGGAAAGATCAAATATAAAATGCGCGGCTAAACCTGCACCTAAAAAGGTGACCACTGACCCAACGCTGATAAGTTTTAAAATTACCGGACCAATATTACCAACTTCACTCCTTTTAAGGGTTAATCCTCCTTCAAAAAGAATAACTGAAATGGCTAGAGAAACGAAATAAAACAAACTTTCCCCAGGGAATAAGCCTTCAGAGCCGTTCCAAATAGGTTCTACCCATTTGGTACCATCTTCACTAATTAAAGTTGAAATGGGCCCAACTAAAAGGCCAATTAAAATAAGTGGTAAAATTGCCGGGGTTTTAATCTTCCAGGCTAACCACTGGGCCAGGATTCCCAATATTACCAAACTTGCAAGTTCTAACATGCGTTAATTATTTGAGCTATAAATTGCTATTTACAAAAATAGGTTGATTTAATGGCAACTCTCTAAGGATTTCAGGCTTTTTACTGAATAATTGAGTTTTAAATGTTTCACTTCCTTCCTCAATCTTTCAATATTTCTTGCTTCGAATCAGATTATTTTTCTTTGAATATCTCTTAGAGGTACTCCGTTTAGTTTAATTTCAGAATATCTAATAAATACGATTTATAGTCATTTAACATAAATAAATATCTGTAATTAGTGAAAATATTGATATTTTGTAGGTTCAACCACCAAAATATTCTTTATGGAAGAATTAAATATTCTTAGTCTCCTAATTATTTTATTCAGTGCATGGTTAGGAGGCTCTGCCGCAAAAAAATTAGGATATCCCGCAATTCTGGGAGAGCTGATTATAGGAATTTTACTTGGTCCCGCCCTATTGGGAATAATGGAAACTTCTGAAATGATTAACGTCCTGGCCGAAGTCGGTATCATCCTGCTTATGGTTTATATAGGGATGGAAATTAATTTTAGGGACCTTGGAAAAGCTTCCTGGCCCGGGCTTTTAGCCGCTATTGGTGGTTTTATCGTGCCTTTTGCACTTGGTTATTATTCCATAATTTATTTTGGAGGGACGCAAATGGCAGCAATTTTTGTGGCAATTGCGGTTGCCGTCACCTCGCTCGCAACTAAAAGTAGAATACTCGTAGATTTAAAACTTCTCAATACCCGAATTGCTTACGTTCTTATGGCCGGTGCCCTTATTTCTGATACGCTCGCTCTGGTGATTTTCGCAGGAATTGTAAGTTATGTAGACGCCGGGAGTATTGATACTCTTGGCTTGGTTTGGGTTGCGGGCAAAGCAATCTTATTCTTTGTTTTTACCGCACTTGCAGGAATTTATTTATTACCGCTATTAGGTAAATTTTTAATGAAGTCTAACTATACCAGTAGAACGCTACATTTTACCATAATTCTAATTATTGTACTGGGTTTTTCTGAATTAGCAGAAGTAGCTGGATTACATAGTATTCTTGGAGCTTTTATGGCCGGTTTGTTTATTCGTGACGGTGTTTTTAACAGGCAAATTTCAAAAGATATTAACCATATATTTCACGATATTTCTATAGGTTTTCTGGCGCCTATCTTTTTTGTTTCAGCAGGATTTAATGTCACCCTTGAGGTCTTTCAAACAGATTTACTTATGCTTATAGTTGTAACAGTGGTTGCTATGGTAGGTAAAATCCTTGGTACTGCACTTTTTTACCTTCCCAGCGGTTATGGTTGGCGAGAAGGTATTGCCGTAGGGACCGGAATGAATGGGCGTGGCGCCGTAGAAATTATAATTGCAGGAATTGGCTTACAAATGGGCATTATTACAAGCGAAATTTTCTCTATACTCGTTTTTATGGCCATTTTCACCACCCTTACAGTCCCACTTTTCTTAACCTGGACTACAACCTGGCTAAGAAATAGAAACGAATTAGTACATCAGGAATCAAGATCAGGTTACATAATTTTAGGTGCCAATCCGCTTGGTTTGTATATGGCGAAACAACTTCAGCAAAAAGATGATGATGTGATTATTATAGATGCCAACCGCGAAATGGTTGCCGAAGCTAAAAAACAGGGCTTTAATAGTATGTACGGTAACATTTTAAAAGAAGAAACCCTGGAAGATGCCAAAGCCATAGAAAAAGGCACTTTTATAGGACTTACCGGCAATAGCGAAATAAACTTCCTGGCCGCACAACTGGCAGACGATGCATTTTATATCCCAAATAAAATTGTATTGGTTTCCCCAAGTGAAAGCGGCACCGATGTAGATATGCTTGATAAAATTAATGCTACATCCCTTTTTGCCAATAAAACTGAATTAAAACCCTGGGCAGCAAAAATTAGCAATGGTAATTTTGAAGAGAAAACATACACGGTAGAAGAAGAAATTTCTACTCGTGAGTGGGTAAAACAGCATAAAGACGATAAAAACTCTATTCTTCCATTTTTTATTGTTAATACCGAAGGAATTAAAAGACCTTTCCATTATAACGATACTATAGATGAAGGAGAAAAAATAATTTACCTGGAATAGCATAAATTTTAACCTCTTAAATTTTTGAAACATGCCTGCTAATAGAAATTTAGCAGCGCATGTTTTTTGCTTTTAGTAATTTGCAGAACCTAAACTGAATATTATGAAATTATACCCTATAGAATCTGGTAATTTTAAATTAGATGGTGGTGCTATGTTTGGTGTAGTCCCAAAAAGCCTGTGGAGCAGAACAAATCCTGCTGATTCTAATAATATGATAGATATGGCAGCCCGTTGCCTGCTTATAGAAGACGGGGATAAATTAAGTCTTATAGACACCGGAATGGGCGATAAACAAAGCGATAAATTCTTTGGTTTTTATTATCCCTGGGGTGATCATTCTTTAGATAAGTCGCTTAAAAAGTACGGATTGCACCGTGATGATATTACCGATGTTTTCCTAACACACCTTCATTTTGACCACGTTGGAGGCGCCATAAAATGGAATAAAGACAAAACCGGGTATGAACCGGCTTTTAAAAATGCGAAATTCTGGAGTAATAAAGATCACTGGAAATGGGCAACAGAACCTAATGCCAGGGAAAAAGCTTCGTTTCTTCCTGAAAATATCCTCCCTATGGAAGAAAGCGGTCAGCTACATTTTTTAGATCGAACTGAGAACAAAAATTTCATACAATCTCAGGAATTTGATTTTGGCGTGCTGTTTGTTGATGGACATACCGATAAACAAATGATTCCGCATATTCAGTATAAAGATAAAACCCTTGTTTTCATGGCAGATTTATTGCCCACAGCCGGACATATTCCTTTACCATACGTTATGGGATTTGATACCCGGCCGTTACTAACTTTAACCGAAAAAGAGACAATTTTAAAACAAGCGGCAAATAAAGGTTATTATTTGTTCCTGGAGCACGATGCTCACAACGAAATTATCACTTTAAAAAACACCGAAAAAGGAGTTAGGTTAGACAAAACCTTTACTTTTAATGAACTTTTTAATTAAGTTGAATTCTGTATAAAATCAAATTAATTTTTCAGATAAATTAAATTCAATAGAATAAATGAAAATACCCTTTTTAAAACCAGCATTAATAATGGGAAGCGCCCTTATTTTAGCTTCCTGCGGAAGCGGCTCCCCAAAAATTGTTTCTACCCCAATTGCGAATATAGATTCTATTCCGCTTAAAATTACAGATCTTACTGATACTCAACTCCAGGGTTGGGGCGGGGCCGATCTTGTAAATGATACTATTCCGGGAATGAGCGTTGATAAAGCTTATTCAGAAATTATTAAAAATAACAAAGGACAAAAAACTATCGTTGCCGTTATAGACAGCGGCGTTGATATTGAGCACGAAGATCTTGATGGTGTAATCTGGACCAATACCGATGAAATTCCCGGTAATGGAAAAGACGACGATAATAATGGCTATATAGATGATATGCACGGCTGGAACTTTCTTGGTGATGCTGTAAAAGAAAATATGGAATACACCCGTATTTATAAGCGTTTAAAGCCAAAATATGAAGGTAAATCGGCTAGTTCTATAAGTACAGCAGATCGTGCCGAGTATATATACTACCAGGAAGCTAAAGAAGAATACGAGAAAGAATACGCTGAAACGGTACAGAGCAAAAACCAGTACGAGCAAATTAAAAAGCAATTGGTAGCAGCCCACCAGGCTGTTTCTTCGCAACTTGGTAAAGAAGATTATACTAAAAAAGAGCTTAATGAAATGGAAGCTACCGGGCAATTGGCACAGTATAAAGCCATGTTGCAGCAAATTCAAAATAATGTAAACGAAAATATTCCTGAAGCCTTAGATGAATTGGATGAAGGTATTGACTATTATGCCGGTCGTTTAGATACTCATTTTAACTTAGAATTAGATGGCCGCGCGCCGGTAGGTGACGATCCATATGATATTACCGATACAAACTATGGGAACGCCAATGTTATGGGACCTTCACAAGATAAAGAAGATCTTAAGCACGGCACCCACGTTGCGGGAATTATCGCTGCAGAAAGAAATAATAATATGGGTATTAACGGTGTAGCCAATAATGCTGAAATTATGGTTTTACGTGCCGTACCAGATGGTGATGAATACGATAAGGATATTGCCCTGGCAATTCGTTATGCCGTAGATAATGGCGCAAAAGTGATTAATACTAGTTTTGGAAAGTATTTTTCACCTAATCCAGAGTGGGTTACAGAAGCCATTCAATATGCTGCAGAAAACGATGTTTTAATAGTAAATGCCGGAGGAAATGAAGGTCTTAATTTAGACGAAAACACCGTTTATCCCAACGATCAAACCCCTGAAGCACCCCAGGAAATTTCCGATAATTTCTTAACGGTTGGTGCTCTTAATTTTGACTACGGTTCTCAACTGGTAGCCGATTTTTCTAACTACGGAAAAACAAATATTGATGTTTTTGCTCCGGGAACTAAGATCTGGTCTACAACGCCAAATAATGAATACGAATATTTACAGGGTACCTCTATGGCTTCACCAGCCGTGGCCGGGGTAGCTGCAATTATTCGTTCATTTTATCCAAAATTAAGCGCTGCGCAGGTTAAACAAATTATTATGGACAGTGGTTTAACCACTAATGCCAATGTAATTGTAGGTGGCGATAGAAGCAATACTAAGGATTTTAAAGAATTATCTACATCAGGTAAAATGGTAAATCTTTATAATGCCCTTATTTTAGCTTCACAAACAAAATAGAATTCAAGTAAACTACCTCTGTGCAAGCCAGAGGCATAAATAGGAAAAAATATTTTAATTTCGAGGCAAGCCTCGGAGCATTTAAATCTCGATTATCGAGTAATATTTTGATCATAAAAACCACAATTAAATGAAGAAATTATTATTAAGTCTGGCCTTTGTTGCAACCTCCCTGGCCAGCGCCCAAAACAACACCAGCTACTGGCAACAGCACGTAGATTATAAAATGGAGGTTAACATGAATGTTGAAAACTTTCAATATACCGGTACACAGGAATTGGAATACACCAATAACTCACCTGATACTTTAGATCGCGTTTTTTATCATTTATATTTCAATGCTTTTCAACCCGGAAGTGAAATGGATGTGCGCTCTACAAGCATACAAGATCCAGATAGAAGGGTAGGAGACCGTATTTCTAAATTAACCGAAGATCAACAGGGTTATTTAAGAGTTTCCAGCCTTAACCAGGATGGAAATGAGCTTTCCTATGAAGAAGTTGGAACTATTTTGGAAGTAGAACTGGACGAACCTATTTTACCGGGAGAAAAAGCTACTTTTAATATGGAATTTAAAGGCCAGGTGCCCGAGCAAATTCGCCGTTCCGGTAGAAATAGCTTAGAAGGTGTAGCGCTTTCTATGAGCCAGTGGTTTCCAAAAATGGCAGAATATGATTTTGAAGGCTGGCACGCAGCGCCTTACATTGGCCGTGAATTTCACGGAGTTTGGGGCGATTTTGACGTAAAACTTACGATTGATAAAGACTATACTGTAGCTGCTTCAGGATATCTTCAAAATCCAGATGAAATTGGTCACGGCTATTCAGATGAAGAAATAGAAGCAAAAGGTGACACGCATACCTGGCATTTTGTAGCACCAAAAGTGCACGATTTTACCTGGGCCGCAGATCCTGATTATATTCACGATAAAAGAACTGCTGAAGACGGAACTGTACTTCATTTTTTCTATAAAGACAATGATGAAATAAAGGAAAACTGGAAAAATCTTCAGGAGAAAACCGAAGATTTACTAATATTTTTCAATGAAAATATAGGCCCTTATCCGTGGGATCAATATACCGTAGCACAAGGTGGCGATGGGGGAATGGAATATGCCATGTTAACCTTAATTACAGGAGAACGTAACTTTGGAAGTCTGGTAGGTGTAACTGCTCACGAACTTGCACACGCCTGGTTTCAACATTTAATGGCTACAAATGAAAGCAAACACGAGTGGATGGACGAAGGTTTTACCAGCTATATTTCCAGCCGCGGAATGAACCAGGTTATGGAAACTTATGCTGAAAACCCACATACCGGTTCTTACCGCAGCTATATGGGATTAGCAAATTCCGGGATGGAGCAACCACAAACCACCCAGGCAGATCGTTATGCACTAAACGCCGCTTATGGAGCATCAGCTTATTCTAAAGGCGCTGTATTTTTAGCGCAATTAGGTTATGTTATTGGAGAGGATAACCTTGATAAAACCCTAAAACGTTACTATGACGAATGGAAATTTAAACATCCAACGCCAAACGATTTTATAAGAATTGCCGAGAAAGTTTCAGGAGCAGAGTTAGACTGGTATTTAAACGACTGGACGCGTACTACTAATACTATAGATTATGGAATTAAAGAAGTTACCGAAACAGATGAGAATTCGACTAAAGTAACTTTAGAAAGAAAAAAATTAATGCCTATGCCTATAGATCTTACCGTTCGTTATACCAATGGCGAAGAGGAAATGATCTATATCCCGTTGCAAATAATGCGTTGGGAAAAATATGCAGAACACGAAAACTGGACCGTAGCAAAAGATTGGGCCTGGGCCTATCCAACTTACGAATTGAACATAGATAAACCACTTAGTGAGATTGAAAGTATAGAAATAGACGAATCTCAACGAATGGCCGATGTAAACAGAGATAATAACCTTTATACTGCCGAAGAAACTTCAGAAGAAGAAGAACAGGAGTAGTTTTTCGAAATATTTAAATTAATATTTAGACCTCACAGGTATAAAACTGTGAGGTCTTTTTTTATATCAGTTTTCCAATCGTCCTTCTGTCCCGAGGCTTCGGGATTATTTCAGAATCTAAGCCTGTTAGAACTCCGAACAAATTTCGGAGCAGGCTCTGAAACAAGTTCAGGTTGACGTAGAAAATAACTATAACTAAATAGGCTCTGAATTCTATTTATTTCCGCTTAAATTCTTCATTTCATCATAGAGAACTTAAAACTATCCTTACTTTTGAATTATGGATGAAAGTTTTGGAAAAGACGAAAAATTAAAGAGCATAAAGCTCATAGATATATTATTTCAGGAAGGGAAATCGGTTAAAAAATATCCTTTAAAACTCATCTATCTTCCCATTACCAATCCTGAAATTAAACATTTTAAAACCGGGGTTTCAGTACCTAAAAAGCTGGTAAAAACTGCTGTTGGCCGCAACCGTATTAAACGTTTGATGCGGGAAGCTTTCAGAAAAAATAAGTATCTTGTAACCAGCAACTTCACACAACCTTATGCTTTGATGTTTATTTATATTTCCAGGGACGAAATTAGTCTGGAAGACCTAAATAAAGCAATGATAAAAGTAATGGAGAAGTTTAATGAATCGGAAAATAAAATAAGCTGAATTTCTATAAATCGGCTTAAATCACCTCAGGAAATTTAATCTCGATTATCGAGTAAAAAATATTGAAAAATGAAAAAGAAACTCGCCAAAAAAATTGCGGTAGTTACGATGGGTGCTACATTAATTTTCAGCAGTTTTGGTTTTAAATCTGATTTCTTTGAGATCGCCAAACAGATTGAAATTTTTACCACGCTTTTTAAGGAAATCAACATGAATTATGTTGAAGAAACCAATCCCGCTGCTTTAATGGATACCGCGATTAAAGCGATGCTGGCAGATTTGGATCCTTATACCAATTACTGGAACGAGCAGGATGTAGAAGCCGCAAGAATCAATAATTCTGGTGAATACAGCGGTATTGGAGCCACAGTACAGGTAATAGAAGATGCTTTATTGATTATGGAACCTTACAGAGGTTATCCCGCCGATGAAGCCGGTTTAAAAGCCGGGGACGAAATTATTGAAATTGAGGGAATAAAAGTAGCCGATTATACCGATGATGTTGGAGAATTACTCAATGGCTCTCCAGATTCGCAAATTAATATCAAATATCGTAGACAGGGAGAAATAAAGTCAACCGAGCTTACCCGGAGTGCCATTAACTTAAAAGCAGTGCCTTTTTATGAACTTTTGGACGAAAAAACCGGGTATATAGTACTTTCCCGCTTTAACGCCAAAGCTTCTTCAGAAACAATAAGGGCTTTAAAAGAACTAAAAAACCAGGGTGCAGAAGAAATTATCCTGGATCTTAGAGGAAATCCCGGAGGCTTATTAACTGAAGCTATAAACGTGAGTAATATTTTCCTACCAAAAGGTGAATTGATCACCACCACCAAATCGGTTATAGAAAAATATAACAAAGCTTACCAAACCCAAAAAGAACCTATAGATACGCAAATTCCGTTGGTGGTTTTAGTGAACGGACGTAGTGCTTCCGCTAGCGAAATTGTTGCTGGCGCTATTCAGGATCTGGATAGAGGAGTGGTTGTAGGTGCCAGAAGTTTTGGAAAAGGCCTGGTGCAGCGCCCTAAAGAACTCGCTTACGGTACCCAGCTTAAAATTACTATTTCCCGTTATTATACGCCTAGCGGAAGGTGTATACAGGCTTTAAATTATGCTGAAAGAGATGAAGAGGGGAAAGCGATAAAAAGAGCTGTAGAAGATTATAACGAGTTTAAAACCCGTAATGGACGCAGCGTTTTTGATGGCGGCGGAATTTCTCCCGATGTTAAACTGGAAACCTCAGAATACAGTAATATTACCAATGCACTGCTAGCACAGAATGCCATTTTTAATTTTGCTACCGAATATTATTATAAAAATGACTTGAAAGATCCTGAATCATTCGAGTTCACCGATGCAGATTTCAACAATTTTAAATCCTTCTTGAAAACCTCTAATTTCGACTATAAAACCGCTACAGAACAGGAACTTGAAGAACTACTTGCCATTGCTTCCAAAGAAGGTTATGAACAGGATATTTTAGGTCATTATAAAAGTATTTCTACTGAAATTGAAGCTCAGAAGAAGAAAGAATTAGACGAGAAGAAACACGAAATAGTAAGTATTTTAACCGATGAGATTATAAAGCGCTATTTCTATAAAGAAGGCTTGTATGAGTATTATGTAGATCACAATCCTGAGATCCTGGAAGCTAAATCTATTTTAAACAATAACCAGCGTTATTCAGAAATTTTGCAATAATTATTTTACCATCGCGATATGTGGAATTCCATCTTCAAGATAGCCTTCGCCTATTTGTATAAAACCATGGCTTTCGTAGAAATCGGTTAAATATTGTTGCGCAGAAAGTTTGATATTATCGGTTTTAAAACGCTCTTTAATAGCTTCTACAGAAGCTTTTAGAATAAGATGCCCATAAGCATTTCTACGTTCCGATTCTTTAACCAGAACCCGGCCGATAGCGGCTTCTTCAAAATAAAATCCTTTATCAAAACAGCGAGTATAGGCAATTACTTTTCCATTCTTAACTCCTAAAATGTGTAATGCATTTTGATCTTTACCATCTATATCCTGGTAAACACAGTCCTGTTCTACTACAAAAACTTCAGACCGAATTTGTAATATCTGGTAAAGCTCTTCAAGACTAAGTTCGTTGAAATTTTTAATAAGAATCTCCATATGTTTCTAATGAATATTTTATTCAGAAATAATAAAAGAAAAGACTGTTTAAACAGTTTTAAACAGTCTTTTCTATACATATAATAATATATCTATTTTTCAACCGGAATCTTATCCACTCGTTTTTGATGTCTTCCACCTTCAAAAGAAGTTTCCAAAAAGATTTGAACCATATCTACTGCCTGGTGTTCTGAAACAAAACGAGCGGGAATACTCAAGATATTAGCATTATTATGTTCTCTGGCCAGTTTAGTGATCTCACCCGTCCAGCACAAAGCAGAACGCACACCCTGGTGTTTATTAGCAGTCATATTTGCACCATTACCACTACCACAAATAATAATTCCAAAATCTACCTTATTGGTTTCAACATCATCGGCTACGGGATGTACAAAATCTGGATAATCTACACTATCATCACTGTTAGTACCATAGTTAATAACTTCTATACCCTTGTTTTTCAGGTAATCAACAACTCTTTTCTTGTATCCGGTACCGGCGTGATCGTTTCCTATTGCAATTTTCATAATTAAGTTTTTAGCTGTCACAAAGGTAAAAAAACCACTTAGTAACAAGGTTATTTTCAATTGTTAATTACTTTTTAAATATCCTTTAGTATCAAGGGTTTAGTATTGACATAGCATTGTGGATAAGCATTGATGAGAAACTGAGAAACTTATTTGCGGTATTCAAATTAAATTTCAATAGCAAAATATCTACGAGTAAATCAAATTATAAGTCTGTTATTTTTAGCAAAGTTATCAGCATATAAAAACAGGTTGTGAACACTAAATTCATTTCAATTTATCCCGATTAGATATTAAGATTTGGTTATCAACTTTTGTTAAGTAAATATTAAAATAGTAAGATTTCCAGTCTTTTAGAACTTTAGAAGTATGTTAATAAGTTGTTATCAAAATAAGCTAACTTAAAAACCAAATAAACCTCAAAAAAATTATTCTACAAGTTAACAGACTATAATAATCATTAGTTTTAATTTTTATAAAAAGAAGAAAAAAGAATAATAATATATAATGTTGATAACATTGAATGCTATCTGTAAAAATTGAAATTTGAGTTTGGAATTTTAAAGTTTAACCTTATAAAATATAAGCCTCTGGAAATGAGTTAAATTGGGAATTATAACTTTTAAAATAAAAAAGCTTAAAAAAATAAAAATCAGTTATTTAAATGTATTTTGTATAGGATATAGTTTCTACTGAAAAACTTATTTTTTCATCCGTATAGAGCTTGGCAGATTTAATATCTACCTGGCTTTTTTTATTTAAGGTGAGGTTTATAGAAGCTATAAAACCTATTAATCCAAGTAGGAAGATTAAAACGAAAAGGAGCGATATTTTATGGGCTTTTTTCATAGCAACTTGATTACCAAATGTTGCAAATATATCGAATATGTATTGCAGCAACTTTAAATTAAAATTAAGAAAAAATTAAGATTTGAGATATGTAATTTATTTGAAGTATCAAAAAACGGGGGATTTTACCCAGTACGAAATTTATGTTAAGGAAATGTAAAAATATTTTGTAATAGAATAATTTTCAGAGCGCTTAACAAAACTTTAATCGCAAATAGATGTCATGTAATGCAGAAGCCGTAATATTATACTTTAAATATTGAAATGAGTAAAAAGAATAAAAATAAATCCCAACACCAGGGTGACCTTGCCAAAAGTATAATAGATATCCTTAGAAAGGAACCTGGAAAAACCTTTAATCATAAGCAAATTGCCGCTAAACTTGGAGTGAATGATGCTACAAGTAGAAATAATATTATTAAAAAATTAGCCCAGTTAACTGCAAAAAAACAGATTGAAGAAGAGGAACGTGGAAAGTTTAAAATAAGTAAGAAAAGTAACGATTATTACAACGCCGTGATAGATATGACCACAAAGGGTTATGCCTATGCCCTGGTAGATGAGTTAGAAGATGATGTTTTTATCTCTCCCAAAGATCTTAATACGGCTTTTAACGGTGATGAAGTAGAAATATATATTTATAACAGAAAGCGAAATAAAAAATCTGAAGGAGAAGTAACCCAAATTTTAAAGCGTAAAAGAACCGAATTTGTTGGTGTGCTTGATATGCAAAAAGATTTTGGTTTTGTTGTTATTGGCGATCCAAAAATGTATACAGATGTTTTTGTGCAGAAAAACAAAGTGGGCGATGCTAAAAACGGCGATAAAGTAGTTGTGGAAATTGAAGAATGGCCAGAGAAAGCCGACTCTCCTTTTGGTAAAATTATTCAGGTTTTAGGTACTCCCGGTGAACATCATACCGAGATACATTCAATCCTGGCACAATACGGTTTGCCTCACGAATTTCCGAAAGAAATAGAAGATTTTGCCGATGAAATTGATACTTCAATTCAACCCGAAGAAATTAAAAAACGTCGCGATATGCGCGATGTTTTGACGTTTACCATAGATCCTGCAGATGCAAAAGATTTTGATGATGCCCTGAGTTTTAAAAAACTGGATAATGGAAATGTGGAAATAGGAATTCATATTGCCGATGTTTCGCATTACGTACAACCGGGAACCATTTTGGACGACGAAGCTTACGAACGTGCAACATCGGTGTATTTAGTAGATCGCGTGGTACCAATGCTGCCTGAAGTACTTTCAAACAACGCCTGTTCTTTAAGGCCAAACGAAGAAAAATATACTTTTTCGGCAGTTTTTGAAATCGATAAGAGTACAAAAGTGGTGAATGAGTGGTTCGGGAGAACCGTAACATATTCTGATGCACGGTTTGCTTACGAAGAAGCTCAACAGATCATAGAAACGGAAAAAGGAGAAATTTCTGAAGATATTTCTATCCAGGATAAAGCTTATACGGTGAAAGATGAAATTGTTGATGCTGTTTTAACTATGAATTCAATGGCTAAAAAGATGCGTTCCGCAAGAATGCGTCAGGGTGCAATTTCTTTTGATAAAGTGGAAGTTAAATTTCAATTAGACGAAGAAAATGAACCTGTAGGTGTTTATTTTAAAACAGCCAAAGATGCCAATAAACTTATTGAAGAATTTATGCTTTTAGCCAACCGAAAAGTGGCTGAATTCATTGGAAAACGAGAACAAAAGAAAACCTTTATTTATCGTTGTCACGACGAACCCGACGAAGAAAAACTTGTTTCTTTAAATAGCCTGGTTTCCAGGTTTGGTCACGGATTAAACCTTAAAAACAGGAAAACTGTTTCTTCTTCATTAAATCAATTGCTACAGGATGTTCAGGGTAAAAAGGAGCAAAACTTAGTAGATACACTGGCCATTAGAACAATGAGTAAAGCCTATTATGGCACCGAGAATATTGGTCATTATGGTTTAGCTTTCGATTATTACTCGCATTTTACTTCGCCAATTAGAAGATATCCAGATGTGATGGTGCATCGTTTATTGCAGCGTTATTTAGATGGGCAACCTTCAGCAAAAGAAGAAGAATATGATGAAAAATGTCATCACAGTAGTGAAATGGAGAACCTTTCTTCTAATGCCGAAAGGGATTCTATTAAATATATGCAGGTGAAATTTATGATAGATCATCAGGATAAAGAATTTGTGGGTGTAATTTCTGGAGTAACCGACTTCGGGATATTTGTGGAAATTATAGAAAATAAATGCGAAGGAATGATTCGTCTTCGCGATATAAAAGGCGATCATTATGATTTTGATGCCGATAATTACGCTATTGTAGGTAGAAAAACCAAAAAGTCTTACCAATTGGGAGATGAAGTAATAGTAAAAGTGAAAAATGCCGATTTAGTAAAAAGACACTTAGATTTTACACTTATCGGAAAAAATGAAGAGTAAATAAATTTCAGAAAAAATAGAACCTTATCCTGTCCCAAAGTTTCGGATTATTTTAGGATCTAAGTTGATGAACATCTTAGAATTTAAAAATAAATTCAGGATAAAGGAAAAGACCTTCGGGCAGACTTAACTATAAAATTTTTTAAAGATGAAAAAATATCTTTTTATACTGTTTTTAATGAGTGTTGGTATGCTAAGCGCCCAGGAACTCACCCAGGATTTAGAAGATTTTAATGAAATTAAAGTCTATAATGGTTTGGATGTGATTTTAAAAGAAGCAAACCAGAATAAAGCCACCATAACCGGTGAAAACCGCACCGATGTAAAATTCAAAATTGATAATGGCGTTTTAAAAGTGCGAATGAGTATTGATGAAATATTAGATAATGATAATACTCAGATCACAATTCAGTTTAAAAAACTTGATAAAATTGATGCCCGCCAAAATGCTTCCATAAAAGTTGATTCTAAATTAAAACAGGATCTTCTTCATTTAAATGCTTCAGAAGGGGCCGATATTTTTGCTGATGTAAAGCTTAATAAACTATATGTTGATTCAAATACTGGAGGTGAAATTGAGGTTGAAGGTAAAACCGAAGATCAGGAAATAGCTATTAATACCGGTGGAAAATTCTTCGCAAAAAATTTAAAGTCTGTAAATACCAAAATTAGTATCAAAGCCGGTGGTGTTGCAGATATTACTGCCAGCGGAAATGTAGAAGCAAAGGTAAGGGCGGGAGGTACCGTAAACGTATATGGTAATCCTAAAACTTTAGATCAAAATACCCTGTTTGGCGGCAAAATAATTAGAAAAAACTAAAAAGTCTACATTTGTAAAATAATACAATTGTATGTTTCAGGATGTATTAGCAGCCCTACCCTTAGGTCTTTTTTTGGCATTTTTACTTGGTCCGGTATTCTTTGTGTTACTGGAAACTGCTGCTATTAAAGGCTTTAGAGCCGCTTTTGCATTTGACTTAGGTGTTATTTTAGCCGATATTGTATTCCTTTTTGTCGCCTATTTAAGTACTACCAAACTACTCGCCAGCATAAAAGATGATCCTGCACTGTTTATCTTTGGTGGTATGATTCTAACCACTTACGGGGTAATGAGCTTTGTACAGACCAAAAAAGTACTTAGGCAAGAAGATGATACCCCAGAGATAAGAAAACTCAGTAAAAGCGATTATATGGGTTTAGCAGTAAAAGGATTTCTGTTGAATTTCATCAATATTGGTGTCCTGGGTTTTTGGTTAGGATTAATTATCGTTTTTGGGCCAAAACTGGATATGGAACAGGATCGTATAATGGTTTTCTTCGGAAGTGTTTTAGGAACTTATCTCGTTTTAGATGTTTTTAAAATTTTACTCGCCAAAAAGTTAAACCGAAAATTAACCCCAAACCGAATCTATCTTATGAAAAAGGGGATTAGTATAATGCTTATCGTTTTTGGCGGAATGCTTATTTTCCAGGGACTCTTTCCTAACCAGGTTAATGGAATTAAAGATCAAATTGAAACGATTACTCCAAACGATACCATTAAGAATTAAGTATAAACCTTGAATTTTGCGTATAAAAAAAGCCCCTTAGAAAAGGAGCTTTTTTTGAGGCATCGAGCGGATTCGAACCGCTGTACAAGGTTTTGCAGACCTCTGCCTAGCCACTCGGCCACGATGCCCTGTTTATTTAAGGGTTGGCAAATGTAATAAAAATTTATAGTTTAAAAAATAAAACTAATCAGTGCTATTCAGGAAGATTTAGTAAACTAAAATTAATAAAATTTAGTTCTTAAAATAATCTTTTCTAAATATTGAAAACCAAAAAATTAGCGTGATTTACTTCTAATTACACTAACCATTGCCACATTCCCACCAATAGGCGGATTTATTTTTGAAACTTCAACCTTTGCTTTTTGTACTAAAATTATTTCATCTAAAACTCTTTTTAAAATACGTTCGGCTACGTTTTCCAGAAGTTTAGACCTAATTGCCATTTCTTCTTTAACAATTTTGTTTAAATGTACATAGTCTATGGTATCTCCAAGAGAATCGGTCTTGGCAGAATGAGATAAATCGCCTTTCACCTTAAGATCTACCCGATAATCACTTCCTATTTTTCCTTCTTCATCAAGACAACCGTGATAGGCAAAAACCCTGATGTTTTTTAATTTTATACTTCCCAAAAGATTATTTTTTACTCAATTGTAGAGATTATCTTATTTAAATTATTCCTGAAATTCAGGGATCCTCAGCTTGCGCGATGGAGTTTACAAAGATAAGCGGGTAGGTGCTTTAATTCAATTTTATTGCCCTGGATTTTATTATTTTCCTCAAAGATTTGAATTTGAGTTCTACTTAATCAAAATATATTATTTCTTGTCTGGCAAAGCTTGGGTGCGGCGACCTATTTTTTGGTAACTTTGTGGCTTATACCATGTAGGGTTTAATATTTTGAACCCGGATCGAATCTAAAAATAAATGTCTGATTTTAACCTCTTTTACGAGGTTTTTGATTTTAATAAATTATGGCTGAAGAAAAAAGATCGCTCAATTTTATTGAGCAAATTATAGAAGAAGATCTTCAAAATACCCACAAAAAAGAAGAACTAAAATTCAGGTTTCCGCCTGAACCCAATGGTTATCTTCATATTGGGCACGCGTCTTCTATTTGCTTAAATTTTGGTTTAGGAGAAAAATACAATGCGCCCGTAAACCTTAGATTTGATGATACAAATCCTATTAAGGAAGAGCAGGAGTTTGTAGATGCTATAAAAGAAGATGTTTTGTGGCTTGGCTTTAAATGGGAAAAAGAATGTTATGCTTCAGATTATTTTCAGCAGTTGTATGATTGGGCTGTAGAAATGATAAAAAATGGAGATGCTTATGTAGATAGCCAGACATCAGAAGAAATTGCGCTTCAAAAAGGGACTCCAACCGATCCAGGGAAGGAAAGTCCATATAGAAATCGTTCTGTAGAAGAAAACCTGGACCTATTTGAGAAAATGAAAAACGGGGAAACTCCAGAGCGAGGTCACGTTTTACGTGCAAAAATAGATATGACTTCCCCAAATATGTTAATGCGCGATCCTGTAATGTATCGCTGTTTGCATAAAAATCATCATCGTACTAATGATACCTGGAAAATTTACCCAATGTACGATTGGGCACACGGCGAAAGTGATTTTATAGAAAATATTTCGCACTCTTTTTGTACGCTGGAATTTTTACCGCACCGCGAATTATATAACTGGTTTGTTGAAAAAGTAAGTAAGGAAGGCGAATTAAAACCGAAACAAAGAGAATTTGCTCGCAGAAACCTAAGCCATACAGTTGTTAGTAAACGTAAACTGATGCAATTGGTAGAGCAAGGCGTGGTTAACTCCTGGGACGATCCCAGAATGCCAACAATTTCGGGTTTAAGAAGACGAGGTTATACACCAAATTCAATCAGGAAGTTTGCCGATTCTATTGGGGTTGGAAAGCGTGAAAATATGATTGATGTTGCACATTTAGAATTTTGTGCGCGGGAAGACCTTAATAAAACAGCACCAAGAGTTATGGGTGTTTTAGATCCTGTAAAATTGGTGATTACCAATTATGAAGAAGGAAAAGAAGAATGGTTAGAAGCAGAAAACAACCCGGAAGATGAGTCGGCCGGAAGCAGGGAAATTCCATTTTCAAGAGAACTTTATATTGAAAAAGAAGATTTTAAAGAAAGCGCAAATCGAAAATTTTTCAGGTTAACCCTTGGGAAAGAGGTGCGATTAAAGAACGCTTATATTATTAAAGGTGAGGAAGTGGTAAAAGATTCCGAAGGAAATATTACCGAAATTCATTGTACTTACGATCCTAAAAGTAAAAGTGGTAGTGGCACCGAAGAATCTAAGCGAAAAGTAAAAGGAACCTTGCATTGGGTTTCTGCTAAGCACGCATTAGAAACTGAAATAAGGCTTTACGACCGCTTATTCAGCGTAGAAAATCCCGATGGCGATAAGGAAAAAGATTATATGGAATTTGTAAATCCAGATTCACTGGAAGTAATTAAAGGTTTTGTAGAACCTAGTTTAAAATCGGCAGGAATTCAGGATAAATTTCAATTTCAACGTATAGGATATTTTTGTGTAGATAAAGATTCAAAAGAAGGGGAACCAATATTTAATCGCACCGTTGGCCTAAGAGATTCGTGGGCAAAAATTAAATAAGCTGTAATCCATTTGGTTAAGTGGCTTTTTAAGAATATTTTAGTAAAGCATTTTAACATATTAACCGGTTATTAACAGCATAGCCTTAACCCATCTTGTATCTTTGGGTTTAGTATTAACTTAACTAAAAACTATTATGGCAAATACAGGAAGTACACTATTAGCATTAATTACCGGAGCTGCAATTGGAGCAGGAGTAGGTTTATTATATGCTCCAGATAGCGGTGAAAAAACCCGTAAAAAATTAAAAGACGAGTCTAAGAAAGCTCAGGATAGATTAAATAAAAAGTACACAGAGACTTCTTCTAATCTAACCGAAAAAGCTAAGCAGGCTCGTGTAGACTTTGAAGCAAGATTAGAAGAAACTCTTTCTTCGGCAAGTCATAAAGCAGATGATATTCTAACTGCAATGGAAACTAAATTAGAAGAGCTTAGAAAGCAAAACGCCAAATTACAGAAAGATGGTAAAGGAGGCGATTCTAAAGACAAACCAAATAAAGCAGTAGTATAGAAATAATTTTATGGCATTTGAAAAACTATCCAGAAGTATTGACGAGCTAAATTATAATTTGAAGGCATTTGCCCACAGCAATGCTGAATATTATAAACTTGAATTCTTTAAACAAGCCATGAAAGGGGCCATTGGTCTTGTTCAGGGGCTTTTGTTGGGTATTTTTTTCATCTTTGCCTTAATTTTACTCTCAGTAGCTGTCGCTATACTTATTAGTGAGGCTATTGGTACACCAAGTTCCGGTTACTTTATTGTAGGCGGATTCTATTTTCTATTATTCCTGGGAATATTATTCTTCGGAAGAAAACCAATTGAGAAGATTCTGTTAGTAAAAGTTTCAAGAAAATTTTTTAACGATTAAGCACTATGAAGGAATATAGTTCATTCAAAGAAATAGATCGGGATTTAAAAATTCTGAAACTTCAAACCAAAATAGACCAGGAGGAGATCAAATTGAATATAGAGCGTACTAAAAGTGCTATGTCTCCCTTATCTCTTATGGGAAGTATGGCAGGATCTATTTTGCAAAAAGCCTTTATCCTTAAAGCTGTAACAAAGCTTACAGGGCTAAAAAAGGTAACTGCTAAAGTAAAAGGTTAGAAAACTTCTTATAGATATTATAAGGGTTTGAAAGTTTGTTTATTATTCCCGTCAACCAGAACTTGTTTCAGGTTCTAAAATGTTAGATTCTGAAATAAATTTAGAATGACGTAGGATTCAAAAACAAACTTTCAAACCTTTTTTATTTAGGCAGGAAGAGGTTTTAATTATTACCTTCTCGAATCATCCTGATTCTTTTTCTCCTGTTCAATTTCTTCGTTTTTCTTACGCATAGCTTCCCCGATCTGGTTAGAAGCCGTAAAAGAAGCCACCATATTATTTAGCATATCGCTACCGGCCTGGGGCGAATTCGGTAATAAAATAAGGTTACTGTTGGTTTCTTCACCAATGGCTTGCAGTGTATCGTAATGCTGCGTCACCACAATTAAAGCCGAAGCTTCCTGGGAGTTTATCCCTACATTATTCAGCACATCCACGCTTTCTTCAAGTCCGCGGGCAATTTCCCTTCTTTGATCGGCAATTCCCTGTCCCTGTAAACGTTTACTTTCTGCTTCAGCGCGTGCTTTAGCAACAATTCGTATTCTTTCGGCCTCTCCTTCATATTCTGCAGCCACTTTCTCGCGTTCTGCCGAGTTTATTCTGTTCATAGCATGTTTTACCTGCTCATCTGGGTCAATGTCTGTTACAAGCGTTTTAATGATGTCGTAACCATAATCCTGCATAGATTCGTTGAGTTCTCTATTAACAGCGATGGCGATATCGTCTTTTCGTTCAAAAACATCATCTAAGATCATTTTAGGAACTTCAGCCCGCACCACATCAAAAACATAAGACGTGATCTGGTCTGACGGACTTTCAAGTTTATAGAAAGCGTCGTAAATATTAGTTCTAATTACCTGGAATTGCACCGATATTTTCAGCTTAACAAACACGTTATCCTTGGTTTTGGTTTCTACCAGAACATCCAGCTGTTGTACTTTTAAATTGATTCTACCGGCAATTTGATCTATTACAGGAATCTTTAAATGAAGACCGGAATTTTTAATGCTTTTAAATTTTCCAAATCGTTCAAGGATCGCAGCTTTTTGCTGGCGCACAGTGAAAATTCCGCTGAAAAGAATCACCAGAAATAAAACAATAATAATGGGGATGAAGACGTAGCTAAGCATAATTTTTAGGAGATATAAGTTGATTCTCCCAAGATAGTGAAAGTTTGCTTAGGTATACTGTAGAGGTGATAACAAAAAAGGCTGTTTAAAAAATATATTAAGACGTCATCCTGAACTTGTTTCAGGATCTAACATGTTATAATTTGAAACATATTAGAAGCTGAAACAAGTTCAGCTTGACGAAGTTTTATAACCCCTCAAACAGCCTACTTTTATAAGTATACCTAAATTATTTTAACCTAAAGTTTTTATCGCTTTTTCCAGACGGGAAATGGTTTCTTCTTTTCCAATCATTTCCGCGATTTCGTAAAGGTCTGGGCCTTGCATAGCCCCAACTAAGGCTAATCTAAAAGGTTGCATTACTTTTCCAAAACCAACTTCTTTTTGTTGGATCCAGGCTTTTACTTCGGCCTGAACGTTTTCAGCCTTAAAATCTTCCTGTTTTTGTAAAACCTGAATTAATTCCTGCATTAGATCGGCTGTATCATCCTTCCATGCTTTTTTTGCATTTTTAGGATCGTAAGAAGTAGGGGCGAGGAAGAAAAAATAACCCTGGTCCCAAATATCGTTTACGAAAACAGCGCGTTCTTTCATCAAACTAACTACCTTTAAAACGTAGTCTGAAGAAACTTTAATTTCTTTTTTCTCAATTATTTTTTCCAGCTTTTCAGCGACTACTTTTTCATCTGCCTCGTGCATATAATGTTGCTGAAACCACTTGGTTTTTTCAGGATCAAATTTAGCTCCGCCTTTATGCACACGGTCTATTTCAAAAGCTTCAACCAGTTCGTTCAGTTTAAAGAATTCCTGTTCTGTTCCCGGGTTCCAACCTAAAAAGGCCAGCATATTGGTAACGGCTTCGGGGAAATATCCATCTTCTCTATAACCTGCAGAAATTTCTCCGGAATTAGGATCTTTCCATTCCAGCGGAAATACTGGAAAACCTAATTTATCTCCATCTCTCTTGCTTAATTTTCCTTTTCCCTGCGGCTTCAAAATGAGCGGTAAATGCGCAAATTTAGGAGCGTCCCATCCAAAAGCTCTGTATAACATAAAGTGAAGCGCCAGCGAAGGCAACCACTCTTCCCCACGTATAACGTGGGAGATTTCCATTAAATGATCGTCAACAATATTGGCCAGGTGGTAAGTTGGCATTCCATCACTTTTAAATAAAACCTTATCATCTAAAGTGCTTGTGTCAATTTCCATTTCACCACGAATTTCATCTTTAATATGAAGATTTTCGTCTTCAGGAGATTTAAACCTGATCACGTAATTCTCATCGGCATCTAATTTTTCTCTAACCTCGTCTTCAGAAAGTGCAAGGGAATTTTGCAATTTCATTCTATTATGCCAGTTGTAGATAAAGGTTTTGCCTTTCTCTTCGTGGTCTTTTCTATGTGCGTCTAATTCTTCAGCGGTATCAAAAGCATAATAAGCCTGGTCTTTTTTCAGGAGTTCTTCGGCATATTTTCTATAAATATCTTTGCGTTCACTCTGGCGGTATGGGCCGTAATCACCTTCTTTTCCGGGACCTTCATCAAAAGGAATTCCGCACCAATTAAGAGATTCAACAATATAATCTTCGGCACCTTCAACGTATCGGTTTTGATCGGTATCTTCTATACGCAACACAAAATCTCCCTTGTGTTTTTTGGCAAATAAATAATTATATAAAGCTGTTCTTACCCCGCCAATATGCAAAGGGCCGGTTGGACTTGGCGCAAAACGCACGCGAACTTTAGCAGACATATCTAGTTTTGTTTTTAACCACAAAGATACAACCTTATTAAACGAAACCTAATGAGAGTCGCATCAATACTCCGGAAATCACTCCGCCAAAATTGTTGTATTTTTAAGCTTCAATTATGGAAAATTACAATCAAATAAAAAGAAAACTGGCGGCCTTTATCAGGAAGTTTTACCTGAATAAATTGCTGAAAGGAATTATCTTATTTCTGGCCATTGGCTTGCTTTATTTCCTAAGCGTCTTGGCGATAGAACATTTTCTATGGTTAGAACCTTCAGCAAGAATCTTTTTATTCTGGATTTTTGTTGGAGTTGAGGTAATGCTGTTGGGATATTTTATTATAATTCCGTTGACGAAACTTTTTAAATTTTCCAGCGGAATAAATGATGAAGATGCTTCAAGAATTATCGGCGCGCATTTTCCTGAAGTAAACGATAAATTGCTGAATATTCTTCAGCTTAAAAAATATTCGCAACAATCTGAATTATTATTAGCGGGGATTGAACAAAAGTCGGCCGAACTAAATAAAGTTCCATTTACCCGCGCTGTAGATTATAAGGAGAACCGGAAATACTTAAAATACGCCTTATTTCCAGTAATATTAATTTTAGGACTTTTAGTAACCGGAAATATTAAGTTGATTGCTTCGCCATTAGATAGGCTCGCAAAATATAATACCGAATTTGAAGCACCGGCGCCTTTCCGGTTTATAATTTTAAACGATTCTTTGAAAGCCAGGGAGAATTCAGAATATAAAATAATAGTAAAAACAGAAGGAAATATCACTCCCGATAAGCCTGAAATTTCTTATAACGGACAAACCTATTTTTTAAAGCAAGTTGCCCCGGGAAGTTTTGAATATACTTTTAAAAGACTTCAGAATAGTGTGAATTTTAGGTTGAGTGCCAACGGCATAAATTCTAAAGAATTTACCCTTGAAACCCTAAAAGTACCTAAACTTTTAGATTTTAAAATGAAGTTTGACTATCCTAATTACATAGGAAAGCTTAACGATAGTTTAAGTGGTTCAGGGAATGTAAATGTACCGGAAGGCACAAAAATCACCTGGAATTTTAATACAAGAAATACCGAAATTCTCAATTTTAAGACTGAAGATTCTTTAGTAAAACTTTCTACTGAAAACTCAGATTTCCAATATTCCCAGGCGGTTTATTCCCGCTTGGATTATAGTGTTAGCACTTCAAATAAGGCTATTAAAAACTTTGAGGGTTTAGATTATTCCATAAACGTGAACAAGGATGAATATCCGGTAATTGAAATTCAACAGAAACTGGATAGTATAGATAATAGTACACAATATTTCTATGGAAAACTTTCTGACGATTACGGTTTAAATAGGTTGAATTTGGTTTATTACATTGAAAATAAAGAAGATAGCCTTCGAAAAGATGAGGTTTCGATCTCCAAAGCCGCTTTTGATGATTTTCATTACACATTTCCCGGAAATTTGGATTTGGAACCCGGAGAAACCTACAATTTCTACTTTCAGCTTTGGGATAATGATGCGGTGAATGGAAGTAAAAATACAAAAACTTCAACCTTTAGTTTTAGAAAGAAAACAAGTGAAGAAATAGAAGAGGAGAAGTTAAGACAACAAGGTGAGTCTATAAATAATTTGAGTGAAAGTTTAAAAAACATTAAATCTTCAGAAGAAGAATTAAATGAACTAAACCGCTTGCAAAAGGAAAATGAAAACCTGGATTATAATCAGCGTAAAAAGCTTCAAAACTTTATTCAACGACAAAAGCAGCAATCTGAAATGATGCGTAATTATTCTGAAAAACTTAAAAATAGTTTTGAAGAAAATGAGCAGGAATTAAATTCAGATTCTCCTGAAAAAGATGAACTCAAAAAACGGTTGGATAGAAATGAAAAACGCCTTCAGGAGAATGAATCGCTATTGAAAGAGTTGCAAGAAATAGCCGATAAGATTAACCGGGAAGAGTTGGGAGAAAAACTGGAAGAACTTTCTAAAAGAAATCAAAGTGAAGAAAGAAGTTTAGAGCAGCTTTTAGAATTAACCAAACGCTATTATATAGAAGAAAAGCTTCAAAAATTGGCGAGAGATTTGGACAAACTTTCTGAAAAGCAAAACCAATTGTCAGAAAATTCTGATGCAGAATCTTTAGTAGAACAAAAGAAAATTTCTGAGGAATTTGAAAAATTTCAGCAAGAAATGGATCAACTGGAAGATGATAATAATGATCTACAAAAGCCGACAGTTTTACCGCGTGAGGAAGTTGATGAAGAAAGTATAGAAAAATATTTGAATGATGCCGAGGAAAATTTAGATAAAGGAGACAGGGAAAAGGCAAAAGAAAAACAGAAGAATGCTGCGCAGCAAATGAAGGAAATGAGCCAAAAAATGCAACAGCGTGCTATGCAGCAAAGTGGAGAAGAACTAAAGGCCGATATTGAAACCCTTCGACAAATATTAGATAATTTGGTAACATTTTCATTTCAGCAGGAGGAGCTTTTGGAGGATTTCAGTAAAATAGATATCAATAATCCGGGATATGCTGCCAGGCTTAGAAGACAAAACGATCTCAGGGAAAACTTTAGCCATATTGATGATAGTTTATATACCCTTGCGCTTAGCAATCCTATGATCACCGAAAAAATTACTAAAAGCTTAACCGATATTGAATTTGATATCGATAAATCTCTTGAGCGGCTTTCCGAGAATCAATTACCCCAGGGAACCGCGAGCCAGCAATATGTGGTAACCGGCGCAAATGATTTGGCTTATATGCTAAGTGAAATTCTGTCGATGATGCAACAACAGGCCAATCCGCAGTTAGGAAAAGGGCAGGGGGAGAATTCGGAATTTCAGCTTCAGGATATTATTAAGAAGCAGCAGGAAATTAATAAAGAATTTCAGGAACAGGGAAAACAGCAAAAAGGAAAGCAGAATGAAGGGAAGACACCCGGAGAAGGAATGGGAGAAGGGGATATGGAAGGCTTGTTTGAGATTTATAAGGCTCAGCAGGAACTGCGGGAAAGCTTACAAGAATTAAATGAGAAAGAAGGTTCGCAACAGGGAAAGCAAATTGAAGAGCAAATGAAAGATGCCGAGGAACAACTTTTGGACAAAGGTTTTGATCCTGAAAACCTTCAGAAATTGCAGCAATTGGAACACGAATTGATGGAATATGAAGACGCGCATTTGCAACAGCGAGAAAATAATAAGCGAGAGTCTGAAACCAATCTTCAGCAGTTTGATAACACGACTAAAGATCAAAGTATTAAGGCTAAAGAATATTTTAATTCTATAGAAATTTTAAATAGACAAAGCTTACCTTTGCGCGAAATTTATAAACAGAAAGTAAGAACCTATTTTGAGCGAACAGATAATTAATTTTTATTCGGAAAATGATTTCGAGTTTCAGGAGGAAAAATCTTTTGATACCTGGATTAGAAAAGTAATCTCATCAGAAGAGAAACAGCTTGGCGAGATAAACTATATTTTTTGTGACGATCATTATTTGTATAAGATTAATCTCAAATTTTTGGACCACGATACTTATACCGATATTATCTCTTTTGATAATTCTGAAGGAGATGAATTGAACGGTGATATTTTTATTAGTACAGATCGTGTTACTGAAAATGCAAAGGAGTATAATGTTGATTTTTCTGAAGAACTTAAAAGGGTTGTGATTCACGGGATTTTGCATCTCTGTGGTTATCCAGATAAAACTGAAAGTGAAGCCGCTTTAATGCGACAGAAGGAAGACGAAAAGATTGCATTGTTCCACGTGGAACAATAAATTTAGAAAGAAGAATTTTTATGTTCGAAAGTGAATATGATGTTATTGTAGTAGGTGCCGGTCACGCTGGAAGTGAAGCCGCGGCCGCAGCCGCCAATATGGGTTCTAAAACCTTGTTGGTGACGATGAACCTGCAGAATATTGCGCAAATGAGTTGTAATCCTGCGATGGGTGGGATTGCAAAAGGTCAAATTTTGCGTGAAATTGATGCTATGGGTGGTTACAGCGGATTGGTTAGTGACACCAGTGCCATTCAGTTTAAAATGCTTAACAAATCTAAAGGGCCTGCGATGTGGAGTCCAAGAGTGCAAAGCGACAGAATGATGTTTGCCGAGCATTGGAGACTTAGATTGGAACAAACACCTAATCTAGATTTTTATCAGGAAATGGTTGCTGGTCTGATTTTAGAAGGCAACGAACTTAAAGGTGTAAGAACTTCTTTAGGGTTGGAAATTCGTGCTAAATCTGTGGTGCTTACCAACGGTACCTTTTTAAATGGATTAATTCATATTGGAGATAAAAATTTTGGTGGTGGTAGAGCGGGAGAAAAAGCTGCTACTGGAATCACAAAAGATCTTGTGGATGCAGGTTTTGAATCTGGTAGAATGAAAACCGGAACACCTCCTAGAGTAGATGGCAGATCTTTAGATTATTCTAAAATGGTGGAACAGCCAGGGGATGATGTTCCTTCTAAATTTTCTTTTTTAGATGAAACCCAACCATTAAAAAAACAGCGTTCCTGTTATATGACTTACACCTCTCCAGAGGTACATGAAATTCTTAAAGATGGCTTTGAAAGATCGCCAATGTTTAATGGACGTATTCAAAGTATTGGACCTAGATATTGCCCAAGTATAGAAGATAAAATAAACAGATTTGCAGATAAGGACAGGCATCAACTTTTTGTGGAACCCGAAGGATGGAATACGGTAGAAGTTTATGTAAATGGCTTTTCTACTTCGCTTCCCGAAGATGTTCAATTTAAAGCTTTAAAATCTGTAGCCGGATTTGAAAATGTGAAATTTTTCAGACCTGGTTACGCTATAGAATACGATTATTTTCCACCAACACAGTTGAAACATACATTGGAAACCAAGTTGGTTGAGGGACTGTATTTCGCGGGTCAAATTAATGGAACTACAGGTTACGAAGAAGCCGCTTGCCAGGGATTAATGGCTGGAATAAATGCGGCTCTAAAAGTTCAAGAAAAGGAGGAATTTATCATTAAGAGAAATGAAGCATACATAGGTGTTCTTATAGATGATCTTATTACAAAAGGTACAGAAGAGCCTTATAGAATGTTTACTTCCCGTGCTGAATACAGAACTTTATTACGTCAGGATAACGCCGATTTTAGATTGACCGAACGCTCTTATAAATTAGGTTTGGCTTCTGAAGAACGTATGCGAAAAATGGAAGAGAAGAAAGAAAAGTCTTCTGATTTTGTGAATTTCCTTAAGAATAAAAGTGTTTCTCACGAGGATGCAAATCCTATTTTAGAAGAGAATAATTCCTCTCCAATGAAGCAGAGTGATAAGATCTTTAAAATATTTTCTCGTCCAAATATTACGATGGAGGATGTTCGAAATTTCCCCGGAGTAGAGGAATATATTCAGGAGAATAATTTGAATACCGAGATTTTGGAACAGACCGAAATTCAAGTAAAATATTCTGGATATATTGAAAAGGAAAAGAACAATGCCGATAAATTGAATAGGCTGGAAGATGTAAAAATCCCTAATAGTTTTGATTATTCTAAGATCAAATCTATGTCTTTTGAGGCACGGGAAAAACTAAATAAAATTCAACCAACATCAATTTCACAGGCATCAAGAATAAGCGGGGTAAGTCCTAATGATATTTCCGTTTTATTGGTTTATATGGGAAGATAATTTTAAAAGTTCCACGTGGAACAATTTTCTTTTTATCAATTAAATCGCTATCAGATTTTAAAATAATTCGAGAAAGCTTTTAATTTTTTTAGTAATTATACTTTGCCAAATTCCTTTTAATGAGCGATAAAAATTTTCATTTAACCTGTAAAGATCATTTAGTTTCTGGGGAAGAATTTCAATTACAAAAGAAAAGTGATTTTGAAATATTAGAAACGATTCCAAAACCCGAAAATCTTTCGGCTTACTACGAAAGTGAAAATTATATTTCTCATACAGATTCAAGTAAAAGTCTTACCGATAAAATTTACCAGGCGGTTAAGAATTTTATGCTGCTGCAAAAATTGAAATGGGTCAATAAAGTTGCTAAAGGAAATAACTTATTAGATATCGGTGCCGGAACCGGAGATTTTTTACAAACTGCCAAAAGAAAGAAATGGAATATTGAAGGCATTGAACCAAATGCACAGGCAAGAAAGTTAGCGGCTGAAAAAGGGATTGAGCTTCAGCAAGAATTATCTTTCTTTGATGAAAATTCTTTTGATATAATTTCTATGTGGCACGTTTTAGAGCACGTTCCAAATTTCGATTTTCAGGTAAAAGAATTGTATCGCTTATTAAAACCAAATGGGGTAGCGGTTATTGCGGTTCCGAATTTTAAAAGTTTTGATGCCGAATACTACAAAGAATTTTGGGCGGCTTACGATGTGCCCAGACATCTTTGGCATTTTTCTCAAACTGGAATTACCTGGTTGTTCGAAAAACATAATTTTGAAAAGATTAAAACCAAACCTCTTCTTTTTGATTCTTTCTATGTGAGTTTACTTTCAGAAAAAAACAAAACAGGAAAATCAAATATGCTAAAAGCTTTTAAAACTGGTTTGGAATCAAATTTAAGAGCACAACGCACTTCAGAGTATTCTTCTCTTGTTTATTTCTTCCAGAAAAGCTAAAAAACGCATTTTAAGCTCATTTAAGCCTGTTTCGGCTTCATTATCATATACAATCAGGTTTATTTTGAGAAACAAGTTTATTTCTAAGCTATTTAATTCATTTTTTATCTATTAAATTTATCATTATAATTTTATATATAAGAATTTCTTATACATACTTCATAAGTCAGTTTTGATTTAAATCGAAAATTTAA
This sequence comes from Salegentibacter sp. UBA1130, assembly GCF_002311535.1. Lineage (NCBI taxonomy): Bacteria > Pseudomonadati > Bacteroidota > Flavobacteriia > Flavobacteriales > Flavobacteriaceae > Salegentibacter > Salegentibacter sp. UBA1130. Next base: position 188,487 of record NZ_DCAP01000038.1, on the reverse strand, counting down.
CTTTCATACATTTGCGGCAAACAAATTCAATTAATGATGAAAAAACTTTTAATGATTTTGGTAGTTGCTGTTTTGCTTACTTCCTGTGACCAGGAAAAAACGGCTTATGTAGATACCACAAAACTTATCCAGGAGTACAAAGAAATGAAAGATGTTGAAGCTGACTTTACTTCTAAATCAGATTCGGTAAAAAAACAATTAGATTCTATTGCCAGAGGGTTTCAGCAGGAAGTTCAGGCTTATCAACAGGAAATGAATTCTATGTCCCAGGCGCAACGCCAGGAAAAAGAGCAGGAATTAATGCAGAAGCAGCAAAGAATCCAACAGCAACAGCAAATGCAAGGCAATCGTCTTAGAGAGCAGAGCGATGCTGTTATAGATTCTATTGTAGATAAAGTAAAGGAATATGTAGCAGATTACGGCGAAGAGAATGGCTACACCTACATTTTTGGTTCTAACGAGTCTGCCAACATTATGTATGCGAAAGATGGGAAAGATCTAACCCAGGAAATCCTTGATAATTTGAATGAGACTTATAACAAGAACTAGGCTTAAGTTCTGAGTTTTTAAAAAAGGTCTGAAAAGTAATTCTTTTCGTCAAGCTGAACTTGTTTCAGCTTCTAAGTTAATTTTAACCTAGATCCTGAAATAAATTTAGGATGACGAGTTTAGAAAACTTCTCAGACCTCTTTCTATTTTAAGACATTAAGTAAACTCCAAAGATCACTACGATAAAGTAGCCGGTTAAAGTAAAAGCACCAGCGTAATCTTTAGCAATTCTTTGTCCGAATAATAACATTAAAAGCGTGATAGCAGCCAGGACGCAAGAGTAAAGCGCTATTGTAGGATCATTATAAGCGATTAGCCAAATTATTCCCAGGATAGTGGCAAAACCTGTAATGATTTCAATTATCATAATTATTCCCACCATAAGCGGCACCTGCCCGGCAAGAAATGTTCCTGAAAAATGATCTTTTAACCAGCCGGTATTTCCTTTCCAGTCTGCAGCTTTATCTATCCCAGATTGCAAAAATGTAATTAGAATAAATAATAGAATAAGAATTTCGGTAATATTTGCGTAAAGGTTCTCCATAATTTTAAGCGGCTTTTTTATGTAAATATCGGGTTAGTCTTATAGAAAGATCGGTGAGTATAATTTTTGCATTTCCGTTTCTTTCAATATGATAAATGGCTTCTTCAAGAGCTTCTATAATATCTTTTATATTATTTCCGTGAACAAAAGGCGCAAATTTCTCCAGTTTAAATCCAGGCGTCGCCGGTTCAAGATATACCAGTTTTTCGGCTTTATAATTCAGCATTAGGGCCTGGCGGAAAAAGTCTATACAATACAATAAAAAGCTCTTTTGAGATTCCCTGCCCATTCCTGCAATTTCTTCGCTCCAGGCGATAAGTTCAAGAACTGTAGATCGATTTCCTTTAGCTTTAAATGCACTACGCACCCAATTGATAAACCAGGTTTCAAATTGCTGATCTCCGCTATCTTTTTGCAATAAATGCAAAGCGCGGGTATAACTACCGTTGGCCTGGTGGGCAATTTTTAAAGCCTCGGGCTTACTACAATTTTCATTTTTTTCTAAAAATGCGGCAATTTGATCTTCCGGTAAAGGAGGGAAGTGTAATTTCTGGCAACGAGACCTTATGGTTTGTATAATTTGCTCTTCATCTTCGGTAACTAAAAGAAACAGCGTATTGTTTGGTGGTTCTTCTATTAATTTCAGCAATTTATTGGCAGCCGCGGTATTCATCTTTTCGGCCATCCAAATAATCATAATTTTAAATCCGCCTTCATAAGCTTTTAAGGAAAGAGATTTAACTACTTCCTGGGCTTCATCTACACCAATTTGACCTTGTTTATTTTCTATTCCAAGTTTTTGGTACCATTCAAATAAACTTCCGTAGGGATTGGTTTTTACAAATTCCCGCCATTCTTCTAAAAAGTAGGAAGAAACAGGATGTTTTTTTATTTTTTGATTGGCAGCAACTGGAAATGCAAAATGAAGATCGGGATGCGCCAATTTTTTAAATCGTTCATTACAATTGCTGTTTCCAGAATTGTTTTCTCCTTCCTTATTTTTGCAAAGTATGTATTGCGCGTAAGCAATAGCCAGAGGTAAAGTACCACTACCACTTTTTCCTACAAACAACTGTGCGTGGGGAACCCGGCCATTATCTACCGTTGTGGTAAGATGTTTCTTTAAATGCTGTAAACCTATTATTTCTTCAAAAAGCATAAGCAAATATAAAATTTATATACACTTTAATGTCTTCGGAAAAATTTATATTTGTAAATAGCGTATGCTGAATAAAAGCCGATTGGGCTTAATCTTAATCAACCAAACCATATTTTTGGTTCTAAAAAATGAAATGAAAAATGAAGACTTTAAACGATTTTAATTTTAAAGACAAACAGGCATTAATAAGAGTAGATTTTAATGTTCCATTAAATAAAGATCAGGAAGTAACTGATGCTAATAGAATTGAAGCTGCAAAGCCTACTATTCTTAAAATTTTGGAAGATGGTGGGAGCGTTGTTTTAATGTCGCATCTTGGCAGGCCAGAAGGCAGAGAAGAAAAATATTCTTTAAAACATATTGTGAAAAAAGTCGCAGAGGTTATTGGGGTAGAACCCAAATTTGTGAACGATTGTGTTGGAGATGAAGTTAAAACTGCAGCCGATAATTTACATCCAGGTGAAATTTTATTACTGGAAAACCTTAGATTTCATAAGGAAGAAAAAGGTGGGGACGAAGATTTTGCAAAACAACTCTCGCAACTTGGAGATATTTATGTAAACGATGCCTTTGGTACCGCACACCGTGCTCACGCATCTACTACTATTGTTGCCAAATATTTTGACGATAAATGCTTTGGATATTTATTGGAAAAAGAAATTAAAAACCTTGATAAGGTACTTCACAGTAAAGAAAAGCCGGTAACTGCGGTTTTAGGTGGCGCTAAAGTTTCGTCTAAAATCACCGTAATTGAAAATATTCTTGATAAAGTAGATCATTTAATTATTGGTGGGGGAATGGCCTATACTTTTATCCTTGCCAAGGGAGGTAAAATAGGAAATTCTCTTGTAGAAGAAGATAAACAGGAATTAGCTCTGGAGATTCTTAAAAAAGCCGAAGCCAAGAATGTACAGGTTCATCTTCCCGTAGATTCTATAATTGCCGATAGTTTTTCTGAACAGGCTTCTACAGATACCGCTAAAATCAATGAAATTCCCGATGGTTGGATGGGACTTGATGCCGGGCCAGAAAGTATCCAAAATTTTGATGCAGTAATCCAGGAATCAAGAATTATTCTTTGGAATGGGCCGCTTGGTGTATTTGAAATGGATAAATTCTCAAAAGGAACTATTGCTTTAGGAAATTCTATTGCTGAAGCTACCCAAAATGGTGCTTTCTCTTTAGTAGGAGGTGGAGATTCTGTAGCCGCGGTTAAAAAATTCGGTTTTGAAGATAAAGTAAGCTATGTTTCTACAGGCGGTGGTGCTATGTTAGAAATGTTAGAAGGAAAATCATTGCCCGGTATTGAGGCAATAGGGAAATAAAACGTACTAAAATCTAAGATTTTACGTTCTTTTTTAAATATTGAATAATTATGGGCAGGTATATAATTTTATCTCTTGTATTCCTTTTTGGGATTAGCCTTCAGGCGCAGGAAGAGGAGAAGGGGAAGCAGGTAGAGAAAGCTAATTTTAGGGTGCAGATCTTCCAGAAGGTAGATAGCAATGAAATTATTCTTGCTCATCCCGACCCGGAGTTCAAAAATAAGTTACCAATTTCGGCTGTGATCAGGGATTCTTCTGCGGTTTCGTTAGAAGATCTTCCCCGCGCAGCCAAAATTGATTCTGTTTGGAAAGCACAGCTAACCAATTCAGATCTTTTTGATGAGATGTATAAAAGCATCAGGGAACAGGATTATGAAGATGAAGTAAACAAAGAGCTTCCCACCGATACTTTAAAAGCCAGGTTAGCGAAATTAAATGCCCGCACGCCGTTTAACGTAGAATACCATCCCGTACTGGAAAGTGTTATTAATTCCTATTTAAAACGCAATAAGAAGGCTATGGAGCGTCTTATGGCGTTAAGTGAATACTACTTCCCAATGTTTGAGCAACAGCTGGATCGTTATGATATTCCGCTGGAGATAAAGTACCTGGCCATTGTAGAATCGGCTTTAAACCCAAGAGCAAAATCCTGGGTGGGCGCTACGGGCCTTTGGCAATTTATGTACAGAACAGGAAAAGCTCACGGACTTGATGTAAGCAGCTATGTTGATGACCGTATGGATCCGCAAATGTCTACGGAAGCCGCTGCAAAATACCTGGCAAACCTATATAAATCTTTTGAAGACTGGGATTTGGTTTTGGCTTCTTATAATTCTGGTCCGGGAAATGTTTCAAAAGCAATTAGACGTAGTGGTGGCTCGAACAATTATTGGGAGTTAAGACGATTTTTACCACGAGAAACTGCAGGATACGTTCCTGCTTTCCTAGCCACACTTTACCTTTTTGAGTATGCCGATGAACACAACTTCCAGCCGCAAGGGCCGGACATTGCCTTCTTTGAAACCGACACAATAAAAGTAAAAAAGTTGATCACCTTCGATCAAATTTCTAAGGTTACCGGGGTAGAAAAAGAAATGCTTCAGTTTTTAAATCCTAGTTACAAACTGGATGTTATTCCATTTGTAGAAGATGAAAATTATATGCTAAGGCTTCCGGCCACCGTAAGCGGTGCTTTTGTAAGTAATGAAGCTGCTATTTATAATTTTGCCGAAGAAGATATTAAAAATAAAGCAGCAGCTTTTCCTGAGTTTGTAAAAGCAGATGAACAAATAAGGTATCGTGTAAAAAGCGGTGATTATTTAGGAAAAATTGCAGAACGTTACGGGGTTGGAGTAAGCAGTATTAAGCGATGGAATAATTTAAGAGGTAATAATTTAAGAATAGGGCAATATATTACTATTTATCCGCGAAAACCCGGTACAGAAGCTCAAAATACATCTACGGCAAGTAGCCAAAACAATAAAGAAAAAACCTATACCGTGAAGAAAGGAGATTCGCTTTGGAGTATTTCCCGTAAGTTTCCGGGAGTTACGGTACAGAATTTGAGGGCTTGGAATGATATGGGTAATAACAGCCTAAAACCCGGGATGGAACTTAAACTTTCCAAGGGTTAATCATTTCAAACCAAACTAATAAAAATGAAAAAAACATTATTCCTTCTATTCAGTTTAGTTTTTCTCGTTTCATGTAACGAAAACGGCGATAAAACAGAAGAACGTATCCTTTCAGACTCTTCCGGAAATATTAATCAAATCACCCTAATTATTGAGAACGAATTATGGGAAGGCCCGGTAGGCGAAGCCATTAGAGATAATTTTGCAGCTATGGTAGAAGGATTGCCCCAGGAAGAACCATTGTTTTCTTTAAGCCAGATACCGCCAGAAACCTTTAGCGGATTTGTTAGAAAAAATCGTTCTTTTATTTCCGTTCAGGAAGGGAAAGAGGCTGAAGCCAGAATTATTAAAGATCTTTATGCCCGGCCACAAACCGGTGCAATAATCTCTGGAGAAAGCGAAGAAGAACTAATTCATATAATTAATGAAAGTTCAGAGAAAATGGTTTCTGCCTTTAAAGAAACTGAAATGAAGGAGAAGCAACGCCGAATGAAAAAATCGCTTAAAAAAGATGGAAAGCTGGAAGAAAAATTCGGTTTATCCTTAGATTTTCCATCGGCTTATAGATACGCCTTAGAAGAAGAAGATTTTGTTTGGATTAGAAAGGAAATTCCAAAAGGAAATATGGAAATTCTTATTTATGAGGTACCCATCAGTCAAATTGAAGCCGACACCAATACTATTGGAAATATTATAAAAATGCGCGATTCTATTGGAAAAGCTCATATTCCGGGCCCTACTGAAGGAACTCATATGATTACCGAAGAAGCTTACGCTCCTTATCTTTTTGAGACAGAAATTGATGGTAAATTCGCGTATGAAACCCGTGGAACCTGGGAAGTAAAAGGCGCTTTTATGGCGGGACCGTTCTTAAATTATGCAATTAAAGATGAAGCCAATAATCGCTATTTGGTAGTAGAAGGTTTTGTTTTTTCTCCCTCAAGAGGCAAACGTGATAATATGTTTGAAATAGATGCTATCCTGCAGTCTGCAGATATTGAATAGCACAAATTAAAATACAAATAAAAAGCCCGAACTTTAAAATTCGGGCTTTTTTTATAAGGTAGTTATTGTCTATTTCTTTTCTTCTGAAAAGTTCTTATCATCAGAAGTAACTGGCTTTTCGCCGTTTTCGTCTTTAGAAGCGTCTTTAAATTCTTTAATTCCACTACCTAAACCTCTCATCAATTCAGGAATTTTTCGACCTCCAAATAGTAGCAATATTACCACAACAATTAAGATAATTTGCGGGGCACCAATAGCTAATGGTAAAATAAGTGCATTCATAACGTATAATTTTGATATTACAAACTTAACAAGAATTAAATAATTACAACGTTAATATGGCTTAAATTTAAGTTTTAGTTGTGGGGTATTATAAAACGGGAAGGCAATTTTATTGAAAATCTTATTTTTTCTCTCTAAAAGATCCAATTTGGACCTAAGTTTGAGAACTTCACTAAACAGGCGAAAATTTTAATTTAACTTTGTAAATGTAATATGGCAGAAAATAAAAAAGAGAGAAAAAAATTCACCAAAAAGTTACTTCATAAATACCGAATGGTAGTTTTGAATGAAGATACTTTTGAGGAAAAGCTTTCTTTTAAATTAACCCGCCTCAATGTTTTTGTAACGATCACGCTAAGTGCAATAATTTTAATTGCAGCCACTACTTTTATAATTGCTTTTACTCCGCTTAAAGAGTACATACCCGGCTATTCTTCGGCTCAGTTAAAAAGACAGGCTTCTGAGCTGGCTTATAAGTCAGATTCCCTTCAGCAGGTTTTAAAGCTGAATAATCAATATTTAAGTTCAATTAAAAATGTACTTACCGGGAAAGCAGATACCTCCAGTTTAAGTAGAGATTCTATGGTAGAAAACCCTATAATGGGCCAGGAAATTGAAGCTATAGAACCTTCCCGGGCAGACTCCCTGTTACGGGAAGAAGTAGCGCAGGAAGACAAATACAATGTTTTACCCTCGGCTACAGATAATATTGACTTTTCTCTATTTCCGCCGGTAAAAGGTTCAATTTCTGAAGCTTATGATGCTAAAGAAAAACATTACGCAGTAGATATTGTAGTTGCAAAAAACACTCCGGTTAAATCGGTGGCCGATGGGCGTGTAATTTTTGCAGAATGGACTACAGAAACCGGTTATGTAATAATTATTAAGCACGAATATGGCTTATTGTCGGTTTACAAACATAACGCATCTATAGCCAAAGAACAGGGGGAGAATGTAAGAAGGGGAGAGGTAATTGCCACTGCAGGATCTACCGGAGAATACACCACCGGCCCACATTTGCATTTTGAACTTTGGAACGAAGCCGTGCCTGTAGACCCTACAGATTATATTGATTTTGATTAATAAATCACGACCTTTGTAGCACCAAAGGTATTTCTGAAATTTAAAATACCAATTAATTCAATAAACCTATGTCTTTAAAGTCGTTTGGAGCAAAGATTTTTGCCAATTATATACGCAAAAAAATAGATAAATGGGCTTCCCAACCTGAAGCCACTCAGCACAAAGTATTCAGGGAGCTTATTGAAAAAGGCAAAGACACGCAGTTTGGCAAAGATCACGATTTTAAAAACATCAAAACTTATAAAGATTTCATCCAAAATGTACCAATTCGCGATTACGAAGAATTGCGCTTTTATATAGATAAAATGGTAGCTGGCGAAGAAGATATGTTATGGCCGGGTAAACCTTTATACTACGCAAAAACTTCTGGTACTACAAGTGGTGCCAAGTATATTCCACTTACAAAAGATTCTATGCCTTCGCACATTAACGCGGCCCGAAATGCGATTTTATGTTATATCGCTGAAACCGGAAATGCAAAATTTGTAGATGGAAAAATGATCTTCCTCCAGGGAAGTCCGGAGATGGAAGAGAAAAATGGAGTAAAATTAGGTCGCTTATCAGGGATCGTGGCGCATTACGTGCCTTCCTATCTTCAGAAAAATAGAATGCCCAGCTGGGAAACCAATTGTATTGAAGATTGGGAAACCAAGGTAGATGCCATTGTAGAAGAAACCCGAAACGAAAATATGAGCGTTATTAGCGGTATTCCATCCTGGGTGCAAATGTATTTTGAAAGACTTCAGCAAAAAACCGGGAAGAAGGTTGGTGAGCTTTTTCCTAATTTCGATTTGTTTATTTATGGCGGCGTAAATTATGAACCTTACCGTTCAAAATTTGAAAACCTAATTGGTAGAAAAGTAGATAGCATTGAACTTTACCCGGCTTCAGAAGGATTTTTCGCTTTTCAGGATAAACAAACCGAAAAAGGAATGTTACTGCAACTCGATTCCGGTATGTTTTATGAATTTGTAAAAGCCGATGAATTTTATGAAGAAAATGCGAAACGGCTTACTATTGGCGAGGTAGAAACCGGTGTAAATTATGTAATATTGGTTTCTTCAAATGCCGGTCTTTGGGCATATAATATTGGCGATACGGTGCAGTTTACAAGCACAAAGCCTTACCGGGTAATTGTTTCAGGCAGGATAAAACATTTTATTTCGGCCTTTGGAGAGCACGTTATTGCCAAGGAGGTAGAAGAAGCTATTCAGGAAGCCACTGCAGCTACAAATGCAAGAATTAGCGAGTTTACCGTGGCACCGCAAATTACCCCAGAAAATGAAGAATTACCTTACCACGAATGGTTTGTAGAATTTGAAAAAGAGCCTGAAGATTTATCTAAATTCAGTAAAATTCTGGATAAAAGTCTTCAGCAGCAAAATTCTTACTATTTTGATCTTATTAAAGGAAAAATTCTTCAGCCATTAAAAATATCAAAAGTTCCGGAAAATGGTTTTCAGCAGTATATGAAATCTATTGGAAAACTGGGCGGACAAAATAAGTTGCCGCGCCTGGCCAACGATCGTAAAATTGCTGAAGTCCTGGAAAAAATTATAAAAGCATAACAAAAAAATGATAAACCTAAAATTACTAGGCCGTACCCGCGCCCAAGAGAGTACCCACGCGATAGAGCGTATGTATATTACAATGCGCCACCTTTTTAATCGTGGTTTTTATAAACCTATGGGCGTTTCGGGAGAGACCTTAAGGGAAGCTTTACTTATACTTCGCCCCGAAATTTACGGCTCTATAGCCGATGATAAAGCTGAATTAAGCGGATTACTTTATGTTATAGACCGTTTACCAAAAGGAATTGAAGAATGCAGGTTTATAAATCTTACCAGTGATGAAGGCTATGGGAATTCGCATTTTAAGCCTATTGTTCCGCCAAAGCGCCGGCGAAACTGCTATAGGATAGACGATGAGCAAATGAATATTGAAATAACCCGTGGCCGTTCTGAAATCTATGATATTCTTACACACCTTACTTTTCTGTTCGTAGAATCTCATAAAATAATGCGTCGCGTAATTATAGATGAAGAAGGTAGCGTTACCAGAGATTGGCAGAAACTGGAAAAAGCTGTTTTGCAGGAAGAACCTTTAGACCAGGCACAACGCGAAATTGCTTTAACTCACACCGCCAATATTTTAGGCCGAACTTTCTTTGAAGTTCAGGATATTTATCCAAAATTCTCATTACCGGGAAATCCAGAACGTTTCTTAAATATAATCTACTGGTTAGGGAAACTCGCTATTGCAGAAACCATAAATAACGATAAAAGGATTATTACTTTTAGTCCCGTTTTAAGAGAACGCTTAGGGCACCATATTCACGGTGAAATTTGGGCCGATAACATTAAGCAACATCTCATAAAAGAGAATTTAATGCACCGCCCTTTACACATTATTAGTGCGAATATGCATAGTGTAATGAACACGCTTTATACTCCTTCAGCCTTAAAAACCGAACTTAAAAAGAAAAAACCACTGGAGATTTACGAATTGCTTAGTAATACTGCCAACGGCGATTTACGCAGCAAAGTAATGAAATCGGCTTTAGATAATGGGATGACGTTTTTAGATGATAAAAGCGGAACCAATATAGATGTGCAAATCTTTGATACAGCTAAACTAAACGGTAAATACGGAAGCTGGGATATTAAAACCGAAGAAGAAGCTCCGGTAATTATCGTGATGGATTATGCTTTTGGTGAGCAGGCTTATGAAACTATGGATGAACTGCTGAAACCATACAATTTTGAAGGAAATGAGATAAAAATGAATATAGAATCTATCTCCATTATGGGAAAAGCCGGTATCCTGGAAGGAGGAAAAGGAGATATTATGATTCCTTCTGCACATTTATTTGAAGGCACCGCAGATAATTATCCGTTTAAAAATGAACTTAGTCCGGCCGATCTTGAAGGTAGCGGAATTGATATTGTAGACGGTGCTATGATCACTGTTTTGGGAACTTCGCTTCAAAACCGGGATATTCTTAAATTTTTCCACGATTCTACCTGGAATGTTAGCGGGCTTGAGATGGAGGGCGCACATTACCAAAAAGCCATACAGGCGGCTTCCAAATTACGCGGAAGCATAGATAGCGAAGTTAAAGTTAGATATGCCTATTACGCCTCAGATAATCCGCTGGAAACCGGTAGCACCCTGGCATCAGGAGGACTTGGAACTACCGGGGTAAAACCCACTTATTTAATTACTGAAAAAATCCTGGAACAAATCTTTAAATCTTAGTTTATGAAAGTTGAAGAATCACCATTAAAAGACTGTTTTATTATAAAACCCGATATTTTTCGGGATAAAAGGGGCCTTTTTCTGGAGAGCTATCACAAGAAAAAATTTATAGAATTAACCGGGATAGAAAAGGAATTTGTTCAGGATAATCAATCTATTTCCAAAAAAGGGGTTTTACGTGGGTTGCATTATCAAACCGGGGAATTGGCACAAACCAAGTTGGTACGTGCTATTTATGGCAAAGTGCTGGATGTGGTGGTAGATTTACGGCCAGAATCGCCAACTTTTAAACAAAGTTTCAAAATAATTCTTGACGATGAGAATTTATATCAGCTCTATATTCCAAAAGGATTTGGGCACGGCTTTGTAACCCTGTCTGAAACTTCGGTTTTTGCTTATAAATGCGACGAATATTACTATCCGGGTTACGAAGCAGGTGTTATTTTTAACGACCCCGATTTGGCAATAGACTGGGGCTTTCCTGAAGAAGATATGATAATCTCAGATAAAGATTTAAAACAACCGCGATTAAAAGAGATTTTTAAATGAAAAATATTCTCGTTACCGGTGCCAATGGACAATTAGGAGCTTGTTTTAAAAAGATTTCGGGGAATTATCCTAATTTTCATTTCGTTTTTAAATCTTCTGCAGAAGCTGATATTACCAATAAATCGAAATTACAGAGACTTTTTGCTGAGGGGAATTTTGATTGGGTTATTAACTGCGCAGCTTACACGAATGTTGAAAAAGCCGAATCTGAAGAAGAGAAAGCCTTTAAAATTAATGCTGAAGCTGCCAAACATCTCGCTGAGCTTTGTAATGAAAATCAGGCGAAATTAGTTCATTTTTCCACCGATTATGTTTTCGACGGGAAAGCTGAAAAACCTTATATAGAAACCGATAAGACAAATCCTATTAACGTCTATGGCGCTTCAAAATTAAAGGGAGAACAGTTAATCGCTGAGGTTTTAAAAGAACATTTTATTTTAAGGACTTCGTGGCTGTATTCAGAATTTGGTCATAATTTTTATAAAACTATCCTTCGAAAAATAGACGAAAAAGCTGAATTAAATATCACCACTTCTCAAACCGGAACACCAACAAATGCTAATGATCTGGCTAAATTTGTTTTGGAAATAATCGCTTCAGAAAATAATGATTTTGGCTTGTATCATTTCAGCAATTTGGGCGAAGCTACCTGGTATGGTTTTGCAAAAGCAATTTTAGAATTTACGGGAAATTCAGAAGAAATTCGGTTAAACGAAAGCAACAATTTTAAAACTATTGCCGCAAGACCGGAATATAGCGTGTTAGATAAAAATAAAGTTCAGGAGAAATTTCATAAGAAAATTCCGGAATGGAAGGCAAGCCTTAAAGCACTCATCCTTTCGTAAATCTCATAAAATTTGAGTAATTTTCACACAAACTTCAGGAATGGCAAAAAGAATACTCATTACCGGGGCTGCCGGCTTTTTAGGCTCTCATTTATGTGATAGGTTTATTAAAGAAGGTTATGAAGTTATTGCAATGGATAACCTTATTACCGGAGATTTAAAGAATATCGAGCATCTTTTTAAACTGGATAATTTCGAGTTTTTTCATCACGATATCACCAAATTTATTCACGTTCCCGGTGAGTTAGATTATATTCTTCATTTTGCTTCTCCTGCAAGTCCCATAGATTATTTAAAAATTCCCATTCAAACCTTAAAAGTAGGTTCGGTGGGGACTTTACATTGCCTAGGTTTGGCAAAAGAAAAGAATGCCAGGATTTTGATCGCTTCTACCTCTGAAGTTTATGGGGATCCTCAGGTTCATCCACAAAATGAGGAATATTACGGAAATGTAAATACAATTGGACCACGCGGAGTTTATGATGAGGCCAAGCGATTTCAGGAATCTATAACAATGGCTTATCACAGATTTCACGGTTTAGAAACCAGGATTGCGCGTATTTTTAATACTTACGGTCCCAGGATGCGATTAAACGATGGTCGGGTAATTCCTGCGTTTATTGGTCAGGCCTTGCGGGGTGAAAACCTCACCATTTTTGGTAATGGCTTGCAAACGCGCTCGTTTTGTTATGTAGACGATCAAATTGAGGGAATTTATCGTTTATTATTAAGCGATTATCCAGATCCTGTGAATATTGGAAATCCAGATGAAATCACTATTAAAGATTTCGCCGAAGAAATTTTAAAAATTACCGGAACCGAGCAAAAAGTGGTTTATAAAGAACTTCCGGAAGACGATCCTTTAAAAAGACAGCCAGATATTAGTCGGGCAAAAGAGGTTTTAGGCTGGGAGCCTAATGTTTCCCGTAGTGAAGGAATGAAAATTACTTACAATTATTTCAAAAATCTAAGTCCCGAAGAATTAGAGAAAAGCGAGCACAAAGATTTTTCCAATCATATAAGGCGATAATCAAGTTATGGAGAATCTCCTGGTTTCAGTAATTATGCCCGCTTTTAATGCGGAAAATTTTATTGAAGCTGCGGTAAATTCTGTAATTGTTCAAACTTACTCCAACTGGGAATTGTTTATTATCGATGATGCCTCAACAGATACTACGCTTTCTAAAGCTGAAAAATTTGCAAAGCAAGATTTCCGAATTAAAATACTTCAAAATCAAAATAATTTCGGCACAGGAATAAGTCGAAATAAAGGAATTAAAGCCGCTCAGGGCGATTTTATAGCTTTTTTGGATGCAGATGACCAATGGAAACCGGGAAAGCTGGAAATTCAGCTTAAATTGATGCAGCAGCAGGATGTTGCGGTTTGTTTCTCCAGTTATTTACAAATAGATGAAAATGGAAATACCAGAAACGAAATTATAGAAGCACTGCCCGTTTTAACTTATCAAAAATTGCTTAAATCAAACTACCTCGGCAACCTCACGGGGATTTACAATACTAAAAGACTAGGAAAGATCTACGCCCCTGAATTAAGGAAAAGGCAGGATTGGGCACTTTGGCTGGAAGCCGTTGAAAAAGGTGGGCCGGCGATAGGAATTCAAAAGTGTTTAGCAAAATACCGGGTGAGAAAAGGCTCTATTTCAAGAAATAAAGTTGAGATGCTTAAATTTAATTTCAACATTTATCACAAGTTTTTAGGTTTTAGTTTCCCTAAAAGCCTTAGTTATATGCTGGTTTTTCTAAAGGAACATTTCTTTGTTAAGCCTAAACAGGTAAAAAAGATTTAGAATAATTTACGTCATCCTGAATTTATTTCAGGATTTATGTTTTGGCCAACCACCCTTTTCTTCAGCTTCGTTAAATTCATTCCCTCCTTTATAAGTAGGGGAGCTTTTTATAAATATATTCGTGAATTCGTGGCCGAAAAACCGGGGGAGTTTTTACCAGGAAATGCTACAAATCTGAAGTAAACTGCTTTAATTTCCCACTTTTACTACGGGTAAGTTTATCCTTTCTTTCAAAAATCACCTTTAGATTTTTACCCACGTAGGTTTCAATGGCCATTAAAATTTTTTGCTTTTGGTTTTCAGAAAAATCAATTTGACTCACATACTCAATTTTAAAAGAATCCTGGGTATTTTGATTAATCACAAACTCCTTGATACTGCCATTATCTTCAATAATGCTTTTGGTTACATAATAAAAAGTAAGTCCCGGCACCACTTTCCCATCGGGAAGGGTGGCGATATCATTTGTTCGCCCAATTAATTTCTCAAGAATTGGCTTTTTCAAGGTGCTTTTTTTTGAAAGTACGCCGGTATCTCCAATATCGTACCTAATCATTGAATGGGCTTTATTATACAATGAAGTAATTACAATTCGTCCTTCAGTGCCATTTGGTACAGGATTGTTATTCTTATCAAGAATTTCAACAAAAAGATCTTCTGAATTTACTATCCATTCATTTTCCTTATTTTCAAAGGCTATAAGGCCAACTTCACTGGCGCCATATTCGTTCACTACAGGAACTCCAAAAACTGCTTTCATCAGTTTTTTATCTTCTTCAAATAACCTTTCAGAAGTGACTATAGAAAGTTTTAAATTGGGGCAAACTTCTTTTAAAATTAGGTTTTTGTTTTTAAGAAATTTTGCGAAAAGCAAAACTGCGCTGGTGTACCCGTTTATATAGCTAAAGTTTGATTTTTGAAAACGCTTCAGAAATTTTTCCATTTTCTTCTCGCTCAGGTCAAAAATGGGGAATCTTCGTCGTAGACTAATTCGGTCTTTAATTCGTTCCTGGATATTTCCGTAGAAATCTAGTGGAATTCCATAAAACCTGGCCTGTAAAGATTTGTTGAGATCAATATCGTGCCATTGGTAACGATCCTGAAATCCTGCCCAGCTTAGTGCGTGGGCAAATTTATCTTTGGCGAAAATAAAGGGCGTACCGCTGCTGCCCGAAGTTTTTCCGATATAAGCAGTGGATTTAGAAAAACCTTTGCTCAGGCGGTTTTCAAGTTTTTGCTGTAGATCGGTTTTGGCCATTACCGGCACTTCGTTCCAATTAGAAAATGAACTCTTTCCGAAGAAATTTTTATAAAAATGATTATTATTTAAGTGATATTCAACAATTTCCCAGCGTTTTTCACTAAGGTAATATTCATAATTTTCTGCGGGAATTTTCTGTATTTCCTGTAGTACTTTTTGCGCCCGGTTTATGGGAAATTTATTAAGCTGCAACGAAAGTTTAAACCAGTCCAAGGGCGAAAAAGCTTTTTTATAAGAAATAATTGGTGCTTCAATTTACAAACAATTATTTTTGGTGCATAACTAAAATGACTTCAGGATGAAAATTTTAATTCTCGGCGCCGGCGGACGCGAACATACATTTGCTTACAAACTGGCTCAAAGCCCAAAATGTTCTCAACTTTTTGTGGCACCGGGTAACGCGGGAACCGCTGAAATTGCAGAAAACATTGATCTAAAAGTAACCGATTTTAAAGCGATTAAAGATTTTGTGCTGAAGGAAAAAATTGAAATGCTGGTAGTAGGTCCCGAAGATCCTTTGGTAGAAGGAATCACCGATTTCTTTGCGGAAGATGATGCGCTAAACAGCGTAAAAGTTATTGGCCCATCTAAACGAGGGGCGCTTTTAGAAGGAAGTAAAGAGCGTGCAAAAGAGTTTATGGCGATGCATAAAATTCCAACCGCGACCTACGAGAGTTTTACCGAAAAAAGCCTTGAAGCCGGAAAGGAATTTTTGGAAACTTTAAATCCGCCGTATGTTTTAAAAGCCGATGGACTCGCAGCTGGAAAAGGAGTTTTAATTATTAACGATCTGGAAGAGGCTAAACAGGAACTTCAAAATATGCTGGCCGAAAAGAAATTTGGGGCGGCCAGCGCCAAAGTGGTCATTGAAGAATTTTTAGACGGAATTGAATTAAGCGTTTTTGTACTTACTGATGGGAAAAATTACAAAATCTTACCAACCGCCAAAGATTACAAACGAATAGGAGAAGGAGACACCGGCCTAAATACAGGCGGAATGGGCGCTATTTCTCCCGTTCCATTTGTAGATGATGAATTGATGCAAAAAATTGAAGAACGCATCGTAAAACCAACGGTTAATGGTTTGCAGGAAGAAGATATAGACTATAAAGGTTTTGTTTTTATCGGTTTAATTATGGTGAAAAACGAACCTTATGTTATAGAATATAATGTGCGCATGGGCGACCCGGAAACTGAAGTTGTACTGCCCCGAATTAAATCAGATTTAGTAGAGATTTTTGAAAAAGTTTCTGAAGAAAAATTAAATGAAATTTCTTTAGAAATAGATGAACGTGCAGCCACAACGGTAATGTTGGTATCTGGCGGTTATCCTGAAGCTTACGAAAAATCTAAAGAAATCACAGGGTTTGATAAAGTTGAAGATTCCATAGTTTTCCACGCGGGAACCAAATTTGAATGCGATAAAGTAGTAACCAGTGGTGGAAGGGTGATTGCGGTTACTTCTTTTGGGAAAGATTACAAAGAAGCACTAAAAAAATCTTATCAAAATGTAGAAAAGCTACATTTCGATAAGATGTATTATAGAAAAGATCTTGGCTTTGATTTATCCTAAAAACGAGTGTGCTGTAGGATCACGATCTTCATCATTCACTTCGTTGTAGTGCTTTAATTGCTTCATCCAATAAGCAAAAGCAGCCAAACCAACTAAAATAAAGATGAAGTTTAAGGCGTTTGCACCCCACCAGGAATCAAGCTCCAACGATCTTAAAGCATCTAAAGGAACAAATAATATTTCCTCGAATAAATAGGCGATACCTTCAAATATATCTCTTAACATTTTTAGTGTATTTTAAGTTCAAATTATTTCAAAGCGATATTAAATTACCTTTGAAGGCGTTCAATAACTAACTTTGGTGTATTTAAGATTACAAAAATATAAAAAACCACAATGCTAACAAGCTTTTTTGGCAAATCAAAACCGGTAAATGGGGTTGCGATCACCGTTTTTCTCATTATATTTTTTATTATCGCTAATTTTAGGGAGTGGTTTTTAGATTTTAACCTATTATTTTTTCTTGAAAAACTGGCGGTTTTATTATCACTTATTTTAAGTGTTTTTACCCTTAATTTTATTGCCAAGAAAAATGAACTTACCCAGCGTAGTGCCTATAAAATCTTGTTTTTTGTAATTTTCACAGCTTCATTTTTTGCACTTTTAAGAAATCACCAGGTGATATTTGCCAATTTATTGGTACTACTGGCTTTTAGAAGAATTATTAGCTTAAAATCTAAAAAAGTAATGCAGAAAAAGGTTTTTGATGCTACCTTTTGGATTTTTATCGCATCACTTTTTTATTTTTGGTCTATTTTATTCCTGGTGGTGGTGTATGCCGGGATCTTATATTATCTTCCAAAACCTAAAAACTGGTTAATTCCCCCAATTGCAGCTTTAGCGGTTGCGCTCTTAACGCTTGGTTTTCATATTATTGCTTACGACCAGTTTTATACATTTTCGCAGTGGTTTGAATGGAGTAATTTTGATTATTCCAATTATCAAAACCTCGAAATTCTTATTCCCGTAAGTATTATTTTGACTTTGGCACTTTGGACACTTGTCCAGTTTTTTGCAGTGGTGAGCAAGGCAAGCGTCTCCATGAAGCCTTCCCTAAACCTGGTTTTGCTAAGTTTTCTCACCGCGGTGGCGGTTGCTATTTTTGCGCCTACCAAAGATGGTAGCGAACTTATTTTCTTTTTTGTACCGCTTAGTATAATCACTTCTATTTATTTTGATCAAAGAGAAGACAAAGTCTTTCGGGAAGTTTTGCTGGTTTTGCTTATCTTAATGCCTTTGTGTATTCCTTTTATTTTTTAAATGAATTTACCGGCAATTTAGACCGAATTAAAAAAGCGCTGCAAATACCAGTATCGCTGGTTTCGTAAGCAAATTAATTCGTGGGACAGGCTGTCTTCCTTTGTTTATTCTACTTCAAATTGGGATAAATTAAACGAGCAAATTGCCTTAATTATCGCTACTGAAAAGTTAGACGAAAAGCAATTTTTCCAGTATTGCAGTAATCTTACAACTTCTGGAGTGCCATGGCCGTGGAGCATATATTTGCCGAAATGAAAGAAGTTATTCCCAATAAAAACCCAAAAAATCGAAAAATTGATTTTAATTTCTTAGGAAATGATTTCGATTTAAAAACAAGTGTTTTCCCAAAAGCGTTTAGTCGTTCCCTTGAATTTGCAAAAAATAATCCTGAAACTCTGATTTCCTGGTTATATAAAAACCAAAGCAAACAAAGCCGTTTTCATCTTGAAAATCGATTATTCTTAATAGTTTATGCTGAAGATGGACAGCATTGGAAGATAAAGGCTGAAATTTCTTTTTTGAAGCAGGTGATTGAAAAATATGTTGCTATTTTTGAAAATTCACAACTAAAAGAATTCCAATTTCAGCAAGGAAAAACCACTTTTGCTGACGTGATCTGGGCAGTAAAATGAATTATATAGGTTCTAAACATAAGCTTGGTAATTTTATAAAATCTACGGTAAAAGAAGTGGTTGGCGAAGATCTGTCTCAAATGGTTTTTTGCGATCTTTTTGCCGGTACAGGCAGTGTGGGCAGGAATTTTAAAACTTCGGTAAAATCGGTTCTTGCTAACGATGTAGAATATTACAGTTATGTTTTACTCAAAAATTATATTGAAAATCATCAGAAATTAGATTCTGAAGACCTCCTCGTTAAATTAAATAAGCTGGAAGGAAAACCGGGTTTTATCTTTGAAGAATACAGCGAAAACGGAAAATCTAACCGACTTTATTTTTCTGAAGCAAATGGAAAGAAAATTGACGCGGTTAGGCAGCAAATTGAAAATTGGAAATTGAATAATGAAATAGGGAAAAACCAGTATTTTTTCCTTTTAGCTTCATTATTAGAAAGTGCCGATAAAGTGGCAAATACCGCTTCAGTCTATGGCGCATTTTTAAAAAAGGTAAAACTTTCGGCCCAAAAAGAATTAGTATTAAGACCAGCAAACTTTGATTTTACAGAACATTCCCACCGGGTTTTCCAAAAAGATGCCAATCAATTAATTAAGGAAATTGAAGGGGATATTTTATACTTAGATCCGCCCTACAATGCACGCCAGTATGGCGCGAACTACCATATTTTAAATACCATCGCAAAATATGATACCTTTGCACCACAAGGTAAAACCGGTTTGCGAGAATATTATCGATCAAATTATTGTAGCAGGACAAGAGTTGAAAATTCTTTTAAAGATTTACTGGAAAATGCAAATTTCAAATATATTTTCTTCAGCTATAATAACGAGGGTTTAATGCCTTCAACAGAAATAAAAAAAATAATGAGTCGTTTTGGAAATTACGACCTGGTAACCAGAAATTACCAGCGTTTTAAGGCCGATAAAACCGAAAACCGAAACCATACGGCCATAAATACAACAGAATATTTACACATTTTAGAAAAAAAATAATTTATGTTTTCAGATAAAGCAAATAAGATTTTTCAGGAAGTAATAGAAAAATATCACGAAAAAGATACGGTAGAACAGCCATTTACCAATCCGTACGACAGCGAAAATGAGTTGATTGAGCATTTATTATACAGAAAATGCTGGATAGATACAGTGCAGTGGCATTATGAAGATATTATTCGCGATAAGCACATAGATCCTGTAGATGCACTGGCGCTAAAACGCCAAATAGATGCGTCAAATCAGGACCGAACGGACACAGTGGAATATATTGATAGTTATTTTTTGGAAAAATTTAAAGATGTTAAGCCAAATGAAGATGCTACAATAAATTCTGAAAGCCCGGCCTGGGCTATAGACAGGCTTTCAATTTTAGCGTTAAAGATTTATCATATGGACGAGGAGGCTAATAGGGAAGATGCCTCACAGGAGCACCAAATGAAATGTAAGGCTAAACTTGATGTTTTGC
Source organism: Salegentibacter sp. UBA1130 (assembly GCF_002311535.1). Classification (NCBI taxonomy): domain Bacteria; kingdom Pseudomonadati; phylum Bacteroidota; class Flavobacteriia; order Flavobacteriales; family Flavobacteriaceae; genus Salegentibacter; species Salegentibacter sp. UBA1130. Next base: position 168,256 of record NZ_DCAP01000038.1, on the reverse strand, counting down.
TGGAGCAACGCGTAGACCTTTCTACCGCGATAAACCAGCTGTTAGAAGATATTGCTGCCGGGAATAAGTATATGAAAGTTTACAGGCAAATGAAGATGTATAATGACGATGAGTTAAATCCTGTTTTAAGAAAAAAATAGCGCTTAAAATTGTTTGAAAATGAAGAAGAAGACCTCTTTTAATAAAAGAAATTCTCCCCTTTCAGGAGAGATTCCACAGGCTGAGGGGGCTTCTCATATTTTGGTTATTCGCTTATCGGCGATGGGCGATGTGGCGATGACGGTACCGGTATTACGGGTGCTTAGCGCCACTTATCCACATTTAAAAGTTACGGTTTTAACCCGCGGGTTTTTTGAACCAATGTTTAAAGGAATTCCGCGGGTTTCTGTTTATGAAGCCGATGTTAACGGAGTGCATAGCGGCGTATTTGGTCTCTGCCGACTCGCAAAAGATTTAAGGGATCTGGGAATTGATAAAGTAGCCGATCTTCACGATGTTTTGCGAAGCAATATCTTGAAATCGGTGTTCTATATGTTTGGGATTCCAGTAAAACAAATTGATAAAGGCCGAAGTGAAAAGAAGGCCTTAACCACTGAAAACAATAAGGTTTTTAAACAATTAAAATCCACCGTACAGCGCTATGCCGATGTTTTTGAGGCTTTAGGTTATCCGTTAGACCTCAAAACCCACAAATTTCCTGAAAAAGAAAAAATTTCAGAAAAGATAAGAACACTGGTTGGCACCGAACCTAAAAAATGGCTTGGCATTGCACCCTTTGCCCAGCACAATTCTAAAGCCTATCCAGCAGATTTAATGGAAGAAGTTTTAGGGAAATTAAGTGAAAATTCAAAGATTAAAATTTTGCTTTTTGGCGGTGGAAATAAAGAAAAACAACAACTGGAAACCTGGGCGGCCAGATTTAAAAATACTCTTAGTATTGCCGGAAAACTCACTTTAGCCGAAGAACTCGCACTTATCTCAAACCTGGATGTCATGCTTTCTATGGACAGTGGGAATGGACATATGGCCGCGATGTTTGGCATCCCGGTAATAAGTATTTGGGGTGTTACGCATCCTTATGCCGGTTTTAGACCTTTTAACCAGCCGACGGAAAATAGCTTACTTCCCAATCTTACGCAATACCCTAAAATACCGACTTCCGTTTACGGGAATAAGTTTCCAGAAGGCTATGAGAACGCTATTAGAACTATTTCCCCACAAACTGTATTAAAAAAGATTCAGGAAGTACTTCTTTAAAGATTGCCTTTTACATATCTGGTTAATTTCTTGTTTAGAAAATGATAAAATTCGTGGTAGAAAGATGATTCTTAGTATCTTTCTTTAGAAGTCTAACATTACGAAAATGCAGGAAATTATAGTTTACGACCTTAATCAAACTTTGTATAAAAAATCGTCTAAAGATGAATTTTTTAAATTCATTTGCTATAAAAAAGGCTATAAGTTATTGCATCTCTTTCAAATTGGCTGGCTGCATGTGTTGGGAAAGCTTCATATAACCAGTAAAACTTATTTTAAAGAAAATTTCTATGATTATTTGAATAAGCTTTCACCTGAAAAGGTAAAAAAGTACGCTAAGCAATTTTGGAATATTGAATTTCCCGAACATTTTAGAGAGGATATGCTCACCGATATTAAAGAAAAAGATAAAGCTGGTATAAAAGTGTATATAGTTACCGGCGGATTCGAGGTCTACACAAAATATTTGGAAGAACTTTTGCCTTTAAAAGTGATTGGTACTCTCACAAAATATGAAAATGAAGATTATAAGATAATAGGAAAAACCTGTAATGATGCCGAAAAGGTAAAACGCCTCGAAGCTGAAATGAATGGAGAGTACAGGCTACTAGAGGCCTACTCAGACGATGATGAGGAAATTCTGTATAAAGCTGAAAAAGGCTATTTACTTGAAGAGGGAGAATTGAAATTGGTGCAGAATAGAAAAAAATAAAAAAGAGACTGCCTGAAAAGTTCTTAATATCGTCATCCTGAATTTATTTCAGGATCTAAAATATTGATAATCAAAACATCTTAGAAGCTGAAACAGATTCAGCTTTACGAAACTAGACATTTCAGACAGCCTCTTTGAGATAATAAAAAAAATTATCCTTTTACTTCTTCTTCCGTTTTATTAGGTAACGTGTCAAAGCCCATATTATAAAGGGTGAAACCAAAAATATCGGCATATTCTTCAATAATCATTTTTGTAGGTTTTCCTGCACCGTGACCGGCTTTGGTTTCAATTCTGATTAAAGCTGGATTATCTCCGGCTTGCTTATCCTGTAATTCAGCGGCAAATTTAAAAGAATGCGCAGGCACCACACGATCGTCGTGATCTCCTGTGGTTACCAAAGTAGCTGGATATTCGGTTCCTTCTTCCAGGTTGTGCACCGGGGAATATCCAAGAAGGTATTTAAACATTTCTTCACTATCTTCTGCAGTTCCATAATCGTAAGCCCAACCTGCACCTGCGGTGAAAGTATGATAACGTAACATATCCATTACGCCAACGGCTGGTAGAGCCACCTTCATAAGATCTGGACGCTGGGTCATTGTAGCTCCAACTAAAAGCCCGCCGTTAGAACCACCACGAATGGCCAGGTAATCGCTGGAAGTATAATTCTCTTCAATTAAGTATTCCGCAGCAGCGATAAAATCGTCAAAAACGTTTTGTTTTTTAAGTTTTATACCGGCATCATGCCATTCTTTTCCATATTCACCACCACCTCTAAGGTTTGGTACGGCGTAAACTCCGCCTTGTTCCATCCAGACCGCATTTGCGGTGCTAAAAGAAGGCGTTAAACTAACATTGAATCCTCCATAACCATAAAGCATGGTTGGGTTCTTACCGTTAAGCTCAAGACCTTTTTTGTGGGTAATGATCATAGGAACCTTTGTCCCATCTTTTGAGGTATAAAAAACCTGCTTGCTTTCGTAATCTTCTGGATTGAATTTTATGTTCGGTTTGTTATAAACCTCAGAAGTTCCTTCTTCAATATTGTATTTGTAAATAGTACCCGGAGTCACATAATTTGTGAAAGAATAATACAATTCTTCTTTTTCCTTTTTAGCACCAAATCCGCCTGCAGAACCAATTCCCGGAAGTTCAACTTCACGAACTAACTCTCCTTCATAATCGTATTGTTTTACTTCAGAAACCGCGTCTACCATATATTCGGCAAAGAAATAGCCACCGCCTGTAGAAGGGCTTAATACGTTTTCGGTTTCAGGAATAAAATCCTCCCAGTTTTCAGGAGAAGGATTTGCAGCATCTACAGTCACAACCTTACGATTTGGCGCATCCATATTGGTAACGATAAACAATTTACTGTCTTCGTTAGTAATTACGTAGCTATCGGTGTTTTCATGGTCCAAAATAGTAACCAGTTCAGAATTTTCTTTAGAAAGATCCATCATAAAAAGTTTTCCTCCAGAGGTTGAATTCCTTGCAGAAATAAATAAAAACCGGTCATCTTCTGAAACGCCACCACCAACATAACGATGTTTTTGCTCTTCAGAATCTCCAAAGATTACTTTGTCTTCGCTCTGTGGAGTTCCCAGTTTATGGTAAAATAACCTATGCTGATCTGTTTTTGCTGAAAGCTCGCTACCTTCAGGTTTTTCGTAGCTTGAATAGTAAAAGCCTTCGTTTCCTTTCCACGAAATTCCACTGAATTTTACATTTTGAATGGTATCTTCTATACGTTCTTTATTTTCGGCATCTATAATGATTATTTTTCTCCAGTCGCTACCACCTTCAGAAATAGCGTAAGCGGCTTTGCTGCCATCTTTAGAGAAACTTAAGCCTGCAAGGGAAGTAGTCCCGTCTTCACTGAATTTATTAGGATCCAGGAAAACTTCTGTTTTACCATCTTCACCTTTTTTTCTATAAACCACGTATTGATTTTGTAAACCATCGTTTTTATAGAAATAGGTGTAATCACCTTCTTCAAAAGGAGCACTTATTTTTTCATAATTCCATATTTCAGAAAGTCTTTCTTCAAGCTCTTTTTTATACGGAATGCTGTTTAGATAATCGAAAGTCACCTCATTTTGGGCTTTTACCCATTCTTCGGTTTCTTCGCTACGATCGTCTTCCAGCCATCTATATGGATCTTTTACTTCGGTGCCAAAATAATCGGTTACCGTATCTACTTTTTTGGTTTCAGGATAATTCAAACTGATTTCTTTTTCTGATTTAGAATCGTTGCAGGAAGCCAGGACGGCGAGTGCAAAAATTCCGGGTAATGTTTTTTTCATAAATTATGTTTTGATACAAACAGTTAGTACTAAAAAATGCCTGTAAGTTACAATTTTACAGGCATTAGTTAATTTTTTGTTTGCTACCGTTTACACTAACTTATTTTTAATCAGGTATTCGGCAATTTGTATGGTATTGGTAGCTGCGCCTTTTCTAAGATTATCGGCCACCACCCACATATTTAAACTTTTAGGTTGTGAATAATCCCTACGGATTCTTCCAACAAAAACATCATCTTTTCCTTCAGCATAAATAGGCATAGGGTAAGTGTTGGTATCAGGATTGTCCTGTACGGTTACCCCTGGAAACTGACTTAGAATTTTTCTTACTTCAGCTTCATCAAATTCATTTTCAAATTCAATATTCACAGATTCTGAATGTCCGCCAACAACGGGAATTCTAATCGCGGTAGCACTCACCAAGACCGATTCATCTCCTAGGATCTTTTTGGTTTCTTTGGTAAGTTTCATCTCTTCTTTGGTATACCCGTTTTCCTGGAACACATCGCAATGCGGAAGTGCATTCTTATGAATAGGATAAGGATAGGCCATTTCGCCTTTTTCACCTTTGTACTCATTTTCCAGTTGTTCCACCGCTTTTACGCCGGTACCGGTGATAGACTGGTAAGTAGAAACGATAACACGCTTAATTTTGAAAGCATCGTGCAGCGGTTTTAAAGCCATCAACAACTGGATGGTAGAACAGTTTGGGTTGGCAATGATCTTGTCTTCTTTGGTTAACTCTGAAGCATTAATTTCTGGAATCACCAGTTTTTTGGTTTCATCCATTCTCCAGGCCGAAGAATTATCCACTACCGTTGTTCCATTTTCGGCAAATTTTGGAGCCCATTCCAAAGAAGTTTCTCCGCCAGCTGAAAATAGAGCAATATCCGGTTTAAGATCTACCGCCGTTTGCAAGCCAATTACTTCATAGTCTTTTCCTTTAAAATTGATCTTTTTACCTACAGAACGTTCTGAAGCCACCAAATATAATTCGGTAATCGGAAAATTTCTTTCGGCTAAAACTTTTAACATGATCTCGCCTACCATCCCGGTAGCGCCTACAACTGCTATTCTCATAATTTTAAACTTTTGTCTTTTTCCGCGTAGGCGGAAAACTATTTATTTTAGTCATTCCGGCTAAAGCGGAAATCTTATTTGGGTAATTTCTTTTTGTTAATAAATGTTCTTAAAACAAGCCGCAAATTTATTATCCCCAACTTAACTTACATAGCCCCAGCCCTTAAAATTGAAAAGAATTATTGTTTTTAAACTAATTCGTGTTTTTCGTTAAAAAAAGACCCCACAGTTTCCTGTGGGGTTTGATTAAATTACGATTTATTTAAAATGAGCAGTATAGCGGTGCTCGTATCTTTAAGAATTTTAAGTCGTACTATTCTGTTTTTTTAGCTCATCCCTAATTTGGGTAAGCAAATCTTCCTGGGTTGGGCCTTTTGGTTCCACCAATTTTGGGGCTTCTTTTTCTTTTTTGGTCTTTTCGTAAGCACGTAATACCAAAAATATAAAAAACGCAACGATTATAAAATGAATAATAGTATCAATTAAATTTCCGTAGGTAATTACAGCGGCTTCAGCTTCTTTTGCAGCTTCTAACGTTTCGTAGGAAACGCCATCTAACGAGATAAATTTCTGTGAAAAATCTGTTCCTCCGGTAATTAAACCAATAATAGGCATAATAACATCGGCCACTACAGAAGCGATGATTTTGTTAAAAGCGGCACCTATCACCACCGCAGTAGCAAGGGCTATAATATCACCCTTGAGCATAAACTTTTTAAAATCTTGAATAAAACTCATGATAAATTCTGATTGGATTAGTAGCTAACCAAATTACACAATAATTCGCTAGAAAAATTCATTTAACTATTGAATAATTATCCGTTTTACTCTTTGTGAAATTCCGGTGATAAGCTCGTAAGAAACGGTTCCTCCTTTGGCTGAAAATTCGGGTACATTTTGGGGACCACCAAAAATTATTACTTCATCACCTTCCTTACAATCAATGTGGGTAACGTTTATCATAATAATATCCATACAAACATTACCAACAATGGGAGCGTAATCCCCATTAATAAAAACGCCGGCTTTTCCGTGGCCGTATATACGTTTTATACCATCGGCATGGCCAACAGGAAGCGTAGCTATTCTTGTAGTTTTTTCGGCTTTAAAAGCACGGCCATAACCTACCGTATCTCCTTCTTCTAAATTTTGAATTTGCGAAATAACCGATTTTAAAGTGCCAACCGGTTTTAGTTTCTTGTTGAGGTTATCGTCATTGGCGAAACCATAAAGTCCCAGGCCGCTTCTTACCATAGAAAAAGTGGCAGAAGGATAATTAAAAATCGCTGAAGTATTACAAAGATGCAAAAGCGGTTCGTAACCAATATCATCCAAAAGTTTACCCGCCAGATCTTTGAATTTATAGATTTGTGAAAGGGTGAATTCCCGCTCTTTCCAGTCTTCGCTGGCTGCTAAATGGGAAAAGGCAGAAGCTATTTTTACCGATTTAGTCTTCTTTAATTTCTCCGGAATATGCTGATAATCGGCTTCAGTAAATCCAAGACGGTTCATTCCCGTATTAAATTTTAGATGCACCGGATAATTTTTCTGTTTTTGCTTTTCAGCGAGCTCTATAAAAAGCTGAAGCGTTCTTGCACTGTATAAATTAGGCTCCAGGCAATTTTCAATTATTTCAGGATAATTTACGGGTTGTGGGTGCAGAATTAAAATAGGTTTGCTAATTCCCGCTTCCCGCAGTCTTATGCCTTCTTCGGTATAAGCAACCGCAAAATAATCGGTGTCCAGTTCTTCTAATTTATGAGCCATTGCTACAGAATCATTTCCGTAGGCATAAGCTTTAATAACCGACATAAATTTAACGCCGGGTTTTAACTGCGATTTTATGGTTTTAAAATTATGAGCTAAGGCGTTAAGGTCTATTTCCAGAACGGTTTCTTCGGCTTTAGGCATTCTTTTTCTTTAGGTTAGGTTGCAATTCTTCGGCATCTTTCACATCTAATTTCTTAACCCTTTCCCTAAGCATAGCTTTGTAATATGCACCACGGCTTAAAGGTTCGTATTCCTCGTTTTCCCCTAGAAAAACCAGATCGTCATTAATAGCTTTTCTATAACTAAATTGTGCCAGGTTTCCGGTGCGGGTGCAAACTGCATGAACTTTGGTTACATATTCTGCAGTAGCCATAAGATAGGGCATAGGCCCAAAAGGATTTCCTTTAAAATCCATATCCAACCCGGCCACAATTACCCGAATTCCTCTATTTGCGAGATCGTTGCAAACCGTTACAATTTCATCATCAAAAAACTGGGCCTCGTCTATTCCTACCACATCACAACCATCGGCAAGAATCCTGATATTGGAAGCCGAAGGAACGGGAGTAGACCTAATTTCATTAAAATCATGAGAAACCACCATTTCCTCGTCATAGCGCGTGTCTATGGCGGGTTTAAAGATTTCTACGGTTTGTTTGGCGAACTGGGCTCTTTTTAAACGGCGAATTAGTTCTTCGGTCTTGCCAGAGAACATACTGCCGCAAATAACTTCAATCCAGCCAAATTGCTCTTCGTGATTTACTGTATTTTCGAGAAACATTTTGTAATTTTCAAATCGAAATGGGAACTTGCCCTTTTTGATAAAGGTGGAACAAATTTATTAAAAATACAAGCCATTAGCGGTTGGTAACCACTAAAGTTATTAAACCAGATTAAGGCACTTTTTTTGTAAGTGTTATATTGAAACTTGAGAGAGACTTTAAATAAAAAGTGGGTTCATAAATATTGCTGAAAAATGAAAAACAGACTTAAAAAAGAGTTAGTAAAACTTGCCGAAGAAATAATTTCTGAAAAAGAAAATCTGGATACCAAAGCCCTTAAATTAAAAGCGGCAACCTTATATGAGCAACTTTCTATATTGAATTTCACCGAAAAGAATCTTGAGGCATTTGAAGCTCCTGAAGCCACTCCAACGCCTAAGATAGAGAAGAAAGTTCAGGCTAAAGCACCAGTACAGCACGAACGTGACGATTATGCTCCAGATGGTACCGAATACCGGGAAGATGCCGATGCAATTACCGAACCTAATACCGAAAAAATTAAAGATATTGTAGCTCAAATGCCTGCAGAATCTGAGCGTGTAGATGAGCTTATAGAACAGGCAAATCCTAAACCACAGGCTCCACCTGCGCAACAGCAATCTCTTCAAATGGAAGAAGAGCCACCAAAGCCAAAAACAGAAGCGCCTAAAAACGATTTTAGAAATATTGGGGTAGATTATGATAACCTTCCTGATTTTGAACCGTTAAATAACAGGCAAAAGGACCAAAGACCAAAGTCTGTAAACGACAGGTTGAAGAAAGGAATAAATATTGGGCTTAACGAACGACTTTCATTTATAAAAAATCTATTTGACGGAAATTCTTCAGATTATAATCGGGTACTTTCCCAGTTAAATACTTTTAGTTCTTTAGATGAAGCCCAAAAATTTATCCAGTTGGTAGTAAAGCCAGATTACAACCACTGGGAAGGAAAAGAAGATTATGAAGAGCGATTTATGGCCAAAATAGAGAACAAATTTAGTAATTAAATTCGCTTTAATGGGAAAATTATTCCTGGTTCCAACGCCAATAGGAAATTTGGACGATATGACTTTTAGGGCGGTAAAAGTGCTAAAAGAAGTAGATACAATTCTTGCCGAAGACACCCGAAATAGCGGGAAACTCTTAAAGCATTTTGATATTGGTACGCATATGCAAAGTCACCATATGCACAACGAGCATAAAACAGTAGATCACATTGTTGAACGGATTAAAAGCGGCGAAAATATTGCGCTGATAAGTGATGCCGGAACTCCCGCAATTTCAGATCCCGGGTTTTTATTAACGCGCGCTTGTGTTGAAGCAGGCATAGAAGTAGATTGTTTGCCTGGCGCTACAGCTTTTGTTCCGGCGCTGGTAAACAGTGGATTTCCAAATGATAAATTTATTTTTGAAGGTTTTTTACCGGTAAAAAAAGGCAGACAAACGCGCTTGAATTTACTTGCCGAAGAAACCCGAACTATGATTTTTTACGAATCGCCTCATAAATTGCTGAAAACCTTAAAACATTTTTCAGAGTATTTTGGCGAAGACAGGCCTGTTTCGGTTTCCCGGGAAATTACCAAACTTCACGAAGAAACTATTCGCGGAACGGCAGCTGAGGTTCTTCAACATTACACCAAAAAAACACCTAAAGGGGAAATTGTAATTGTGGTAAAAGGAAAATCTTGATGCAGGAATTGTTAAAAGAAGCCAGGGCCTGCAAATTTTGTGCAAAGCATCTGCCGCTTGGAGCAAAACCTATAGTAGAAGCCACTAAAAAATCTAAAATAGTTTTAATAAGTCAGGCGCCGGGAAAAATAGTGCATCAAACAGGAATTGCCTGGAATGACCAAAGCGGAAAAAAGCTTAGGGAATGGCTGGGAGTAGATGAAAATACTTTCTACAATACCAATAATTTTGCAATTCTTCCTATGGGATTTTGTTATCCGGGGAAAGCCAAAACGGGTGATGCACCGCCTCGTAAAGAATGTGCACCCATGTGGCACGATACTATTCTTTCAGCATTAAAAAATATTGAACTCACCATTCTAATTGGAGCTTACGCAGCAAATTATTACCTGCCCGGGAAATTAAATCTTACTGAAAAAGTAAGTTCTTATCAGAAATTTTTACCTGATTATTGGTGTTTACCGCACCCTTCACCGGTGAACCGTTTCTGGCGAAGTAAAAATCCCTGGTTCGAAGAAGAGGTGGTACCTAAATTACAAACCAGGATTCATAAAATTATAGATTAGTTTTTATCTATCATATCAACAAAATCAAACTTTCTTCCACTGAACAAACCTTTATCCGAAAGTTTTAGATCGGGAATTACTAGGAGCGCCATAAAGGAAAGTGTCATAAAAGGAGCTTTTAAGGTACTGCCTAAATCTTTGGCCATTTTATCTATTTCCTCGTATAATCTACCGGTTTCCCAACCATCCTTATCGCTAATTATCCCGGCAATTGGCAGTGGAAGTGCTTTTTGCTCATTTCCATTCACGCTACAAATTCCTCCTTTATGCTTGATGATGAGGTTTACTGCGTTACAAATCTCTTCGTCTGATGTCCCAACTGCGATAATATTATGAGAATCGTGTGCTACCGAGCTGGCAATCGCTACATTTTTTAATCCGAAATTCTTTATAAATGCGACAGCAGGAGCTTTGTCCTCATACCGGTTAACCACCGTGATTTTTAAAATATCATTTTCAATATCAGAAATTAGTTCCCCGTCCTTTTCTAAAGCTTTCTGCTGAATTTCATTAGTAATAAGTTCCCCATCCAGCGCTTCAATAACTTTAATAGTATTACCGGCTGCTTTTACTTTAAAATCTTCATGCGTTTTGGATGAAGTATGAAAATTATTCGGCTTTTCGAATGGAGAAGATTTGATATGAGATTTACCATTTTCAGCAACTAATTCTCCGTCAATATAAGTTTGTAAAACTTCAAAATTGGTCAGGTCTTTTACAGCAATAAAGTCGGCGGGGTCGCCTACTTTTAATTGTCCGACTTCTAAATTATAGTGATTTATGGGATTGATACAAGCGACTTCCAGCACTTTAAAAACATCTATACCTTTAGCCACCGCCCGTGCACAAAGCTGGTTAATATGCCCTAAAACCAGGTCGTCTGGATGTTTATCATCAGAGCAAAACATCATATTTTTATAATGTTCCGCCAGCAAATCTACAAGCGCTTCAAAGTTTTTAGCGGCGCTACCTTCGCGAATAAGTATTTTCATACCAAGGCCAAGCTTTTCCTCGGCTTCTTCAGCGGTATAACATTCGTGATCTGTAGAAATACCGGCTTCAGCATATTTTTTAGCGTCTTCTCCGCGCAACCCGGGTGCATGGCCATCGGTAGGTTTATTAAAATGTCTAGCCCACGCGATTTTCTTCATCACTTCTTCATCTTCGAAGATAACGCCGGGATAATTCATCATTTCCGCGAGATATTTTATTTCAGGAAGTGCTAATAGATCTTTAATATCTTCAGCATTAATCACAGCTCCCGAAGTTTCAAAATTGGTAGCCGGAACACAGGAAGGCGCACCAAAATTAAATTTCAACGGACTTTTCTTTCCGTTTTCAATCATAAACTTAACGCCTTCTTTTCCCAAGACATTGGCAATCTCATGAGGATCTGAAACGGTGGCTACCGTACCGTGAATTGCAGCTAAACGGGCAAACTCGGTAGGCACCAGCATAGAACTTTCAATGTGTATATGTGCATCTATAAACCCAGGAAGCAAAAAGCTCTTTACTTCGTGCTTTTTTTCTTCAATCTTTGTAATCTTTCCATTCTCGATGCTGATTTCCGCAGGAAAAATCTTCCTGTTTTTAATATCTACGAGCTGGCCCTGTATAATTTTGATCATATTTTTTCTGTAAATCCTAAAGCGTGAAATTAGGGATTATTATTAATTGCTGAAAAATTTCTATTATTCTGTTTTAGTGAATTCCCCCTTATTGGTATTGAAATTCTATATGTATTTTTGAAAAAAACTTACGATGCGCTGGACTTTAAAACCTAAACCCGATTCTTTAGTTGTTAGTAAACTTGCCGAAGAATTAGGGGTGGAAACGCCTGTGGCTGCACTCTTGGCGCAGCGCGGAATAATGACTTTTGAAGCTGCAAAAAAGTTTTTCAGGCCCAGTTTGGAAGAGCTGCACGATCCCTACTTGATGAAAGACATGGATGTGGCTGTAAACCGAATTCAGCAGGCAATCGCTTCCGAAGAAAATATTATGGTTTATGGCGATTATGATGTAGACGGGACTACCAGTGTGGCTTTGATGTCTTCTTACTTAAAAACCCTTACTCCAAATATCGCGACTTATATTCCCGACAGGTATACTGAAGGTTACGGGATTTCTTACCAGGGAATTGATTTTGCGGCCGACAACGAAATTTCGCTGATTATTGCCCTGGATTGTGGAATAAAAGCCATTGATAAAGTAGCTTATGCTGCTGAAAAAGGAATAGATTTTATTATTTGTGATCACCACCGCCCGGGAGAAACTATCCCTGAGGCCGCTGCGGTGCTGGATCCCAAGCGCGAGGATTGTGAATACCCGTATAAAGAACTTTGTGGTTGCGGGGTTGGTTTTAAATTGATCCAGGCTATAAATACTAAAAGATTAGGAACACCCGAGGTTTTACTGCCTTATCTGGATTTGGTTGCGACCGCCATTGGAGCCGATATCGTGCCTATTACCGGTGAAAACCGAATTTTGGCCTATCACGGTTTAAATGTGATCAATGTTGCCCCCAGAATGGGTTTTAAAGCAATATTGGCACAGGTCAAAAAGGATAAACTCACGATAACTGATGTAGTTTTTATAATTGCGCCTCGTATAAATGCAGCCGGAAGAATGAAGCACGGCTTGCACGCAGTGAATTTATTGACGGAAGAAGACGAAGCAACCGCTATGGAATTCGCTGCTGAAATAGAGAATTTTAACGCCGAAAGGAAAACTACCGATAAAGCGATTACGGTTGAAGCTCTTGGGCAAATTGAAGAACTACAGGAACAGGAACGTTATAGTACCGTGGTTTATCACGAAGGCTGGCATAAAGGCGTGATTGGTATTGTAGCTTCACGTTTAACCGAAACCTATTACCGCCCAACCCTGGTTTTTACAAAAAGCGGTGAGAAATTGGCGGCTTCAGCACGCTCTGTGAAGGGGTTTGATGTCTATAATGCTTTGGAAGCCTGTAAGGAGCATATCGAGCAATTTGGCGGACATAAATATGCGGCAGGATTGACTTTAGAAGCTTCAGAATACGAGAATTTTAAAGCGAAATTCGAGTCGGTGGTTTCTGAAACTATAGATAGAAGATTACTAACTCCTGAAATTGCAGTAGATGCCGAAATTGATCTGGATGAAATAACCCCGAAATTTTTTAGAATTCTAAAGCAATTTGCTCCTTTTGGACCAGGAAATATGAGTCCGGTTTTTATGACACGAAATCTTACCGATACCGGTTACGGGAAATGTGTGGGTGCAGATGAAGCACATCTAAAATGCAAGGTTGTACAGCAGGGAAAATCGGCAATGTTTGATATGATTGGTTTTGGACTGGGAGAAAAATTCGAGACGATTTCAGAAAAGAAAACTTTTAAAGCAGTGTATTCCTTAGATGAAAATGAATGGAACGGGAATGTTTCTATTCAGTTAAAATTAAAAGATATCAGCGAATAAATCTTTTCTATTTAGATTCATTTTAAATAATAATTTTATATTTGGATAACTTATCTCGAAGCAATAGCAAGAGGTATAAAATGATGATGAAATTTCGAGGTAGGCTTTGGAATTTTTAAATCTCGATTATCGAGTAAAGTGTTTTAAAATGGAGGATGTTGCATTAATTTATCACAACAAATTAGGAATTGCTTTTCGGTGGAAAAATAACTTACCAAATGCTGACCCAGCGAGAGTACAGATGGTTTTTAAGGATATGGGCTTCTATTTGTTACCTGAAGAAATTCAGCATTTTTCCAATAATATACAAGCTGCTAAATATTATAATTGTGGTAATTGTACCACTGAAAAATCCTGTAGAAATATTCTGTTAAGATCTCCACTTGAAAAAATGGATTTTGCGGTAAGTGCCATAGAGCTGGAACAAATTTCAGATTTAATAGAGGGAACTTTATTTAAATTAAACCTGGAAGATTATCTAAATGGCTGTGGGAGGAATTAAAATTCTAATTTCTTTAAAACCGTCTTCTCACCATCAAAAACTGCGTAGGTGTAAAAGTCAATCCAGTCGCCGGTGTTGATATAGGTCGATTTTCCGTTTAGGTCGATTTCCAGGGGTAAATGCCGGTGGCCAAAAAGAAAGTAATCGTAATGCTTTTCTTCTAATTTTCGCCTACAATATTGAATAAGCCATTCCTTTTCTTCTCCTAAAAATTTTTGCTCCTGGTCTCCCGAGATCGCTTTATTTTTTACTGAAAAATACTGCGCCAGAGGAATGCCTAAATCTGGATGCAACCAACGATAAAGCCATTTTGAAAACGGATTGGTAAAAACCTTTTTCATTCGTTTATAACCGTGGTCTCCGGGTCCCAGGCCGTCTCCGTGGCCCACAAGAAAGGTTTTATTATTGAATTCAAATTCTTTAGGCTTACGAAATACGGGGATACTAAGTTCGTCTTGAAAATAACTTTCCATCCACAAATCGTGATTCCCTACAAAAAAATAGATCGGGATTCCGCTGTCTTTAATTTCTGCAAGTTTCCCTAGAACCCTTACAAAACCTTTAGGCACGGCGTGTTTATACTCAAACCAGAAGTCAAAAAGATCACCGAGAAGAAAAATAGCAGCAGCGTCTTCTTTAATTTCATCCAGCCATTTTACAAATCTAATTTCCCTTGGTCTACTTTCTTCTTGAGTAGGTGCACCAAGGTGATTATCACTGGAGAAATAAACTTTTTTGCCTTCGGGAATAGTCATTTATGATAATTCTAAGCTGTAAATATAATATTTTAGAAAAAGAGCTCACGGGTTTCACTCCCCCTTCGGGGGATGGGGGGCTTATTGATCGTTTGCAAACCATTCCGCAAAACTGGATTCGGTTTCCTGGAGTTTTAGCGAGTGTAGTTTTATATGCTCCGGTAAATGTTTTTGAATCTTTTCAGCAAAATTTACCACCATATTTTCGCTGGTGGGTTGGTATTCTACCAGAATAACGTGATGTCCTCGATTTTTTAATTCTTCAGCAAGCTCTACGTGAGGCGTATTCTTGTTAAAAACCGTGGCATGGTCAAACTTATCTACAATTTCAGATTTTACGATCTTTTTCAAATCTCCAAAATCTATTACCATCCCAAACTTCACATTATCTTTATCGGTAATAGGTTCTCCAATCACACAAACACTAAGTTTATAGCTGTGGCCGTGTACGTTTCGGCATTTTCCGTCGTAGCCATAAAGAGCGTGGCCGGTTTCAAAAGAGAACTGTTTGGTAATTCTAATCTTACTCATCTCGCGTTATTTTTGGCAAAGTTAAGGGTTTTTTAGCGTTATATTTTTTTGGTCCTGCAATTATGTTTCTGTTGTATATTTGCCCGTTTTTTTAATGAAAAATGATAACAGAAACTGCTCCCGAACTTTTTGAACAACTGGATTTTATAGAAAATCCTTTTTACGAAAACATTATTACCGATTTAGTTGAAAATCAATACTGTACTGTAGACGATTTTTTTAATGCTGAAGAAGTTGCAATGCTTCGCAATTCTTTAAAATCGAAATTTGAAGAAGCGCAATTCAAAAAGGCGGCGATTGGTAATAAAAACAATGAAATTGTTGCGAAATCTATTCGCGGGGATTTTATTTTATGGCTTAACGAAGCTGAAGCGGGAAAAGCCGAAAACCTGTTTTTCAACAAAATCAATTCGTTAGTATCCTATTTAAATAAAACCTGTTTCCTGGGAATTTTAACTAAAGAATTCCATTATGCTCTTTATCCTGAAGGTACTTTTTATCAGCGACATCTGGACACATTTCAGAATGACGGGAGAAGAAAACTTTCTATGGTTTGTTATTTAAACGAAGAAGACTGGAAGCCGGAAAATGGAGGGGAATTGGTAATTTATTCCGAAGAAAATGGGGTTGAGGTTTCAAAAGCTATTTATCCAATGCCAGGTCGTGTTGTAATTTTTGAAAGTCAGGTGCTGGAGCATGAGGTGAAACCGGTACAAACTGCAAGATTAAGTATTACAGGTTGGTTAAAAACTCGATAATCGAGATTAGCTTAACCTAAATTTGTCTCGAAATAAAGAAACACTTTTTCTATCTAGAAAGAAATTGGCCCGGGGCAAGTTATTTCTTGAACCTTTTATAAAGTACTACCACAATTAAAACTAAGGCTAAAATTAACCAGAAGCCCATTCCACTTAAAAAGCTTAGAAATTCCCAGGTATCTTCTCCCATTAATTCATTTGGTTTTTCTCCTGTCTTCTCCTCCAGTTGTAACGCGCATAGAAGAAAATGGCAAGAATTATTAGAATACCCAACAGGTAGAGCCAATTATCGGCTATAAATTCCCAAATGGTAAAACCCCATTCCTCTTCCCGGGTGGCATCTCGGTCTTTTGGTAAATGTTGCTGTGGCAAACTCATAAATTAGTTTCTAAGGTTGAAATTAAGCTTTTTAAAATAAGAAATCTGTTATAGGGATGCTAATTTCCCAAATTGAAACCAATATATGTTTAAGATTAAAAACCCGAACTAATTTTTAATCTGTCGTTTATTGTTTTTAATCATCTTGTAGAGAAAAAACCCAAAAAGCCCGGCAATTATTATAAGACCAAGTAATATAAAAAGAAGATTGTCACCTATAAAATAACCTATAGAATATCCAATACTATGTGCCTTATCTCCGGTTTGGTCAAAGTAAAGTAAATACATGTTTTATTTTTTATATTTAGCTAAAGCGTTTTTGGTAAAATCTGAAAGCACCAATTCTCCAGAAATGGCAGCTCTTTCAGCCAGTAATTCGTCCCAGTGAGAAGTGTTTTTCCAAAACATTTGTTTCATCTCATAGAGTGCTTCTGGGTTGTAAGAAGCCAGTTTTTCGGTAAAAATATCAATTTCTTTATCTAAATCTTTTAAGCTTTCAAATACACGGGCATATAAGCCTTTATCTTTGGCCCAATAGGCGTTTTTCCATTCGTGGGCAGCCAGGCTTAATTCGGAAAGGGCACCCACGCCAATTTTACGTTCTACGGCCGGGGCAATTACAAACGGACCAATACCTATGCTAATTTCTGAAAGTTTTACTGCAGCAGCATCAGTAGCCATAGCGTAATCGCAAGCAGCAACCAGTCCCACACCACCGCCAACGGTTTTTCCCTGGATTCGGCCAACAATGAGTTTTTTACAGTTGCGCATCGCATTTAAAACTTTGGCAAAACCTGAAAAGAATAATTTCCCGGCCTGCATAGTTTCAATTGCTACAAGTTCGTCAAAAGAAGCTCCTGCACAAAAGGCTTTTTCTCCTTCAGATTTTAATAGAATCACTTTTACGTTGTCGTCTTCAGATAATTTCTGAAACTCTTTCTCAAGTCGATCTAATAACACTGAAGGGAAAGAATTACTGGCAGGATGGCCAAATTCTAAATGGGCAATTCCGTTTTTAATATTGGTATATAAACTTCCGTTTTCACGTGTGGTAGACATAAATTTGATTTTTCAGTTAGCTGAATACCCAAATTTAGAAAGATTAATTTTGAAAAATACGGTTTTGGTTTAATTGTTTTTAACTGCTCCCTGGCCACTGAGAATCAAACTTCCTTTTGTAAATATTTTCTTCTGAATTTAATGACCAAACCGGCGCTTCGAATAAGCATCCAGACAAAAAACGCGATCCAGATTCCGTAGAGTTTTAAACCGTAATAATCTGAAATTAAAAGGGCAGGAGTGAAGCCCAAAAATGTGGCTACTAAAAGTAAATTACGCAGATACTTTGCCTCGCCCAAACCTTTAAAGATTCCGTCGAACATAAAAGCAATGGCATTTACCGGTTGCATTAATAATACGATCCAAAAAACCGATGAGAATATGGCCAGCACGGCCATATCTTTATTAAAAACTAACCCAATTTGGTTGTAAAACAGTCCGCAGATGGCCATTAACATAAAAGCGATCAAAACCGCATATTTGCTTATTTTTTTACTGAGTTCCCATAAATTTCTGTAATCCCTGGCGCCGAGTAATTTCCCGCCAATCGCATTCCCGGCGTTCGCATAACCATCTATAAAAAAGCTAAAGAAAAGCCAGATATTCATTAAAATACTTTGAGCAGCGATATAGTTTTTCCCGTAATCTGTGGCGTAGGCATTGGCCAGGTAAATAGCGAAATTTAAGGCGGCCGTTCTAACAAAAAGGTTGGCGGCCATAAGTAAAAGGCCTTTTAAACGCGGATTTATATTTAAACTCAGTTTTAAGTGAAAAGGTGTTTTTTTGAAGAAAAACCATAGTGCCATTACCAGCATTGTTCCTTGTGCAGCAAGACTGGCATATGCAGCGCCTTTAAGATGCATCGCAGGAATAAATCCGTCGATTCCATAAACCAACAGAAAATCCAATCCTACATTCACCGCGGCACCGGCAAGACTACACTTCATTGCCCAAAGTGTGTTCTGAAGTCCGCGAAATACTCCGAAAATAGCAAAAGTCACCAAAGTTAATGGATATCCTAACGCGCGGATTTGATAATAATCTTCAGAATATTGTAAGATCAAACCTTCGGCGTTATAGGCGCTAAAGATTGATTCGGCGAAAAAGGCGGTAGTAGCATAGATCACTAAGCTAAAAGCAAAATTGAAATATATAGCCTGCGGAATAAGCGTTTTTACTGCATGAATTCGGTTTGCGCCCAAATGCTGGGAAACAATGGCAGAAATGGCGGTTTTGGTTTGAGCTACGATCCAAATAATTGCTGAAAGAAATGAGCCTACAATTCCTGCCGCAGCCAGCGCTTCAACCGAGTTTTTTTCTACATTTCCAATTACCGCAATATCTGTAAGCGAGATCAACGGCTCGGCAATCCCGGCGATAATTGCGGGAATGGCAATTCGGTTTATATTTTTAAAACTAACAGAAGATTCCAACAGCGGTTATTTTCAGCAGCAAATATAGAATGCTTTATTGTAAAGCCTCATCGCAAGACTAATTTCTTAAGATTTTCTCAATTTGCGTTGAAAGAATTTGCTAAAAGTTTTTCGTAGCAATGAAAAGGATACTCATTTTTATGCGGAAAATAGACATCACCAAGTTTTGTGTATGCACGGGCTTCATAGAATTTTTGATTGCGAATATTTTTACTGAATGTATCTAATCTTATGGAAGTAAAATTCTTGTTTTTAGCGAATTCTTCAGCAAAATCCATCATTTTCCTGGCGTATCCTTTTCCCCAGAATTCTGGGTGCGTGGCCAGCCTGTGAACATAAAGATTATTGCCGGTTTTGCTAAGCCAGTTTATATTACGATATACATCATCCATTTTTGAGGTGAGTACAATAATGGAGATAATCATATTCTCTTCCTCAAAAATGTATAATTCTTGCTTCTCAATATCTTTTTTAAGCTTTTCCAGGGAAGGATAACGTTCATTCCATTGAAAGATATTTTGCTGCTGAAGCGCTTTTGCACAGGCTTCGGTTAGTTTCTTGATCTCCCTGAGATCGTTTAGGTTAGCTTTTCTAATCATTTTTTAATCAACAATAATAAATAAAAGTTCTTTGTTGGAATTTACAGAAAATTATTACATTTGCCTTCCAATTGGGGGATTAGCTCAGCTGGCTAGAGCGTTTGGCTGGCAGCCAAAAGGTCATCGGTTCGACTCCGATATTCTCCACAAAACCACCGTTTTTCGCGGTGGTTTTTTTATTTCCGAACTTTTCATTTTGAAAATATTGCGGGCTGGCTAGTGCGTCCCGAAACATAATCGGGAAGGGCATCGGTTCCCCCGACGCTTCAGGGCGATATTCTTCACAAACCACGCTGTCTAAACAAGGTTTTCGTCAAGCTGAACTTGTTTCAGCTTCTAACATGTTTAGATTATCAAAATATTAGATTCTAAACTAAATTCAGAATGACGATTTATTTAAAATGAAAAACGATCTTAAAAATTAATTCAAGACCGTTTTTAGTGAAAATATACTTTTAAAAAGCTTAAGAATCAGCTTCGTCGTTATCTATGTATTCGTCTTTTAGATCCTGAACGCTGGCATCGAGAAAAGTTGCCGTTCTATTAAGCACGTGCTGAAATTCTTTAGTTAATTCATCTTTATTCCACGGGTGAGAAATACCAAAAACGTGATCGGCATTTTCTACCAAAAGCAATTTAGAAATAGCACTCCATTCAAATAAATTCCCGGCATCGGCAATAGATACCGTGGTGTCATTACTTCCGTGAGCAATAAAATGGGGAATATCCAGCTTTTTGGTTGCTTTTTGAATATTTAAACGCTCCCTGTTTTCTCTAAAATTCTTATAGAATTGGTAATGATGCGGTAATTGCTGCCCGGTACGGGTGTTTTTTATGTATTGCACGCCTTTTTTCTCCCAGGCTTCCAGTTCTTTTTCTTTTGGGAAACGAGAAGCAAAATCACTTACCGCGGCAAGGGTAATAAGCTTGTTAATTCTTTCTTCTTCAGCAGTTTTTATAATTGCAATTCCGCCACCTCGAGAATGCCCAATCAGGTTAATACTCTTCACGTCTATTTGTTGAGCCTGGTCAAAATCTGGGGTTAGCACCCAGTCTATAACGGTTTGGAGGTCATCTAACTCCTTTATATAATTATTATCTCCAAAGGCTTCAATATTTAAGAATTCGGTTGGGTTTTCTGGAGAAGTCCCGTTGTGAGAAAAGTTAAATTTCACGAAGAAATAACCCTTTTCTGCATAAAATTCTCCCATTTTATCCCAGGCGCCCCAATCTTTAAAACCTTTATAGCCGTGGCAAAAAATTATGATTGGCTTGGGTTTCTTATCGTCGTTAAAAATTAAATCTATAAGAATAGGTTTATTGTGCTTTCCATCTATCTGGAGGTTAGTTCTTTTAGTGATTTCCATAGGTTTTTTATATTTCTTTTTCCTTAAAAGGAATTTCAGGATCGCAAATTTCGGTAATTAGTTTCTTTAATTCTATCTCAAATGCGCCTAGAATCTCCTTATTTATAGCAGTTTCTTTATTTTTTGTTCTTGCTTTATCTTTTTTAGCGAATTTCAGGAATCCGCTTTTTAAATTTTTAAATGAAATAATGCCGGCTTCAACCGGTAAATCTATCGAGCTTTGATCTTGCATCATCTTAGTATACGCTAATACCTGGAAACTTTTGCTGTATTTATCGTAATCTGAAGCGAGATCTTCCCAATCTACAATTTCAATTTTATCCTGGGTTACCTTCCCTGTTTTATAGTCAATAATTCTGGTTATACCGTCAGCATTTTCCACACGATCAACTTTTCCGCGCATAAAGATCGGAAAATCAAGATGCTCTATCCTAATTTCAGATTTTAAAGTTTTCTCAATTTTTAGGATTTTAATCTCTTCAGATTTAAGTCTGTCTAATTCCAGGTTTAAAAAGTTGCGCAAATAACGTTTGGCCACTTCATAAATCAACAAGTTTTTTCCCTGGTTTACCGGCCCGTTCATATAAGATTTTTTAAACTGAAGCGTGATCTCTTCCTGGATCCTAGCTTTAAAATCTTTTATATGCTCTTCCGTGAGCATTTGGTTCTCCAGCGGTTTATAAAAATTTTCAAGGCTATCATGTACCACCGTCCCCAATGTATTGTAAGCTACTGTTTCCTCAACTTCTTCGCTATCACGAACACCTAGAACGTACTGCCTGTAAAAGTCAAGCGGATTTCTAATATAAGAAGTTAGGGCAGAAGGGGAGAAGCCATAAGTAGCGAGGGATTGGATCTTCTCCATAATTTCAGGAGTTTTTTTCACTTCCCGAAGTTCATTTTTAATTGCCGGAACTCTTGGACTCACCATAGCATGCGTGAGCTGATGCGCCGGTTGTTTCTCAATTTCCAGCTGAGTAAGAAACCTGCTTTTTTCTCCGGAATTCAACCCGTCGGTTTCTGTATTATAAAGCAAATGCACATTTTGAGCGCGTTGTAAAAGTCTGTAAAAATGATAGGTGTAAACCGCGTCTTTCTCTTTGTAAGTGGGCAGTTTGTAAGTTTGTTTTAAATCGAAAGGAATAAAAGAACTCCCCGATTTACCCGAAGGTAAAACGCCCTCATTTACCGAACAAATAATCACATTTTTAAAATCTAAAGCCCGCGATTCCAACATTCCCATAAGCTGTAAACCTTTAAACGGCCTTCCCTGGAAATCCAGGTTTTGGGTACTCATTATTTCTTTATAAAACTGATAAAGTGATTTAATACTTTTTAGTTGAGGATAAGCTTCGTTGAGGTTTTCCAGTTTGTTAAACAGCACATGAAAATGATATAAAAACTCCAAACCAAGCTTATTCTCGCTACTTTTTAAATGAATTTTAACCTGGTTTATAATTTCCTGAAAAGCTTCTAAGGCTTTTTTAGGCGAGTTATCCCAACTTCTAAAACAAGCTTTTATTAAAGGTTTTGCTTCAGCAGAAAACGAATTTATAATTTCTTTTTCTGAAAGATTTACCGTGTTTTCTGACTGGATTTTTTCTATAAAAACTTCGGTTTCCTTTTTTAGAATTTCGTTTAAAGCGGGGTGATTAATTACCGAAATCACATCTTTATAATAATAAGCAGAACCGGTGTTTTGGTGAATTTGAAATAACCTGTCAAACAAAGAAGCGATAGGCGCATTTTTAAGCGGAAAACCCATGGTGATATTCAAATCCTGTACATTAGGCGGCAAACTGTTTAAAACGGGTAACAAAAGGTCTTCTTCTCCTAAAACCACGGCGGTTTCCTGTAGTGTTTCTTCATCTAAATTCGCCAATAATTCTCCTAAATATTTGGCCTGTCCCACATTCTTTGGAACGCCGGTAATTTGAATATTTTTAGCTTTATAATACTCGTTTACATTAAGCTTAGCTTTCTTTTTCTTATAAACCGGCCAGTCTTTTAAATACTGATTTATAAAGAGTGAAGCATCGTGCTGGCGGTCTTTTACAAAAACCTCATCTAAGTCCCAGTAAATCTCTGCTCGATCGTTTTCTAATAGATGTTGAACTATTAGTTGCTCAGCAGTATTTAGGGCATTAAAACCGATAAAAAGGTGCCGGGCTTTGTTGGTTTGGGTGTATTCTGTAATATTTTCTGAGGCTTTCCTATAAATTAAACCCTGGTAGCCGGTGTTTTTGGAAAGTAATTCTTCTTTTAAGGCTTCGTAAAATGCCGGTAAACTATTCCAAAACGATAAATAATTATTTATCAATTCGGTTTTGGGTTCCTGGATAGACCAATGTTTTAGGTCCTGAATATCTGCCAGGTAATTAAAAAAGCTTTTGTAATCTATTAAATAACGGTCTATTTCATTGAAGTCATGGATAAGGCTTTGTGCCCAGGCCGTAAAAGTTTCAAAATCCTCCTGTTCCTCTATTGGTGTAATTTTCTTGTAGACATTATAAAACTCGAAAAGAGTAAGGGTATTATCTACAGTTTTTATTTTAGAAATTACTTCTGTGAATTCTTCAATACTATAAACTTTTGGAGCGAAAATGTGATTTTCACTTAAAGCAGAAAGTTCTTTTAATAGAAAACTTCCTGCACGTTTGCTGGGAAGAATAAAGATGATTTCTGAAATATTTTCTTCTGAAGAAATGAGTTCCTTAAGAACTCCTGAAATAAAAGATACCATAGGCTAAAAATAAAAAACGCCCCGGGAACCGAGGCGTTTTTCTATAATAATTATCTAACTAATTACCAGATTTCTTATTCCATAGAAGAATCAGAATCTTTTACTTCTTTATTTTTATCTAAAGAGATTTCAACCCTACGGTTATCCTGTCTTCCGGCAGCGGTATTGTTAGTAGCAATTGGTCTTTCTTCACCATAACCTTCAGAAGTTAATCTGTTGCTTGGTACACCATTTTCTTCTAACCATTTCTCTACGGACGCAGCACGCTCACGAGATAGTTTCTCGTTATATTCGGCGCTACCAGTACTATCGGTATGACCTTCAATGTGGAATATTGTATTTGAATATTCATTCATAATATCTGCAATAGACTGAAGTGCTTCTTCTGACTCATCTCTAATTGTAGCCTTGTTCAAGTCGAACAATACAGTTTTAGAATATTCGTTCAATTCAGAAATAACTTCTACGTCTGGTTCTGGACATCCGTTGTTAGCTGCAGTTCCAGCAACTTCAGGACAATCGTCGTCTTTATCTAAAACGCCGTCACCGTCCATATCTTCGTAAGGACAACCATTGTTTTCAGCAGGACCTGCTTCGTTTGGACAGTCGTCTTCGTTGTCGGCAACTCCGTCACCATCTGCATCAGGACATCCGTTAAGTTCAGCCAATCCGGCTACTTCAGGACAGTCATCATTAGGATCAGCAATTCCGTCACCATCGGTATCAGGACAACCATCAAATTCAGCTAAACCAGCTTCATTTGGACAAGCGTCCATACGGTCTTCAATCCCGTCACCGTCAGAATCCGGACATCCGTTAAACTCAGGTAAACCTGGAGTTTCTGGACATTCATCATCTTTATCGTAGATGCCGTCACCGTCAGAATCTGTTCCACCGAACATAAATTTCACACCCGCTGCGTGTTGAAAGTGTGTTGCACCATCAACATCAAACACGTGTTTGTAATTAGATTCAACAGTTAATGCAACATTATCTGTAAACCAGAAATTTAATCCGAATTTACCATTAAGAGTTGCTGCACTAAGATCTGAAATTGGGTAATCTCCATTATCAGCAATGCTGGTGTAACCACCACCAATACCAACAACAGGATCTAACCATCCGTCATTTAATAAAGCTCTTAAGCTGTAATTAAACGATCCATCTACAGAATAATATGCCATTTGTGGAACAGATTCAGCGCCATATTGTTCTATTTGGTTTACAGAACCCGCAAGTTCAAATACAAAGCCACTTCCAATATAACGACCTACTGTTAATCTAGACATAGATGGCAAGATATTCCAATGATCTCCAACGTTAAAATAATCGTCAAAAGTTCCTCCTACATCAGTGGTAGGGTGAAAATCTACCGCGTTGGTTTGAATCCCAATAGACCAGGGATTGTTTGCATCCTGCGCAGTCACCGAAGTAATGCCCAGAACCAACATTGTAGCGAATAAAATTTTGCTAAGATGTTTCATATTCAATAGTTTAGTTTTAAGTGTTAATTGTTAACAAAAGTAGACTGTTAAAGCTTATCGGCAAAGCATAAAATAATAAAGTTTTCTTAATAAACCCTTAGATAATGGCGTTTTTGAGAGCTTTTTAAGATTTATAAAGCCTTGTTTTTGCTAATATTTCATTATAAGGATCAGCTACTCTTTAACATTGAAACTAAATTATTTCCAATTCTTTACCCACTTTGGTGAAGGCCGCAATGGCTTTGTCTAAATGCTCCTGCTCGTGGGCGGCAGATAACTGTACTCTTATCCTGGCTTTTTCTTTTGGAACTACCGGGTAAAAGAATCCTATTACATAAATACCCTCTTCCAGTAGTCTCTCGGCCATTTTTTGAGATAATTTAGCATCATAAAGCATTACCGGTACAATAGCCGATTCTCCATCTATAATATCAAAGCCGGCATCTTTAATTCCTTTTTTGAAATATTGAGTATTGCTTTTTAGTTTTTCGCGTAGACTATTGTCATTTTTAAGCATATCAAAAACCTTTAGCGAAGCACCAACAATAGAAGGAGCAAGGGAGTTTGAAAACAAATAAGGCCTGGAGCGTTGTCTAAGTAATTCTATAATTTCCTTTTTTGCTGTAGTATAGCCACCCATAGCGCCGCCAAGTGCTTTTCCTAAAGTTCCGGTGATGATATCCACACGATCCATCACTCCTTTTTCTTCCAGGGTTCCAATTCCTTTTTCTCCAATAAACCCTGTAGCGTGGCATTCGTCTATCATAACCAACGCATCATATTTATCAGCTAAATCACAAATTTTATCTAAAGGAGCTACAAGTCCATCCATAGAGAAAACACCATCTGTAACGATAAGCTTAAATCTTGCTCCTTTTTCGTTGGCATCTTTAAGTTGTTTTTCTAAATCGGCCATATCACCATTTTGGTAACGATATCTTGCCGCTTTACATAACCTAACCCCATCAATAATAGAGGCGTGGTTAAGCGAATCTGAAATTATTGCATCTTCTTTGGTTAAAAGCGGTTCAAAAATTCCGCCATTAGCGTCAAAACAAGCAGCATAAAGAATAGTATCTTCAGTGCCGTAGAAATCGGCTATTTTTTGCTCCAGTTCTTTATGGATATCCTGGGTTCCACAAATAAATCTAACACTAGACATTCCAAAACCGTGGGTGTCCATAGTGTCTTTTGCTGCTTTTATAACTTCAGGATGTGAGGATAATCCTAAATAATTATTGGCGCAAAAATTTATTACTTCCTGTCCGGTAGAAATTTTAATTACCGCATCCTGAGGGCCGGTAATTATTCGTTCTTTTTTAAAAAGGCCGTCTTCTTTAATTTGTTCCAGCTCTTTTTCTAAATGTTGTTTTATTGATCCGTACATAATTTTTAATTTTTTACAAACTTACATTTCTTTTAAACAAGGCGCACCTTAAGTGCTTTATTTGTGTAAACAAGATTTTTGCTACCTATTTTGTAACCCATATCTTCTAAAATCCCGGCATAGCTGTTAATTTGAGCTTCGTGGGAAATATCAAACTTTCCGGTTTTATAATCTATAATATTCACTGTATTTCCCGAAAAATTAATGCGGTCTGGCCTTAATCTTTTACCTTCAGGAGTTAAAATATCGCGTTCATTATAATTTTTAGCTTCTTCTACGTAAAATGCTGAAAGCTGTGGATGATTGGTAATTTCAAGAAGCAATTTTTCTATTTTTTCTGCGGAATCTTTGGTGATTATTCCATCGTTTACGGCCTGGGTCACAACAGGTTTTACCTGATCTTTAAAATCTATTTGCGCCAATAATTCGTGCAGAATTTCTCCTTTTTCTATTGCTTCTTCCTGTTTGCTATCCCACAGCATTCCCGATTTCGTTACGATATTTACCGCTTGATTTTGAGTGGCTGAAGAATAGAACTTTTTAGAAATAATATTTTCTGAAAGACTTTCTTCTGAAATTTCCGGGCTTCCAATTTCACCAAATTCATAAGTATTGATGTTGGAATCCCATCTTCCAATTTCTTTTAAAAAGCCAATCAGTAAGCCTGAAGTTTTATAGGCTTTTTCATTTCCTTTTGCATCTATTTCTTTTTTACTTAACAAATACAACTGTTGCGAAGCACGGGTGCATGCTACATAAAGTACATTTAAAGTGTCAAGTTCTTTTTGGTGAATTAACTCGGAATAAATATCTGAAGCCTTGGGTCCCCAATTCAGCATTTTATCTGATGCGCTTAGGTAATTCATAGGAATTTCATTTAAGGGAGCCTCCATTGGTAACCAAAGTGAATCCATTCGGGTGCTTTTGGAATCGGAATTCGCATAAGGATAGATCACCACCGGAAATTCCAGGCCTTTAGATTTATGAATGGTCATTATTTGAACCGCATCTTCAGCTTTTGGAACAACGATACTGAGGTTTTCTATTTCTTGTTTCCATAGATCTATGAAATCGGCTATGCCGGCAGTAGCTTTTTGAGTACTTTCAAAGATAAAATCCAAGAAAAACTGCACATAAGCGTTAGATGTTTCTACTAAAGAAAAGCTTCGAATAATATATTCTGCGGCTTCGTAAACTGAAAGTTGCCTTATTTGATCAAGGTCAAAATCGATATTATAACCTTTTAACCAGTGGAAAAAGGCCCTACCGTCTTTCTTTAAATTCGTTGAAATAATAGGGTAGCGATTTTCTATTTCTAGAAACTCGGCCAGGAAATCAAAAAGTTCCAGTTTTAAAGTGTTGTCTTTAGGACTTAAAGAAAATTCAAGCAAATGAGCCATAAAATTTACTTCAGGAGAATTGGCCACTAGCAAAGTTTCCGAAGAAACTACAGGAATATTATTTTCGCTTAAATAACTCGCAATAGTAACGCCTTCCTTTTTTTTACGCGTTAAGATGCAGATATCTCCTTTTTTAATTTTTCTTTTTTCTAAATTCTGAATAATTTCCAGGATTTTTTCAGGATAAATTTCGTGTTCTTCCGCCGCATTTTCGGCTTCAATAAAATCGATATTTACATATCCAAAATCTCCTTTTTTAGGATTTTGACCGCTTTCCTGAAACAAATTAGCATAAGCAGGGTGTTGCAAAGTACCGGCTGCATAGCTAAATAAACTATTGTTGAAGTTCACAATCTGGCTTCCGCTGCGGTAATTATCTGGCAGATTTTGAACGTATTTTTCAATACTAAAAGGGTTAGTATCTAAGCAAAGGTCTATAAACTGCTCGGCTTTTCCGCCACGCCAACGGTAAATAGATTGTTTGGCATCACCAACCAGCATCGCACTGGCAGGATCCTGAATATTTTCAGAAGAAAGTTTATTGTCTATAAGCGGAATAAGATTTTCCCACTGCATCTGGGAGGTATCCTGAAACTCGTCTATAAAATAATTCTGGTAACGTTCCCCAAGCCTTTCGTAGATGAAAGGGGCCGGCTGGTCTTTAACCTGGGCGCTAATTTTAGGGTTAAATTCTGAAATTAGAATTAGGTTACGTTCTTTCTTGATAAGCTCTACTTCCTGGTTTATCGCGTTAAGAAGCGAAAGTTGGGTAAGGTTTTTTCTAATTGCCTCAAGAAAATCAAGGTTTAGGTAGGCTCTTTTCGAAATTTCGAAAAAGCTAACTATTAAAGATTGAACACTATCTAGCGCATCTTTTACCGCCTGATTTTTGTTCGATTTTGTGTAAAGTGGAGCGCTGTACAGTTTTAGCATCCAGGCTTTTTCAAATCCGTCAATAGGTTTTTGATCTCTTAACTTTATAAAATGCTTATAAATATAACCGCCGCTAAAATCTTTTTCTTCAATGCTATTTTTCTCAAGCAGGTCGAAGAACTCGTGGCTTGTTTCTGCAATTAAAGCTTCGGTTTTCTTTATTTCTGAACTTATTCTTTCTTTGAATTTCTGAAAATCTTCTGGAGTTTTTCCCTTTAGTTTTTTTAGCGCTTCCTGGTGATTTTCGCCAATAAGTAATTCAGAAATTTCAAAAAGATCTTTAGCTATATCCCAGCTTTTGTCGTCATCGGTTTTACTTATGGCAAAAGCAATAAGAACCTTTGTAAGTTCTTTATCGGTTCCGGCTTTGCTTATAAGCCTATCTACGGCTTCCATTAGTATTTGCCGTGTGTTAAGGGCAATTTCAAAATTTACGGGAAGACCAAGATCTTTAGCGAAAGTTCTAAGTACCCGGTGTGTAAAACCGTCTATGGTAGAAACTTCAAAAGCGGCGTAATTATGAATAATGCTTTTTAAGATCTTTGCAGCTTTAGTTTTAAGCTCGGCTTCAGATAAACCGGTTTCTTCAGCAATAATTTTAAAAAGCGGATTACTATTAATTGAAGTTTCTTCTTCAGTAAAATCTCTTAAACTGCTAATAATCCTGGATTTCATTTCATCTACCGCCTTATTCGTAAAAGTGATAGCTAGAATGTTTTTGTAAGCATCTGGCTTTTTGCTTTTAAAAAGCAAGAGCAAATATTCTTTAACCAGGGTAAAGGTTTTTCCCGATCCCGCCGAAGCATTATAAATAGTGAAATTATTAGTCAAAAAAGCTGGATTTTGATGAAGATTTTGAATTTTAAAGGTAAAATAAAAATGTTTTGTATTCTCCCCCCGCTTTTAAGTATTTTATAACACTAAAATGTTTTTATTAAATAGCTTAATACCTAAATTTGAGTGAATTTTATTACTAATCACTAAAAAATAGATACAAATGGCTTTTGAGTTACCAAAGTTAAAATATGCATTTGATGCATTAGAACCACATATAGATGCGAAGACCATGGAAATTCACCATGGAAAACACCACGCAGGTTACACTAAGAAATTAAACGCTGCAATAGAAGGCACCGATCTTGAAGGAAAAACTATAGAGAATATTCTTGAAAATCTTGATAAAGAAAATACCGCTGTAAGAAATAACGGAGGCGGATTTTATAACCATAACCTGTTTTGGGAAGTAATGTCTCCAGATGGTGGTGGAAAGCCAGAAGGTGAACTTGCAAAAGCAATAGATGCTGCATATGGTTCTTTTGAAGCTTTTAAAGACGAATTTGCCAAGGCAGCTGCAGGACAGTTTGGTTCTGGATGGGCCTGGCTTTGTGTTCACGAAGGCGGAAAAGTAGAAATTTGCTCTACTGCAAATCAGGACAATCCATTAATGCCAGGAATTGGCTGTGGCGGAACTCCTATTTTAGGTCTTGATGTTTGGGAACATGCTTATTACCTAAACTATCAAAACCGTCGTCCAGATTATATTGATGCATTTTTTAATGTAATAGACTGGAAAGAAGTGGGAAGCAGATATGCAAAGCAGAAATAATAACTAAGTTATTTTTCATATATATTAAAAAGACCGCTGTTTGGCGGTCTTTTTTTTGCCAGAATGTTAAATAAAAAAAGGCGGATTTTTTAAATCCACCTTTCTTTGCCCCAAATCTACCATGAACTTAACCTACTTATGTTATGGTGAGTCTAAAGTATATTGAATAAATGTTGCGTGCAAATTTTTTAGATTAAAGGCGTAAATATCTGTTAAAGTATTGAAATTCAATATTTAATGTAAGAAAATTTGGGTTTTTGTGTAAGTTAGTTGTGGGAAGTTTTATTTTCTGAAGCGTTTTAAATTTGGGTAAAAATAAAAAAAGGCGGATTTTTATATCCACCTTTTTTTGCCCCAAATCTACCATGAACTTAACCTACTTATGTTTATGGTTCTGCTAATGTATAGATTCTTATTCCTGTAAAAAATCATTTTAGACGAAAGGCAGAAAAACTTGTTAAACTGCACTTAGTAGGCTCTCCCTTCGTTTCCTTCGTAAAAATTAATAAAAGCTCTATTCACTACCCGGTTACCACCAAAAGTGGGATAGTTCCCCGTGAAATACCAGTCACCCAGGTTTTTAGGGCAGGCTTTATGTAAATTGTCTACTGTTTGGTAAATCACTTTTACCTCTGCCTTTACATCTGTATCACAAAGTAGCTCTGAGATTTTATCTGAAATTTGCTCATCGGTAAAAGGTTCGTAGATTTCCTTAACGAAATTCTTCACTTCTTCATCGGCAAGATCTACCTGGAGTTTACACTTTTCGTAAACCTTTTCCACTATATCGTATTGGTTATTATCTTTTAAAAGCTCTAGGGCTGCCCTAAAAGCAACAAGACCTTCCAGTCGCGCCATATCTATACCGTAACAATCTGGATAACGAATTTGTGGCGCCGAAGAAACTACTACAATTTGCCGGGGGTTTAACCTGTCCATCATTTTAATGATGCTCTTCTTTAAAGTTGTTCCCCTTACAATACTATCGTCTATGATTACCAGGCTGTCTTCTGGTTTAACCACGCCGTAGGTTACATCATAAACGTGGGCTACGAGATCATCACGGCTGCTGTCTTCGGTAATAAAGGTTCTAAGCTTTACATCTTTGATCGCAATTTTTTCGGTGCGTAAACGGTGTGCTAAAATTTCCTGAAGTCTGGCATCAGTTAAAGTATCTTTTTCAGCTAGAATTGCATCGTTTTTCTGTTTATTCAATTCATCCTGTGCCGCTTCAACCATTCCGTAGAAACTGGTTTCAGCAGTATTTGGAATAAAAGAGAAAACCGTATTTATGGTATCGTGATCTATGGATTTTAATACTTCGGGCATTAATAAACGCCCAAGCATTTTACGTTCTTTATAGATTTCGGCATCGCTTCCGCGGGAAAAATAAATACGTTCAAAAGAACAGGCTTTTCGTTCCAGAGGCTCCAGAATTTGGGTGATATTTACTTCTCCACTTTTTTTAGTGATAATGGCGTGTCCCGGCGGAAGCTCATGTACATCATTAAAATCTACGTTGAAAGCGGTTTGAATCACCGGTCTTTCTGAAGCAACAACTACCACTTCGTCATCTTTATAATAATATGCGGGACGAATTCCTGCAGGGTCACGTAAAACAAAAGAATCACCGTGGCCAAGTAAACCGGCCATAGCGTAACCACCATCCCAGTTTTTAGACGATTTTCTTAGTATTTTAGCAACGTTTAATTTTTCGGCAATAATAGGAGAAGCTGAAACTTTAGAATAGCCTTGTTTTTTTAATTTTTTATAAAGTTTTTGAACTTCAGAATCTAAAAAGTGTCCAATTTTTTCCATTACCGTAACGGTATCGGCTTTTTCTTTGGGATGCTGCCCAAGCTCTACCAGGTTATTAAAAAGCTGGTTTACGTTGGTCATATTAAAATTCCCGGCCACAATAAGATTACGGTGCATCCAGTTGTTTTGCCTAAGAAATGGGTGTACACTTTCTATACTATTTTTTCCAAAAGTACCGTAGCGCACGTGTCCAAGATAAACTTCTCCCACATATGGAAGGTTTTTCTTTTGCAGCGCAACATCTTCAGAATACTCAGGGTTTGCTTTAATTTCGTCGTTAATTCTACCATTTATCTGCTCAAAAATATCCTGGATGGGTTGTGCCGCATTAGATCTAATTCGGCTTATATAGCGATCTCCGGGAGCAGTATTTAATTTAATGTTGGCAAAACCGGCACCGTCCTGGCCGCGGTTATGCTGTTTTTCCATCATTAAATACATTTTGTTAATCCCATAAAAGGCAGTACCATATTTTTCTTTATAGTACTCCAGTGGTTTTAACAATCGTATTTGGGCAATTCCACATTCGTGTTTTAAGGCGTCACTCATAATTCGTGGCAGATTTTATTCCTGCTTTATATAAAAAATGCCCTGAAAATTCAGGGCATAAGTTTAGGTTAATGCTATTTCAAATTGAGTTAATTTCTTAAACTCTGCGAGGCGCGAATTTACTTCCTCGCCTGAAAGTTCCTCCATCCTCTCGGTTCCAAATTTTTCTACGCAAAAAGATGCGAGATTAGAGCCGTATATAATGGCGTTTTTCATATTTTCAAAGCTAATATCTCCGGTTTTTGCAAGATAACCTGCAAAACCACCTGCAAAAGTATCGCCGGCACCGGTTGGATCAAAAACTTCTTCTAATGGAAGGGCGGGCGCAAAGAACACCTGCTCTTCGTGAAATAATAAAGCGCCGTGTTCTCCTTTTTTAATCACTACATATTTTGGGCCCATTGTAGCAATCTTTTTAGCAGCTTTGGCTAAAGAATATTCGCCAGAAAGTTGCCTTGCCTCTTCATCGTTAATGGTGATCACATCTACTTTGGCAATTACTTTCATTAAATCTTCCAGGGCGTTATCCATCCAGAAGTTCATAGTATCTAAAATGGCGAGTTTTGGAGATTCAATTTGTTCTAAAACGCTAAGTTGCACCAAAGGATGCAGGTTGCCCAACATCACAATTTCAGCATCTTTATAAGCATTTGGTACTACCGGATTAAAATCGGCCAGTACGTTTAATTGGGTGTCTAAGGTATCTCTGGAATTTAAATCGTTATGGTAACGGCCGCTCCAAAAGAAGGTTTTTCCGCCGGAAACCACTTCAATTCCATCTATATTTATATTGTTTCTGGTAAGCAGGTCCAGGTATTTTTGTGGAAAATCGTCTCCAACAATAGATACCACGGCGCTGTCTACATTAAACTGCGAAGCTGAAAGCCCAATATAGGTGCCTGCACCTCCAAGAATTTTATCGGTTTTCCCAAAAGGGGTTTCAATAGCATCAAAGGCTACAGTGCCTACAATCAGTAATTTACTCATAAAATGGTTTAAAAATTGTGCTGCAAATATACAGTTTGTTTTTCAAGGGCTCAATCAAAATTACTCGATAATCGAGATTTAAATATTGTACGTTTTGTCTCGAAACCAGGATATAATAGTAATAATGCCTTTATGGTTCATCTCGAATACACTACTTAAAGATTAATTCCGTTCAATTTTGTTGAAAACCTTCATCAATTAGAAGTCTTTTTTCTTTTGAGGCGGCTACCGCCAAAGCGTCGCAGCGTTCGTTTTGCGGATGCTCATTATGTCCCTTTATCCACCTAAAGCTTACATTATGTTTGCGTATTTCTTTTAGAAATTCTATCCAGAGATCCGCATTCTTTCGATCTTTAAAATTTTTCTTTTCCCAGCCAAACACCCATTTTTTATTAACCGCATCTGCAACATATTTTGAATCGGTAAAAACTATAGCAGAAACTCCGGGCTTTTTCAGCTTTTTTAAAGCTTCAATTACTGCCAGCAATTCCATCCTGTTATTAGTGGTGTGTTTAAAACCTTTTGAAAATTCTTTGCGGTAGGCTTTTCCTACCCATTCCATTACAATGCCGTAACCGCCGGGGCCGGGGTTTCCTCTCGCGGCGCCATCGGTATAAATGTGTACCTGGGTTGTTTGCACTATTGTGATTTCTTTTGAAGTAATTGCTGAAGGATTTCTGGAAAATGTTTGTACTCCAGCTTATGAATTTTTTCTGCAAGACTTTCGGGAGTGTCTTCTTCTGAAATATCTGTTTTCGCCTGAAAGATTATTTCGCCTTCATCATAATTTTCATTTACATAATGAATGCTAATCCCGCTTTCTTTTTCCTTATTTTGAATTATAGCTTCGTGCACATGCATTCCATACATTCCTTTACCGCCATATTTTGGAAGTAGTGCCGGATGTATGTTTACAATCTTATTAGGAAAACGTTTTAAAATGTCTTCGGGGAAAATCCACATAAATCCTGCTAAAACAATTAAATCTGGATTTATATCTTCTAAAATATGCAGAACATCGTAACTATTATAGAGTGCATCCCGGTCAAAATGAAGCGCTTTAACATTGAGATCGTGTGCTCTTTTTAGCACTTTAGCCGATTTTTTGTTCGAGAAAACCGCTACCACACTGGTATTGGGCTGTTTCTGAAAAAATTTAATGATATTTTCGGCGTTGGTTCCCGAGCCGGAAGCAAAGACAACTATTTTTTTTTGTAGGGTATGGGTTGGATTGCTCAAAATAAGCTTGTTAACAATTATTAGAATGTAAAATTAAGTCCTTTCAACTAAATTTATGTAAATTACGATCACATTTTTAAAGTAAAAATCGGTTTTAAAATAAAGTTTTTTATTTTTGCCACCTAATCAAAATTAAAATAAAAGTATTATGTCAGACATTGCATCAAGAGTAAAAGCGATTATCGTTGACAAGTTAGGTGTTGACGAGAACGAGGTTGTAAACGAAGCAAGCTTCACAAACGATCTGGGTGCTGATTCATTGGACACTGTGGAATTGATCATGGAATTCGAAAAAGAATTCGATATCCAGATTCCTGATGACCAGGCTGAGAACATTGCCACAGTAGGTCAGGCAATTTCTTATATTGAAGACGCAAAAAAATAAAAAGAGTATAGACCATATGGAGTTGAAGCGAGTTGTAGTAACGGGCTTGGGAGCCCTAACCCCCATTGGTAACAATATTGAAGAATATTGGGAGGCTTTGGTAGCCGGAAAAAGTGGTGGTGCACCTATTACCTATTTCGATACTGAAAAATTCAAAACCAAATTCGCTTGTGAACTCAAAAATTTTGATCCACTCGATTTCTTTGACCGTAAGGAAGTAAGAAGACTGGACAGGTTTGCCCAATATGCCATTGTAGCTTCAGATGAAGCAATAAAAGATTCCGGCATCAACCTGGAGACTGTAAACAAGTACCGTGTTGGTGTAATATGGGGGGCCGGAATTGGCGGATTGGAAACTTTTCAGAACGAAGTGATAAACTTCGCGACGGGAGATGGTACACCAAGGTTTAATCCTTTCTTTATCCCTAAGATGATTGCGGATATTGCCCCGGGTAATATTTCTATTCGTCATGGGTTTATGGGAGCAAATTATACTACCGTTTCAGCTTGTGCATCTGCAGCAAATGCTATGATAGATGCATTAAATAATATTAGGCTGGGACATAGTGATATTATTGTTTCCGGAGGTTCGGAAGCTGCGGTAACCATGGCTGGTATGGGTGGTTTTAATGCTATGCACGCCCTTTCTACACAAAACGATAACCCCGAAACGGCATCAAGACCTTTTGATGCTACTCGAGACGGATTTGTGTTAGGGGAAGGTGCCGGTACACTTATTCTTGAAGAATATGAACATGCCAAAGCCAGAGGAGCTAAAATTTATGCTGAAGTACTTGGAGGAGGATTATCTTCTGATGCTTACCATATGACGGCACCACATCCTGAAGGAAACGGAGTTGTTGCGGTTATGGAAAACTGTCTTCGAAATGCAGAAATGAAACCCGAAGATGTAGACGCCATTAATACGCACGGAACTTCTACTCCATTAGGAGACGTAGCCGAATTAAAAGCGATAAGTAAGGTTTTTGGTGAACACGCCAAAACAATTAATATTAATTCAACAAAATCAATGACCGGGCATTTGCTTGGTGCTGCAGGAGCTGTAGAAGCAATTTCTGCAATTTTGTCTATGAAACATGGAATAGTACCACCTACTATTAACCACGAACATAAAGATGAAAATATTGATCCTGAATTAAACCTTACTCTTAATATGGCCCAAAAACGTGATGTAAAGGTGGTAATGAGCAACACGTTTGGATTTGGAGGTCACAACGCTTGTTTATTATTTAAAAGATTTGATGAATAACCTTTAATTATGGGCGTTCTTCGAAATATATTAAATTCCCGTTCTGATAAAGGCGGGAATTTTTTTTCCGTTTTATATAAAATTCTGGGATTTAAGCCCAAGAATATTCTTCACTACCGCAAAGCCTTTACCCACCGTTCTTTAAATATTAAAGATGAAAAGGGAAATGCGGTGAGTTTTGAACGCCTGGAGTTCCTGGGAGACGCCATGTTAAGCGCTGTAATAGCTTCCCACCTTTTTAAAGCAGTTCCTGGCGGAAATGAGGGTTATCTTACCAAAATGCGTTCTAAAGTAGTTAGCCGAAAGCATTTAAATGAGCTTGGTAAAGACCTGAAACTTATAGACCACGTTCAAACTAATATTCCCAAAGATCAATTTGGAGCAAATATTCACGGCAATTTATTTGAAGCATTAATTGGCGCAATATATCTAGACCGCGGTTATAAATATTGTAAGCGTTTTATTTACGAAAGAGTGATAGATCCTTATGTAGATATAGAACAATTAGAAGGCCAGGTAATAAGTTATAAAAGTCTGTTTATTGAGTGGTGTCAAAAAGAAAAACGGGAATTCGACTTTGAAGTTTATGAAGATACCGGGAACGATGAAATAAAGCATTTTGCTGTAAAATTGAGGTTAGATGATAAAGTTGTTGCCAAGGCAAGGGCAACCTCAAAAAAGAAGGCCGAAGAAAAAACAGCAAAACGGGCTTATTATGCACTTCAAAATAAAATC
Source organism: Salegentibacter sp. UBA1130 (assembly GCF_002311535.1). NCBI lineage: Bacteria > Pseudomonadati > Bacteroidota > Flavobacteriia > Flavobacteriales > Flavobacteriaceae > Salegentibacter > Salegentibacter sp. UBA1130. The sequence continues at coordinate 130,735 of NZ_DCAP01000038.1, read as the reverse complement.
ACATAAAATTATGAAATTAGTGCAAACTATAACGTTTTCGTAGATAAATACGAAGTTTTGGTACGATAAACCTTCATTTTTCTCAATCTTATCTTATCTTTAACCTTAAATTAAAAGCTATGCAATCTCATAAAATGCTGCTTGAGGATGTAGAGGAAGATGATTTTGGCTTAATAGCACTATATGGTGATTTAGAAGAATATAAGATGGCCTATTTATTAAATAAGCATCTTAAACTTCAATTAAAAAGAGAACGCAGGGATATAGACTTCAACCATAAATCGGTAGAAGCTTTCTACGCCCATTATACCTTTAAAGATCTGGCGAATTTCAGGTCTTATCACCTTGTGGCCAATAAGTTTAAAGGAGAACCAAAAAAGATATTAAGCTCGGGTTCTTTATTTGAAGAAGAAGAAGTTAGACCCTTACAGGTAAACCTGGTGCCTGAGTATAAAAAGGTAGATTTCTTTCTTAAAATAGATGAGGAGCTAAATCAAAAAGACCTCAATTTACTTGTTAATGCCATAAGCCAGATACCGCAGGTAATAGCAGTTTATAAAATTGACACAGATTTATTAAAATCTAAACAAAATTTAATTTTTGAATAATGCCAACAAATAAGAAGACTAAAATCGTTGCAACCCTAGGCCCGGCAACGAGTTCCAAAGAAACCTTAGATAAAATGCTCCAGGCCGGAGTAAACGTTTTTAGAGTTAATTTTTCCCACGCTAATTATGACGATGTAAAAGAACGCATTAACATGATTAGAGACCTGAACAAAGAAAAAGGCTACAATGCCGCAATTCTTGGAGATTTACAGGGTCCTAAACTTCGGGTAGGAGTGATGAAAGACGAAGTGGTAGTTTCAGAAGGTGATGAAATTATTTTTGCTACCGGAAAAGAATTTAAAGGAACCGCAGAACGCGTTTATATGAATTATGAAACTTTTCCGCAAGATGTAGCTGCGGGAGAGCGTATTCTTTTAGACGATGGTAAACTTATTTTTGAAGTAGTAAGTACAAATAAAAAAGATGAGGTTAAAACCCGGGTAATCCAGGGTGGACCTTTAAAGTCTAAGAAAGGTGTAAACCTTCCAAATACTAATATTTCGCTTCCTGCTTTAACTGAAAAGGATGTAAAAGATGCGATTTTTGCCTGTGAAATGCAGGTGGACTGGATGGCTCTTTCTTTTGTGCGTCACGCGGAAGATTTAAAAGAACTTCAGGATTTAATTAAAAAGCACAGCGAATATAAAATCCCAATTATAGCCAAAATCGAAAAACCGGAAGGTGTAGCCAATATTGATAAGATTGTGGCCTACTGTGATGGTTTAATGGTGGCTCGTGGAGATTTAGGAGTAGAAATTCCTGCGCAGGAAGTTCCACTTATTCAAAAGAAATTAGTTTTAACGGCCAAGAAAGCAAGAATTCCGGTAATAATCGCTACTCAAATGATGGAGACGATGATTACCAGCCTTACGCCAACAAGAGCCGAAGTTAATGACGTAGCGAACTCAGTTATGGATGGTGCCGATGCGGTAATGCTTAGTGGAGAAACTTCAGTAGGGCAGTACCCAGTGCAGGTGATTCAAAAGATGACACAAATTTTGGAGAGTGTTGAAAACTCACCATTAATTAAAGTTCCCCACGATCCGCCGCATGTACGTACCAAGCGTTATATTACCAAATCTGTTTGTTATCACGCGGCCCATATGGCTAACGAAATTAAGGCCAAAGCAATTTGTACCTTAACCAATAGCGGGTACACAGCTTTCCAAATCTCTGCTTGGAGGCCTGAAGCGCATATTTTAGTGTATACTTCTAATAATAGAATTCTTTCACAACTTAGTTTGTTATGGGGTGTTAAAGCTTTCCATTACGATAAATTTGTAAGTACAGACGAAACTATAGAAGATATTAACCGCATTGCAAAAGAGAAATCTTTTGTAGAGGTGGGGGATTATACCATTAACCTGGCTGCGATGCCAATTGGTGAAAAAGGTATGGTAAATACGCTAAGGATTTCAGAAATAGAATAATCTAATAATATTTATACTTCAAGCCCCGAATACACTCTATTTGGGGTTTTTTTTTGTTTAAAATTCAAACTTTAGCTGTACTTCAACTTTTTTCTCTTCTTCCGGTTTCTTTTCGCTTTTATCGGTATTTAGGTTGGAAAGAGAAATTCCCAAAAGTCGTACGGAATTCTTCATTTTTTCCTGGTATAATAACTCCTTTGCATTTTCAAGAATTAATTCTTTACTGGAGATATAGAACGAAATAGTTTTACTGCGAGTCTGCAGGGTAAAATCGCTATACTTAATTTTTAGGGTCACCGTTTTACCAGCAACCTTGCTTTTTTTGAGCCGACGTTCTATTTCTTCGGCAATGTTTTCCAGCCTTTCCAGCATAAAAATTTCCGAAGAGATATTTTCATTAAAAGTGCGTTCGGCACCAAGAGATTTTCTTATTCGGTTTGGTTTTACTTCGCTCAAATGTATACCGCGAACCACGTTGTAATAATGCGCACCGCTTTTCCCGAATTTTTCGATTAAATATTCTTGAGATTTCTTTTTAAGGTCTTTCCCGGTAAAAATACCCAGCATATACATTTTTTCAGCAGTCACTTTACCTACTCCGTGAAATTTCCTGATGTCTAAAACTTCCAAAAAAGCTTCTACTTCTTCAGGATTTACAGTTTTTTGTCCGTTAGGTTTATTAAAATCACTGGCAATCTTTGCGATAAATTTATTGATAGAAATTCCTGCCGAGGCATTTAATCCTGTTTTCTCCTTAATTTTCTCCCGTATTTCTTTTGCAATTAGGCTTGCACTGGGATTTCCTTTTTTATTCTCGGTTACGTCCAGGTAAGCTTCATCTAAAGAAAGTGGCTCTACCAGGTCTGTATATTCATAAAAGATCTCCCTTATTTGTTGTGAAATCTCCCGGTAACGGTCAAAACGGGTTTTTACAAAGATTAGATGCGGGCAATTGCGTTTGGCAATTATGCTACTCATAGCGCTTTTAACGCCATATTTTCGCGCTTCATAACTTGCCGCGCTAACTACACCTCTTTGCGAACTTCCGCCCACAGCAATCGCCTTACCGCGTAATTCGGGATTATCCAGTTGTTCTACCGAAGCATAGAACGCATCCATATCTATATGAATGATTTTTCGAAGAGGAAGGTTTTGGTTCACTTTACAAAGTTAAAGAAACTTCAAGTTGTCTGGAAAGCTATTTATTTCCCAAACCTGTTATAAAATCTTTCAACTTCAGAAATTTAAAAATCGTAACTTTATAAAAATCAATTAAAAAAAATGAAGAAAGAGAAGGAGCTTAAGCAACGGGTTTTGGCTTACGTTCAGGAAGCTGATGAAGAATTACTTCATCTTATAACAGAAGTGGCTGAAACTTATAAAAAGCAAAAAAAAGGTGATTTGTGGGATAAGCTTAGCGACATTGAGAAAGCTGCTATTCAAAAAGGCTTAGAGGATGCCAATAACGATAAGGTGTTAGCTAATGAAGATGTTATGCGAATGTTTAAAAAATGGCATTAGAGATCTTTTGGACAGAGACTGCAAAGACAGGTTTGCAGAGAGTGCTGGAATATTTGGAAGAAAATTGGACTGAAAAAGAAATATTTAAACTGGAAGAAAAACTTAAAATAGTTATTCAAATCATCATTTTAAACCCAGAATTTGTTTCCTAAGTCCACGCAAAACCCTAAGCTTTTTAAAGCTTTGATAGATAAAAATAATTATATAGTTTATAGAGAAAATAAAGAGAAACAAAGAATCGAAATAATTAATTTTAGAGGAACCAGAAAAAGACCGGTTCATTAATAAATAATATATGCCAAAAACAGCAATAATTTTAGGAGCTACCGGCCTAACCGGAGGAATGTTACTACAGCAATTACTTGAAGACGACAGGTATGGGAAAATCAAACTTTTCTCGAGAAATTCAGTAGAAAAAAAACATCCTAAAATCGAAGAACATTTAATAGATCTTTTTAAACTGGAGGAACATAAAGACAAATTTACCGCCGATGAGGTTTTTTGTTGTGTGGGTACCACCAAAAAGAAGACCCCAGATCACAATACGTACACCAAAATTGATCGCGGAATTCCTGTGACAGCGGCCAGGCTTTGTAAAGCAAATAATATAGATACATTTCTGGTAGTTTCGGCACTTGGAGCGAATCCCAAAAGCAGGGTGTTTTATAACCGTATTAAGGGGAAAATGGAGAAAGAGGTATTAGAGCAGGAAATTAAGAATACCTATATCTTACAACCTTCACTTATTACTGGTGAGCGGAAGGAAAGCCGAAGCTTTGAAAAAGTTGGAAAAGTAATGCTCAATTTTATAAATCCGTTTTTCCTGGGAACTTTACGTAAATACAAGTCTATTTCGGCTGAAAGTATTGCCAGGGCTATGGTAGCCATTGCTAATAAGCCCGAATTGGACGTAGAAAGAATTCCTTCAGATGAAATTAAAAATATAGCACACAATAATTAAATGCAGGAAATTGAACGTAAATACCTTGTACTTTCAGAAGATTTTAAAAAGGAATCATTTAAGAATTTCAGCATAAAACAAGGATTTTTAAACACCGATCCCGAACGTACAGTGCGCTTAAGAATTACCGGCGATAATGCTTTTCTTACTATTAAAGGGAAATCTTCAAAAAACGGACTTACACGTTTTGAATGGGAAAAGGAAATTGATATAAAGGAAGCCGAAGCGCTATTTGGACTTTGTGAACCTGGAGTTATAGAAAAAACCCGCTATTTGGTGAAAGGCGGTGATTTTGTTTTTGAAATTGATGAATTTCACGCTGAAAATGAAGGTTTAACCGTAGCAGAAATAGAATTGAATTCTGAAACCGATACCTTTAAGAAACCCAATTGGCTGGGAGAAGAAGTAACCGGAGATATAAAATATTATAATTCCCAATTAAGCAAGAACCCGTATAAAAACTGGTAAAATTTAATATGAAGAAATTAATTTATATACTCGTTTTTCCGTTTTTAATACTTTCCTGTAAAGATATTCCAGAACAGGAGCGAGGTATTCCCGGGCCAGAGAAAGTTGAGAAGAAAAAGCCCAAAACCAATATAGATTCTATTGCGAAACATTTAAATGAAAAAGGTTATCAAACTTTTACCTACAAAGAGGGCGACAGCACTTATTTGATGCAGCAATATTATATGGTTTTTTTGAAAAAGGGAGAAAACCGCAACCAGGATTCTACTGAAGCGGCAAAACTGCAAAAGGAACACCTGGCTTATTTAAGCAAAATGGCACAAGAAGGCTACGCAAGCTTAATTGGCCCCTTTGGTGATGACGGGGATATTCGTGGAATTGCGGTTTATAATACGGCTACGCAGCAAGAAGCCGATAGTTTGGCAAAACAGGATCCTATGGTAAAAGCCGGTAGATTAAAAGTTGAAGTTCATCCCTGGTGGACCGCAAAGGGTGGAAAACTCGATTAAATCCAGACAAAATTCTTAAAAATTTGAATTATGAAGATTGAACAAGTTGATGAAATTAAGAAGGGCTTTTTTCAAGCTTTGGAAAATGAAAAAATTGCCGGGAAAGTAGAATATACCTGGGCAGGCCGAAGCAAGTTTATAATAGACCATACCGAAGTTGACCCCGATTTTAAAGGCCAAGGTATAGGCAAGAAATTAATAAAAGCTACTGTAGATTTTGCAAAAGAAAATAAGCTGAAGGTGATTCCGCTATGTCCTTTTGCAAAAAGTGTGATAGAAAAAGAACCCGAATTTCAGAAGGTTTTAGCTTAAAATAATTTCAAAAACATACATTGCTTCCCAGCTTTAGGTTTCTATTAGGAATTAGAATTAATAATATTTACAATTTCAGCTTTTTGTAAAACTCCAGATTGTCTCCAAAGTTGCTGGCCATTTTTAAATAGCATCATTGTGGGAACACCGCGCACATGGTATTTTCCCGCCAATTCCTGGTTTTTATCTACATCTATCTTTACAATTTTTACGCCATCGCCCAATTCGGCCTTTACGTCTTTTAAAATTGGCGCCAGTGTTTTGCAAGGGCCACACCAGTCAGCATAAAAATCAACTAGAACAGGTTTTTCATCTTTTATAATATCACTAAAACTACTTTTCATTTTAATAAAATTTAAGCTTTCTTAAAGTTACTGAATTTACTCGATAATCGAGATTTAAATGCTACGAGGTTTGCCTCAAATCAAACTATTTTTCTTACAAAAAGTCCCGTGGGCTTGCTCCAGGTAGTGTACTGGCTTAGTCGAAATTAAATTTCAATCTCAACAAAAAAACAGCCCCAAAATTTAATTCTGGAGCTGTTTATTCAACAATTAACAAAACAAATTCAACACAATTTATTGCCAGCCTCCACCAAGGGCTTTATAAAGATTTACGATGGAATTCAATTTATTGTATTCAGCATTTATAAGGTTTAGCTGAGAATTTAAAGCATTTTCCCTTGCGGTTAATACTTCCAGGTAATTTATAAGACCGTTATTCAATAATTCTTCTGAATAGCCTGAAGCCTTATTGTAAGCTTCATATTCATTCTCAAGAATATCTATGCGTTCGGTACTTGCCTGGTAATTAGAAAGTGCATCTGAAACTTCCCTGCCGGCCACTAAAATGGCTTGTTTAAAGTTTAGTAAAGCTTCTTCTTGTTGTGCCTGCGAAACTTCGTACTGGGTTCTTATTTGCCGCTTATTAACAATTGGCTGCAAAAGCGAAGCACCCAAATTAGCAAAAAGGGAATTGGCATTTAATAATTTATCCAGTTCTAAACTTTGAAAACCACCTGAAGCGGTTAATGTAAGCGAAGGATAGAAGTTAGCGCGAGCCGCATTAGTAAGTTCAAAAGCATTAATTAATCCGTACTCGGCGGCAATCACATCTGGCCTATTTCTTAGGAGTTGTGAGGGCACTCCTGTATTCAACGGACTTACAATATTTTGTTGTGATAAATCAGTTCGTTCTATTTCCTGTGGCCCTGCGCCCAGTAGAATGGAAAATGAATTTTCCAGCAAGCGAATTTGGTTTTCAAGCTGCACTACTAAAGCCTCGGCTGTATGCAACTGCGCTTTGGTTTGTTGTACACCAACTTCAGTTACATTTCCGGCATCTTTAAGGGCCATTGTAGTTTCCAGGCTGCTTTTCCTGGTTTCCAGGGTTTCTTTTGCAATTCTAAGTTGCTCGTCCAGGCTTAGTAATTGATAATAATTATTAGCAATATTGGAAATAAGCTGAGTCTTTACCGCTTTATGAGCAGCTTCACTTTGTAGATAAGCTGCGGTAAAAGCACGATCGTTACTTCTTATTTTTCCCCAAATATCAGCTTCCCAGGAAAGATTTCCGGTAACGTCGTATTGGGTAATACTTCCGTCAAAGAAAGAACCAAACTGGCTGTTAGGAGATAAGATTTGATGATTTACGGCCGGCCCTGCACTTAGGGTAGGGAAATAACTCGCTTTCCCTTGTTTTACATAAGCTTCGGCTGCCAACATTTGCTGTATGGCAATGCGTATATCTATATTATTCTCCAGGCCTTCTTCAATATGGTTTTTCAGAATAGGATCGGTAAAAATTTCGGTCCAGGAAATAGTGGCCATATTTAAGGAATCCTGCGGAAGATTATCTGTTCTATACAATTCTTCAGAAATCTCTTCTATTTCAGGACGTTCGTAATCTTTGGCTGCAAAACAGGAAACCAATAAAAATGGTAAGGCTCCCCCAAGCAAAAGTTTATATATACTGTTCTTTCTCATTGTTATTCTTTTTCAGAAATTGATTTGTTTTCTGTTTTAGCTGCTTCTGGTATCCCGGTTATTTTTTCCTGTAAATGTTGGAAAATGATATAAAGAATTGGAATAATAAAAACTCCCAATATGGTACCAACTAATAAACCTCCAACAGCTCCCGTACCTATAGAGCGGTTACCTGCAGCACCTGTACCACCGGCAAAAACCAAAGGAAGTAAACCAATAATAAAGGCAAAAGAGGTCATTAAAATAGGTCTTAACCGCACTCTTGCACCCTCTAAGGCAGCATCTACAATAGAAAGGCCTGCCTGCCTTCGTTGCATGGCAAACTCTACAATAAGAATTGCGTTCTTAGCCAGCAGCCCCAGCAGCATTATTAAAGCAATTTGGAAATAAATATTTGCCTGAAGCCCTGTGAATTTAGTTACCAGGTAAGAGCCCATTACCCCAACCGGCAATGAAAGTAGCACTGCGAAAGGAATAAGGTAACTTTCATATTGAGCTGAAAGAATGAAGTAAACAAACAGAATACTTAAAATCAAGATAAAAGTAGTCTGTGAACCTGCTGAAACTTCTTCCCTGGTAAGTCCGCTATAATCTACGCTAAAATTAGAGGGTAGTGATTCTGCACTTACTTCTTGTACTGCTGCAATAGCATCTCCAGAAGAATATCCCGGAGCCGGGGCACCGTTTATAGTTGCCGAGTTAAACAGGTTAAACCTGGTTACCGATTGCGGACCATAAACCCGTTTTAAGCTTACAAATTCACTTAAAGGCGCCATTTCTCCCTGGGAATTTCTTACAAATAGAGAATTTAAATCGTCGGTGCCGGCGCGATCTTCAGGTAAAGCCTGAACATACACACGATATTGTTTACCAAATCTAGAGAAATCTGCTGCGTAAATACTTCCAATATACCCTTGTAATGTTGAGAAGATGGTAGAAATATCCACGCCTGCTTCTTTAGCTTTCGGAATATTTAAATCCATTTCATACTGCGGATAATTTGTGTTGAAAGAACTTTGTGCATACTGAATTTCCGGTCTTTGGGAAAGCGCTGCAATATAATTTTGGGTTTGGGTATCCAGTTCCTGGAAACTACCACCTGATCTATCTAACAATTTAGCTTCAAATCCCCCTGAAACTCCAAAACCTGGAATACTGGGAGGAGAAAAGAATAGCATTTCAGCATCAGAAAATGAAGCGCCAATTTGAAATAATTGTCCCTGGATAGATTCTACCGATAGGTGATCTTCTTCACGTTCACTCCAGTCGTCTAATTTAATAAAACCAAGTGCATAGTTACTACCTGCTCCACCAATTAAACTATAACCATTTACTAAAGAAACACCCTGTACACCTTCTATTTGTTGTGCTTTTTTCTCTAATTCTGAAGTAATTCCCACGGTTCTGTCTAAAGAAGCACCGGCAGGTAATTCAACATTTACAAATAATATTCCGCGGTCTTCATCTGGTACAAAACCGGTTGGAGTAGTCTTAGCTCCCCAAAATATAGCAAGTACCGCAGCTACAAGGATTAGCCCTGTAATCCACTTATGTTTACTTAAAAATGAAAGGGAATTCACATACTTGTCAGTAGTTACTTTAAAAGCGGTATTAAACGAACTAAAGAAGCGCTGTAAAAAATTCTTTTTCTTATGTTCTTCGTCTTCACGATGTGGTTTTAAGAAAATGGCACAAAGCGCAGGACTTAAAGTTAAAGCATTAACTGCAGATATTGCAATAGCTACAATTAAAGTCACCCCAAATTGTTCATAGAAAACTCCTGTGGGTCCCGTGATAAAAGTTACGGGAATAAATACCGCTCCCATTACCAGCGTAATAGAAATAATCGCCCCGGTAATTTCGTCCATCGCTTTTCTTGTACCGCTTATGGCATCTTTAGCTCCTTCTTCCATTTTTGCATGTACGGCTTCTACTACTACAATAGCATCATCTACTACAATACCAATAGCCAGTACCAGCGCAAATAGCGTTAGTAAGTTTATAGAGTACCCAAACAGGTTTAAGAAAAAGAATGTACCAATTATGGAAACCGGTACCGCAATGGCAGGAATAAGGGTAGACCTAAAATCCTGAAGAAATATAAAAACTACAATAAATACCAGTATAAACGCTTCAATAAGCGTTAAAATCACTTTATCTATAGAAGCGGTAAGAAATTCGTTGGTATCAAAATTTATATATACCGAAAGCCCGGTTGGAAAATCTTCTTCCATTTCGTCCAGCTTCTGGTGAATATTTTCAATAATTTCCTGGGCATTAGAACCTGGCGTTTGGTAAACAGCCATATTCACTCCTGGCTTACCATTGGTATATCCAATAACATTATAACCTTCGGCATCCAGTTCAACTTCTGCAACATCGTCTAACCTTAGGTATTGCCCATTATCAAGGGCTTTAATAATAATATTTCGGTATTGATCTTCGTCCTGGTATCTTCCGCTATAACGCAGTACATATTCAAAAGCTTCAGCATTATTTTGACCTAAAGATCCCGCAGCAGCTTCCTGACTTTGCTCATTAATGGCTCCAATAACATCTGAAGGGATTAAATTATAAGCCGCTAATTTTTCAGGCTGAAGCCAGATTCGCATCGCATATTTCTTGGCGCCAAATACATTTACGTTCCCAACCCCGTTAATACGCTGTAATTCTGGAATCACGTTAATATTCAGGTAATTCTGAATAAAAGTTGCGTCATATTCTTCGTTGTCTGAAACCACGGTAAAGAACATCAATGCACTGGTTTGTTCTTTTTGCGTGGTTACCCCAGATTGGGTTACTTCCTGCGGCAGTAAAGGTGTAGCACGTGCCACACGGTTTTGAACGTTTACCGCGGCAATATCTGGATCTACTCCCTGGTCAAAAAATACCTGTATACTGGCACTACCGTTGTTACTGGCAGTAGAGGTAATATAATCCATTCCCTCAACCCCGTTTATTTGCTCTTCAATGGGAATAATTACACTCTCCAGTACTGTTTGAGCATTTGCCCCCGGGAAATTAGCCGAAACCTGAACCGTTGGAGGGGCAATATCTGGATACTGCGTTACAGGCAGTGTTGAAATTCCCAACACACCCAATACCACAATTATAATGGAAACGACCGTAGATAATACCGGTCTTTCTATAAATTTCTTTAGCATCTTAAAGTCTTATTTAAATACTGTATTAATAGAATTCGCAATACTATCAAAAGGAATTTCTTGCGGTTTTATTGGAGTGTTGTTTCTTAGTTTTGCCACGCCCTGAGCAACAATTTTATCGCCTTTTTTAAGGCCGGAAGCAACAACAATAAGATTATTTACTCTTGAAGTTTCTGTGATTGGTGTAGAAACGGCCAAACTATCACCCTGAACTTTGTAAACGTAAGTTCTTCCCTGTTGCTCATAACTTGAGATTTCGGGTACTACAATTACGTCTTCAAAAGTTTGTGGCACTCGAATCTTACCACTATTACCGTTAGATAATAGTTGATTTGGATTAGGAAATTTGGCCCTGAAGGTTACTGTACCTGTTGAAGGATCAATTTGTCCAGAAATTGTTTGAATTTTCCCTTTTTGTTCATATTCTTTACCATTGGCCAGAATTAAACTTACATCTGGGAAATTAGATATCTTTTCTTCTATACTGCTGCCCGAAGTTTCCTGAAGAAAACTCATATAATCTTTCTCGTTCATAGAAAAGAACGCATAAACCTCATCGGTTTGGGAAACCGTAGTAAGCGGTGTAGGGTCTCCGGGAGATACAAGTGCTCCATTTCGAAAATTAATATTACCTACATAACCATCTACCGGGCTTTTAATATTTGCATAATCAATATTTGCAGCTATACTGTTGTAGTTAGCCTGGGCCTGGGAGAGCTGTGCTTTTGCGGTTTGTAGTTGTACTCCACTAATAATATCTTTTTCAACTAAAGGTTTTAGTTTTTCAACTTCAACCCGGGCGGCATTTACATTTGCCTGGGCAGCTTCAGCATCACCCGATAAAGATTCTGTTTCAAGCTTAAAAAGCCTTTGTCCTTTTGTTACTTTTTCTCCTGCATCTACTAAAACATCTGTGATATAACCAGAAACTTTTGCTCTAACCTGACTGTTTACCACACCCTCTATACTGGTAGGATAGGAAGTGAAACCGGTAACTGTCTTTGTTTGTACTTCTAATACCGGGAGTGGTTGTGCACCCTGGCCCCGTGCTGCTTGCTGTTCTTCTTTCCCGTTAGAACAGGAAGTGAAAACGGCAGCACCTATAAACAGACTGAAATAAATTATCTTTTTCATTGCTTTTTATTGTAATTAATGGTTGTTGATGTTCTTCTTTAATTTATTAAGCGCTGCCGTTGCTTCATCTAAAAAGTCTAACAGGCTTTTTTGAAATTCCATATCAAAAGGCGGATCTTCTTTATTCAATTCGTTGCTCTTTTGCTTGTATTCCAGAACCTCTTTATGAATACATTTTTGAGCTTCCCACTTCGCGGTGAGCTCATCAATATGGTTTTCCATCAGGTCGGGTTTTACAATAAAATACCGCTTTCTGTCTCCAGATTTTGTGTAGTATTCAATACGGTTTGTTGTTTGAAGATGTTCTAAATGAGTAGAAACCGTACTTTTTCCGGCATTTAAATCTTTTACCAATTGCTCAAAAGTGATTCCTTTTTTACCGGTAACAATAAGCGTGGCAAAAATCCTGGCTGCAACCGGAGCTAACTGATGCTCTTTTTCAAACTGAACGCCCAATTTTTCAATTAAACGTGTTTTTTGTGCTTGTAAGTCCGTATTGTTCATTTTAATAAATTGAAGGCGCGAAATTAATATTTAGTTCCGAATAACCCGAACCAAATTTCTAAAAGGTTTGTTAAATTGCATCGGGAAGCGATTTTAGGAAGTTTAATTCGTCTGATTTTAGAACGAAGCCTGCGCGAATCATACTTCGGTTTTCTTCAAAATTAATAAGGCTTTCTGCATTTCCTTTATACCACTCCAGCATTACCTGGAAATTAGAAGAATTAAAAGGTTTATAAAGAAACCTGGTGCGCACCGTTCCATTCCAGTTTTTAATTCCCTTTCTAAGCATAAGATCTACCAGTAATTTTTCTGGAATTAAATTGTAAGTAAGGCTTATTTTTCCGTAGCCAACATAATCAATTAGCTCGGGATTATCCTTTTTATATTTAAATGGCAACCAGCCTTTTACACTAATTAAAAGGTTTTTATTTATCGGGGTGTGATAACTTAAAGAAAGAGAGTTCCAGCTTCGGGAATAAATACTATCCCGCCCGTTAGATTCGTGTTCCAACTGTAAATAGGCCATTCCGGCCAAATCATCATTTTTATTATATACTGGTTTTCCCAAGCCTACCCCCGGATTAAAATTAAGTTCGCGAAAGGGGCTTGAAAACTCATAAATATTCCAAAAAGCTTTTTGGGTATAAGTGAGAAACAAGTAGGTATCAAGCGGTAGGGTATTACGCGTAATTAATGCTTTAAAACTAATTTGATATTTTGCATCTGCAGATTTAGAATTGAGATCTTTATTTGTAGAAATTCCCGTGATAAAATAATTATCCTTATGAATAGAAAAAGTGGGCATATTTTCTATGGTATCGTTTATTTTTTCACGTGATAAACGTTGTGAAAAAACCTCTCCATAACAGAATATAAAGACCAATATTAGAATTACACCGTACTTATTTCTCATTTGTAAATTATTTAGAAGTTTGCAAAATTATAATTAGTTCGGAATTCTCCGAACTAACGAATTCTAAAATTGAGTTAAAAAAAAGCCCAACCGTTTAGGTTGGGCTTGTAAAGATCTTATTTCAAAGGTTATTCGCTATAGATTCCTATTTCCAGGTCGCCGTCTTGGTTCATTTTTGCACGGTACATCCCAGCGGTATTAAATTCCATGGAAACATTCCCATTACGATCTATAGCAATGATGCCACCGTTTCCTCCCAGTTCGGGATTTTTGTTTTGAATTACTTCTTTTGCAGCTTCAGCAAGGCTCATTCCTTTATATTCCATCATTGCTGAAATATCGTAGGCTACCACGCCCCGTATAAAAAACTCTCCCCAGCCGGTTGCTGAAATCGCTGCGGTTTTATTATTAGCATAAGTTCCTGCGCCAATTATGGGTGCATCTCCTATACGTCCCCATTTTTTATTAGTCATTCCGCCGGTTGAGGTTCCTGCGGCAAGGTTTCCATTTTTGTCTAAAGCGGCACAACCAACCGTACCAAATTTAGAATCTTTAATAAACGGATCTACAAATGCAGTTTTGCTATCGTGATCCAACTCTGTTTTTTCTGAATCTCTTGCTTTTAAACGTTCTAAACTTTTAAAGCGTTTCTCGGTATAAAAATATTTTGGGTCTACAATTTCCAAATTTCGTTCTTTAGCAAACTGTTCGGCGCCTTTCCCTGAAAGCATTACGTGCTCTGAATTTTTCATTACTTCCCAGGCGAGATTTATAGGGTTTTTCACAGTAGTTACTCCAGAAACTGCACCTGCATTTAGAGTTTCTCCTTCCATTATGGAAGCATCAAGTTCGTTTTTGGCATCATTTGTAAAAACGGCACCTTTCCCTGCGTTAAATAGCGGCGAATTCTCCATCACATTTACGGTTCGTTGTACGGCTTCTATCGCGGTACCGCCATTTGCTAAAATTTCGTGCCCGGTTCTTATGGCTTCTTCCAGCTTGGCTTTGTAAGCCTGTTCCAGAGAATCACTCATATTTTCTTTTAGAATTGTGCCGGCACCACCATGAATAACAATCCCAAAATTGCCTACGGAATCCTGAACTTTTTCAGCTTCGGGGGATTCATTTTTTTCTGAATCTTTTTCAATTGAAATATTACAGGCTAAAAAGAGAGAAAGACTGAATAAAAGGAATATTTTTTTCATATTGAGTGTGATTTTAAGTCGAAGATACGCATTTTGTTAAGTTTTTTATTTTGCGCCAGGGATAGCAGCGTAAAGCCCACAGGAGCCGATAGGCGACGAGGACTTGTAGCGTATAGCCCGTTAAGGTGCCCAAAAAGATAAGAAAATGGGGCATTTGTCTAAGCTTTAAGTTGTAATTTTAAGGAATATAAATTAGAAATCATGGCAGTAAATAAACCTTTTAATCTTAATAAATGGATTGACCAAAACCGGGAATCTCTTAAGCCGCCGGTGGGCAATCGAAATCTTTACAAAGAATCTGAAGATTATATTGTGATGGTGGTTGCAGGGCCAAATGCGCGCAAGGATTATCATTATAACGAAACCGAGGAGCTTTTTTATCAATTGGAAGGCGAAATTGAAGTACATATTCAGGAAGATGGTAAGAAAAAAACGATGAAATTAAGTCCTGGAGATATGTATTTGCATCCCGCAAAAGTGCCACATTCGCCGGTTAGAAAAGAAGGTTCTATTGGGCTGGTTGTAGAGCGAAAACGCGTGCAACTTGAAGGCAAAGATGGGCTATTATGGTTTTGCGATAATTGTAACCATAAATTATATGAAGTTTATTTTCCATTAGAAGATATTGAAAAAGATTTTTTAAAGCATTTTAAACATTTCTACGGAAGTAAAGAATTACGTACCTGTGATAATTGCGGGGAAGTAATGCCGGTAGATGAGCGTTTTGTAGCCGAAACGGAATAGCATAAAAATTTTATTATTTTAGCAGAAAACACACAAAAGAACAGATAAAATTTACAATTTAATGAGTGAAATAGCAGAAAAATTCGGAATTAAACAAGCTTTAAAAGATCTTGGTTTACAGGAAACCAATAATGGAACTTCTACCGGAAAAGATTTTTTTAGTAGTGGTGAAGTAATTGAATCTTATTCTCCGGTAGACGGTGCTTTAATTGGAAAAGTAAAAGCCACCACCAAAGAAGATTACGAAAAAGTAATTACTACTGCCACTGCAGGTTTTAAAGAATGGCGCACCTGGCCGGCACCTCAGCGTGGTGAAGTGGTTCGCCAGTTCAATGATGAATTAAGAAGATTAAAAGAACCTTTGGGGAAACTGGTTTCCTACGAAATGGGAAAATCTTACCAGGAAGGTTTGGGCGAAGTTCAGGAAATGATAGATATCTGTGATTTCGCAGTGGGACTTTCCCGCCAGTTACACGGATTAACCATGCATTCTGAACGCCCCGGGCATAGAATGTATGAGCAATACCACCCGTTAGGAGTAGTTGGAATTATTTCGGCATTTAACTTTCCCGTAGCGGTTTGGTCATGGAATACCGCTTTAGCCTGGGTTTGTGGAGATGCTTGCGTTTGGAAAGGATCAGAAAAAACTCCGTTAACTTCTGTGGCCTGTCAAAATATCGCAGCAAGAGTTTTTGCTGAAAATAATGTTCCTGCAGGGATTTCTTCATTAATCACTGGCGATTATAAAGTTGGTGAAATGATGACCAACGATAAACGAGTGCCGTTAATTTCGGCTACCGGTTCAATTAGAATGGGAAAAATAGTTGCCCAGGCCGTGGCCGCAAGGTTAGGAAAATCACTTCTTGAATTAGGAGGAAATAACGCGATAATCGTAACGCCAGATGCCGATATTAAAAATACGGTGATCGGTGCGGTGTTTGGAGCCGTAGGAACCTGTGGGCAGCGTTGTACTTCTACCCGAAGATTGATAATTCACGAATCTATTTACGATAAAGTAAAAGATGCTATTGTAAAAGCTTATAAGCAATTGCGTATTGGAAACCCATTAGATGAAAATAATCACGTGGGGCCGCTTATTGATAAAGATGCGGTTAAAAATTATCAAAGCGCTTTAGATAAAGTTGTAGAAGAAGGCGGTACGATCTTATTTGAAGGCGGTGTTTTGGAAGGCGAAGGTTATGAAAGCGGATGCTATGTGAAACCAGCCATTGCCGAAGCAAAGAACGAGTTTAAGATCGTGCAGCACGAAACTTTTGCGCCGGTGCTTTATATTATGAAATATTCCGGAGATGTTTCTAACGCTCTGGAATTACAAAATGGGGTAGTGCAGGGACTTTCTTCAGCAATAATGACCAACAATTTAAGGGAAGCCGAGCGTTTTCTTTCGGTTGAAGGTTCAGATTGCGGGATTGCAAATGTGAATATTGGAACTTCAGGTGCTGAAATTGGCGGTGCTTTTGGCGGTGAAAAAGAAACCGGAGGCGGAAGAGAATCTGGTTCTGATGCGTGGAAAATCTATATGAGACGTCAAACCAACACTATTAATTATACCACTGAATTGCCATTGGCGCAGGGTATTAAATTCGATTTGTAGTATTTAATAATAGAATCGTCACCCTGAACTTGTTTCAGGGTCTAATGTGTAGATTATAAAAAACTTAGATTCTGAAATAATCCGCAGTTTCGGGAAAGAATGACGGAGTAGCTTAATTGGAATTATGAACAAAACCTCACAGCATTTAAAATCTGTGAGGTTTGTTTTTTCTCAGATTTTAGCATTTCCCTAATTAAACCTTCAATAATAATTTTATATTTTGTGGTCATCAAAAAAATAGACAATGAGTAAAATCGATAACGAAACAATTAAGAAAGAGCATAAAAAGCTTCAGGACGATTTTGAAGAAGAAGATATAGATGATGTACTGGAAGATGAAGATGCGATAAAATCTAAATTTGAAAATAAAGGAAAATTACAGCGTTATCTGGATGATGCGGTAATACTTTTTAGTTTGCTAAAAGATTATGCGAACGGGAATTACAGGGAAGTACCCTTTAACGTAATTGCAGCTATTGGAGGCGCTCTTCTTTATGTACTTTCGCCCATAGATCTAATCCCCGATTTTATTCCAATTATTGGTTATTTAGACGATGCTGCGGTAGTTGCTTTTTGTCTAAATCTCATAGAAAAAGATCTAATTTCTTATAAAATTTGGAAGAAACAGGAAGTGTAGTTTTAAAGATTTCTCACGAATAAATTCAAAAAAAAAGACCTCACAGGTTTTCATAACTTGTGGGGTCTAATTTTTTTATAGACAAATTGCCTTAAATTCTTCCGTTAGGCTCAACCCATTTAAAGATATGCTGATCTTGCGGAACAGCCATACGGTCTGCAATTCTTCGCATTCTATCGGGCAATCTCATAAGATAATCCCTGGCTTTTTCAGCTTCATCGGTAAGGGAACGCATTTTATCAATTTCCCAGTATCCATTTAGTTTTTCAAGGATTTCAATATAATCGTAAGTGGTGTATACGCCAAGTCTTTGGGCTGCGTTAGAGAAGTTTTCAAAAGCTTCGGCAATTCCCTGTCCGCTTTCACGTAAAAACTGAGCTGGCATAACAATCTTTCTTTTCATCATATCGTGAAAAGCCAGCATCATTTGGCTGGGATCGTGTTCAAAGATGGTTTTTACAAATTCCCGGTAAGCCATATAATGTCTCATCTCGTCTCCGGCAATAATATTACACATTTTTCCCAGCATTTTATTGCCTTTTTTCTTAGCTAACTGGCCAACACGCTTATGCGAAATATTGGTTGCCAATTCCTGGAAACTGGTATATACAAAGTTCTTATAAGGATCACGCCCCGTTCCAATGTCAAAACCATCATTTATTAAATGTTGTGTGGTTTTTTCAATTTCACGCATATTTACCCTACCAGAGAGGTAAAGGTATTTGTTAAGCGTATCTCCGTGGCGGTTTTCTTCTCCGGTCCAGTGACGAACCCACTTAGACCAGGCGTTTTCTTCACCACGGCTTTTACCGTGTTGTTTTACCCCTTCCATGTCCATAAGCCAAGATTCGTAGGTTGGGAGGGCTTCTTCGGTAACCATATCGGCAACTAAAACTACCCAAAAATCGTATTCAAGTTCTTTTGCTTCTTCCCTAATTTGGGTAAGCTCATTCATATAATCCTCTCCCTGTAAATTTGGAAGTAAATCTGTAGGTTGCCAGATTTCTTCTACCGGGATAAGGTATTTTTCAATGAAACCGTCTACCTCTTTCTCAACGGTGTTCATTACTTCTAATCTAATATTATCGAGGGCCATTTTATGTGGATTGGAGCAGGTATTTTAGAAACCCTGCTGGGATTTATAATTATGCTACAAAAACTGTGTTTTAGTTTTTACTAATATAATTCAGCTTAAATAAAACTCAAAATCATTAAAGTACAAAGATATAAAGAGTAAAGGCGTTTTCTGGTAAAATCGTCTTAATTTCTACCTTCCTCCTCGGGATATAGCTTAAAAACTGGCTCACTTTGCCATATTTCCTTTGAATTTACATCTATAGCCGATAATTTTCCCATAAAAGCAGCGCCGGTATCTACATTCCAAATGTTTGCTTTTTTTACCGGGACATCTTCGTTAATTCGGGTAACCGGGGTATGGCCAATAAATATTTCATCAAAAAGTCTTAGGCGCTTTGGGTAATTTATATCATCTGGCTTTATATTTTTATCTAAAGAAAGTGCCATTTCCCATAGGGTTCTATCCCAGTAAAATCCGGTATCGTGGTATTCCTGTTCGGGACCATGTTGATTTGTAAACCCCGCGTGCACAAAAAGCCTGTTTTTTTTATCTACGTAATAATTAACCATCTGATTAAAAAACTCGATATGCGCTTTTATTTCTTCTGAAGAAAAATTTCTATACGCATCAATACTGGATTGCCCGCCGTGCTCCAGCCACTTTTCATTAAGCTCTCCAGATTCCAGCCAGCGATGAGTAAGATCGTCATGATTTCCCCGTATAAAAATACAGGTATTTTGCTTTGCGAATTCTATTAAATAGGAAACCACGTTTGCCGAATCACTCCAGCCATCTACATAATCGCCCAAAAAAATTAGTTCATCGTCTGGGGTGACTTCAATTTTTTTAAGCAGTTGTATTAATGCTTTTAATCCGCCGTGAATGTCTCCAATGGCAATACTTCTACCCATATTAATTGTATTTTACTTTTCTTAAAATTCGCATACTTTCCTTATAATAATTATAAACTTCCTGGCTGTATTCTTTTAAAAATGGTTTGGCTTCTTCCAGTTTGTCTATTGCCTGTGCAAAGTTATTTAAATAACAAAGTAAATAAGTTGAAGGCAAATTTTTGAGATCTTTTATTTGTTGTTTATTTAACGGAAGTTTCTTTTTAAGTCTTTCCAGAAGTTTATTGTTTGTGTTGTATATATGATAAAGTGTTTTCTTGTCGAATTCTGGTGGCTCAAATAGCAATTTGCTTTCTATCTCATAACTCACGCTGTCTTTAAAACGAATAGTTACCTCTTCTAAGGGATAAAACTGGTATTTATCGTGCAGTCCCAATTGTACATATTCCAGGATTTTAAATTGTTCTTCGGTAAGGCTAATACTCACCTGGTCCAAATCTGAATAAAACAATTTCACCTGTTCGTTTATTAATTCTATATCTACACGGGAGTAAAATGTTTCATTTTTTACCTGAATCTTTTTTCCGGCCCAACAAACCACAAAATATTCTTTAAAAACTTTATAAGTGGCGTTATAATCTTTTCTCTTCTGAAGAAAATCAAACACCCCGTCCAGGGTTAATTCTATATTATTATGGGAATGGTTTTCTATAGAATTTACCACTTCTGAATTCACATCGCTAATAGTAATATCAAAAACCTTGGGCATACTAATGCTCCCGTCTCTAAGAAAAACCGAGCCACCATAATATTTCCAAATGTTTTTTCTAAGCGAGCATATTTTTCCGTGGTTGGGCTTAATGGTCACCAGGCCAACCACAAGGTTTCCCGGCAAATGCGGAAAAGGAATATTTTCATAAGATATTAATGGCGGATTACTTAAATAAGCATTCACCAGGTTTTGAATTTTACTATCGTCAAAAAAATCGGTGCCAACAATACGGTTATCTTCATCCTGGACTCCAATAACGATATAAGAATTATTTTTAGGATTAGAATTTGAGAGTGCGCAAACGTGCTTTAAAAACTTGGCTTTTCCTTCGCGTTCGCCAATATTAAGCTTCAGCTTTTTATCATAAAAGCTGTTCTCGTCGTTGTGTGCGAGTAAGTTTTTTATTAAAAGCCGTTTGTTAATCATACTAACTTTGTCATTTCCGTGAAGACGGAAATCTCTTTAATTATTATCTATTCTTTTTTCCATTAGATATCTGAGTTAAACCATATCACTTTTCAATATTTTTATTCCTAGTGTGTTCCAAAAACTAATCCTACAAGGTTTTTAAAACCTTGCAGGATGTAAATCTCAAGAAATATTAATTTTTATTCACCGTAGTGCTGTTTGCCTGCGCGGTTGGCATCACTACTAAATCTGCAATATTTACGTGGTAAGGCCTGGTGACCACAAACCTGATTATATCAGCGATATCTTCCGGGCGTAAAGCTTGAAATCCTTCATAAACTTTTTTTGCCTTTTCGGTGTCGCCTTTAAATCTTACTTCGCTAAATTCTGTTTGAGTAAGTCCCGGGTTTACGGCGCCAACTTTAATTCCGTGTTTGTTGAGGTCTATGCGCATTCCCTGGTTTAAGGCATCTACGGCGTATTTGCTTGCACAATAAACATTTCCGTTAGGGTAGACTTCTTTCCCTGCGGTAGATCCAATATTAATAATATGCCCGGTTCCCTGGTTAATCATTTTTGGAAAAATTGCTTTGCTAATATACAGCAAGCCTTTTACGTTAATATCTAACATGGCATCCCAATCGTCTATATTTCCATCCTGTATGGGGTCTAAACCGTGTGCGTTTCCGGCATTATTTATTAGAATATCAATTTTGCTGAATTTCTCTGGAAGTCCATTTATTTTTTCAAAAACCGCAGCTTTGTCACGAACATCAAAACAAAGAGTATAAACCGCGACTCTTTTTGATAACTCTTTTTTTAATTCGTCTAAACGTTCTTCCCTTCTTCCACAGAGAATTAAATTAATGCCTTCTCTTGCAAAAGCATTGGCGGTAGCTTTTCCAATTCCACTGGTGGCGCCGGTAATTAGTGCAGTTTTCATAAGTTTTTCTAAGTTATAAAGCTTCTACAAGAAACTAGCTTAAATGTATAAATGCAATTTAAAATCCTGTTAAATTTAGTTAATCTAGGCATCTGGATAAAATTTATTCAATGATGCTGCGTTTTCCTCTCTAAACAATTAATAAACCTATTTATGAAAAGAACGATGAAGAACCTAAAATTAAAAAGCTTATTGCTTGCGGCAGTAGTTGCTTTTGGATTTACCAGTTGTAGTGATGATGATGAAAACGGAGTGGAAGAAGGCAACGCCCAATTAACGGTTAGAATGACAGATGCCCCCGGAGACTACGATGAAGTTTGGGTAGATGTGCAAGATGTAATGATTAAAACAGAGGCCGCCGTTGGCGAAGAAGAAGCCGAATGGGAAAGCCTTTCTAATGTAGAAACTGGCCGTTATGACCTTTTACAATTAACCGGCGGGGTATCACAATTACTGGCCGATGTTGAAATTCCTGCAGGTTATCTTGATCAAATAAGACTGGTTTTAGGACCAGACAATGTGGTGGTAATTGAGGGAGAAGAGAATCCTATGGCTACCCCAAGTGCACAACAATCTGGATTAAAATTAAATGTTCAGCAAGAGCTGGAAGCAGGAGAAAGCTATGAATACCTTCTGGATTTTGATGTAGACGAATCTATCGTGACAACCGGTAATGGAGGTTACATCCTTAAACCTGTAATTAGAATGTCTGCTATGGCCAATACCGGTTCTATTGTAGGCGAAGTACATCCCAACGAGAGAAAATCTTTGGTAAAAGCCCAGAATGCAAGCCATACTATTTCGGCTTATACTGACGAAGATGGGAATTTTGCGCTGCACGGGGTGCCGGCAGGAACTTATAAAGTTATTGTAACTCCAGATGCCGAAACTGGGTATGATGCCATTACCAAAGACAATGTAGAAGTAGTAAAGGGGAAAGCAAAAGATCTTGAAACTATTTATTTGGAATAATTAAAAGATTTCCCTTATAAAAAAAGAGCGGCTATTTTTAGCCGCTTTTTTGTTTTTTAACCATACATTAACAGCAGAAACGCTAATAATTTTCCAATTTGCGGCCTCGAATTCACGGTCTTAAATACGCATAAAATGATAGATAACAACGCCTCTGTAGATATTGCAAGTTTAAATGAAAAAATAGAGAGGGAAAGTGCTTTTGTAGATTTACTAAATACTGAAGTCAATAAAGTAATAGTAGGGCAAAAGCATATGATGGAGCGCTTGCTTATTGGTTTATTGGGGCAGGGCCATATTTTGCTGGAAGGTGTTCCCGGTTTGGCAAAAACCCTGGCTATTAATACCCTTTCTCAAGCCGTTCACGGTAGCTTTAGTAGAATTCAGTTTACTCCAGACCTTTTGCCTGCAGATGTTGTGGGTACTATGATCTACAATATGAAGCTGAATGATTTCAGTATTAAAAAAGGACCCATTTTTGCAAATTTTGTCCTGGCAGATGAGATTAACCGGGCTCCAGCCAAAGTACAATCGGCTTTACTGGAAGCCATGCAGGAAAAGCAGGTAACCATTGGCGAAGAGACTTTTATTTTAGATAAACCGTTTCTGGTAATGGCCACGCAGAACCCGGTAGAGCAGGAAGGAACTTATCCTTTACCTGAAGCCCAGGTAGACCGTTTTATGCTGAAAACCGTAATTGATTATCCCGAAATTAACGACGAGCAGTTAATTATGCGCGCCAATTTAAAAGGGGAATTTCCGAAAGTGAATCCGGTGGTGAGCATTGAGCAAATTTTACGTGCACAACAGGCTGCCAGGGAAGTTTATATGGATGAGAAAATTGAAAAATATATCCTTGATATTATTTTTGCCACTCGTAATCCTGAAAAATATAATTTAAAAGATCTAAAACCTTTAATAAGTTTTGGCGCTTCTCCAAGGGGAAGTATTAACCTGGCGAGAGCTTCAAAATGTTACGCATTTATAAAACGTCGTGGTTATGTAATTCCAGAAGATGTTAGAGCCGTGGTTTTAGACGTGCTTCGCCATAGAATTGGAATTACCTACGAGGCTGAAGCCGAAAATGTAACTTCAGAAGATATTGTGCATAAAATAGTGAACGAGATTGAAGTTCCATAAACCTTGTAATTCACTTAATTTTCGCATTTTCCAATAATTGCTGTGTAAAAACACAACCGCTTCCTGATGGATACCAAAGAGCTTTTAAAAAAAGTAAGAAAGATTGAAATAAAAACCCGGCGTTTGAGCGATCACGTTTTTGGCGGGGAATATCATTCTACTTTTAAAGGTCGTGGGATGACGTTTAGTGAAGTGCGGCAGTATCAATTTGGCGACGATGTTAGAAGTATAGATTGGAATGTTACCGCTCGCTACAATGAGCCCTTTGTAAAGGTTTTTGAAGAAGAACGTGAACTTACCATGATGCTTATGGTAGATGTTTCGGGTTCAGAATTCTTCGGAACACAAAATCAGCTTAAAAAAGATGTGATTACCGAAATTGCTGCAACTTTAGCTTTTTCGGCTACTCAAAATAACGACAAGATTGGGTTGATGCTTTTTTCAGATAAAATAGAGCTTTATATTCCGCCTAAAAAAGGGCGTTATCACGTGCTTAGAATTATCAGGGAATTAATAGAATTTAAGCCACAATCTAAAAAAACTGATATCGCGGTAGCCATAAAATACCTTTCTAATGTGATGAAGAAAAAGGCGATTGTCTTTATGCTTTCAGATTTTATGGACGACCATTACCAGCAAACTTTAAAGATTGCGGGCAATAAACACGATGTTACAGGAATTAGGGTTTACGATTCGGCTGAGGAGGAAATTCCAAATTTAGGATTGGTACAAATGTTGGATGAGGAAACCGGGGAATATGTTACGGTAAATACTGGCTCTAAATCGGTTAGAAGAAATTATGCAGAATATTATCGTGAAAGAGCGGCTTATTTTAACGAAAGTTTTACCCTAAGTGGAGCTGGCGTTATCAACAATCGTGTTGACGAGAGTTATGTGAAAAAATTACTGGGTTATTTTAAAAGAAGAGGTTAGAAACAAATGAATAATAGATTTACAACAACATTAAATAGTTTTAAAGCGGCGGCCTTGTTGCTTTTTTTGTTGTTGTCTTTTTCAGCTTTCGCCCAGCAACCTCAAATTAATGCTGGCATAGATTCAACTTCCATAAAAATTGGAGAACAAATAATTTATAGTATTGAAGTAGAAACTGATTCTACCAATTTGGTAGTTTTCCCTGAGGGCCAAACTTTTGACCCAATGGAAATGGTGGAATCTTTAGGGGCCGATACTACCACAGTTGAAGATCGTTTCAGGCTTTTAAAGAAATATTCGCTTACGCAGTTCGATTCCGGTGCATATACTATTCCGCAGCAAAAAATTATTATTCAAAATAGGGAATATTTAACCGATTCTTTTAGAGTTGAGGTTGCCGATGTGAAGGTGGATACCACTCGCCAGAAAATGTATCCTATAAAACCGGCGGTAGATGTTCCAAAACCTTTTAGTATTCCGAACTGGATTTGGTGGTTACTTGCCGCTTTAGTAATTCTTGGACTTGCTTTTTACTTTTTTAGAAGAAGAAAGAAAAGAAAAGAAGCAGAACCCGAATTACCACCTTACGAGCAGGCCATGTTCGAGTTAAAACAATTAGATAATTCTTCTTTGTTGCAAGACAGGGAAATCAAGGAATATTACTCAAATCTTGCCTTTATTGTTAGAAAATATTTAGACAGAAAAATTTACGATAGGGCACTGGAGAGTACAACCTCAGAACTTATTGCGTACCTGGAATTAAGAAAACAAGCGGGAGAATTAAGTTTAAAAGATAAATCTATAGATAATTTTCAGCAATTATTAAAACGCGCCGATTTAGCCAAATTTGCTAATTCGCGCCCCGATGTAATTACCGCAAAAAGTGATAGAACTAAAACCGAGCATCTTATAAAAGACATTCGCCAGGTAGTTCCTGAGCCAACCGAGGAAGAATTGATGCAGGATGAAAAATACCGAACAGAGAAATTAAGAAGAAAAAGAAGAAATAAAATTCTGGCCATAATTGGTGGTGTGTTGGTGCTGGGAATTATTGTAATAGTGGTTTTGGTAAATACCAGAGGATTTGATTATGTAAAAGATTCGGTTTTGGGAAATGAGACCAAAGAATTGCTGGAGGGCGACTGGATTAGAAGTGAATACGGCACACCAAGTGTAACCATAACCACTCCAGAGGTACTGGTAAGAAAGGCTGTAGATTGGGACAATGAGCTACAGGAATTGCTTCTGGGAAGTGAAACTTTTGATTCTGGAACACTGGAGAGTAATTTATATATTTTATTAATTACTGGGCCGGTCAATCCGCAAAGTGATTTTAACCTTGATAAGGCAGTAGACGGTATTTATGAAAACCTGGAAAACCAGGGAGCCCGTAATATTATTATGAAAGAAGAAGAATTTTCAACTTTAGATAGCGCCAAGGGAATTAAGGTTTTTGGAACTTTTAATCTTGAAAATCCAATTACCGGCGGCCCAATTCAAAAGCAATATGCTATTATAAACCTGGGAGAAAATGGCGGATTTCAGCAGGTTATGGTAGTTTTTGATGAGGATGATAAATATGCCGAAGAAATATTACAACGAGTAGAAAGTTCTATAGAATTAAGAAATCAGTCTAATTGATGTTTGCTAATTATACATTCGAAAATCCAGAATTTTTCTGGCTGCTTTTGCTGCTTCTGCCGGCAACGGCCTGGTATTTCTGGAAACGAAAGCAGCAAACTCCAGAACTTAGAATGTCTAGTGTAAAAGGTTTTAAGGTAAAGCAATCGCTGCTTTCAAAATTAAAACCTATACTTTTTGTCTTACGCTTACTAGCCTTGGCCCTGTTAATAACTGCAATGGCCCGTCCAAGAACGGTAGATGTAACCACGCAAAGCAGCAACATTAGGGGTATAGATATTGTAATGGCTATAGATGTTTCGGCAAGTATGCTGGCCCGCGATTTTGAACCTAATCGACTGGAATCTGTAAAGGAAGTAGGAGCTGAATTTATAGAAAATAGGCCTACAGATAGGATTGGTTTGGTGCTTTTTGCTGGAGAAAGTTTTACAAAAACGCCCATTACCAGCGATAAAAGTATTGCTTTAAGAGCCATTGAAGAAATTGAATACAGTAATGTATTACAAAACGGAACGGCAATTGGTTCAGGTTTGGCAACTTCGGTTAACCGTTTAAAAGATAGTGATGCCGAAAGTAAAGTGATCATTTTATTAACCGACGGGGTAAATAACTCCGGGTTTATAGATCCTAAAATAGCCAGCGAGCTCGCTGTGGAATTCGACATTAAAGTCTATACAATTGGCGTGGGAAGTAATGGAAATGCCCTAACTCCAGTAAATATTTTGCCTAACGGAAAGTTTCAATATGGGGTGCAAAAAGTAGAGATAGATGAAGCTTTATTGCAGCAAATTGCTGCAGATACCGGCGGGAAATACTTTAGAGCTACCAATAATGAAACCCTCGAAGAGATTTATGAAGAAATAGACAGCCTGGAGAAATCTGAAATAGAAGAATTCAGGTATTATAATTATACCGAAAAATTTAGGCCTTATGCTTTACTGGCTTTAGGATTATTACTTTTTGAAATAATCTTGCGGTATACAGTATTTAGAGGCTTTATTTAAAAATTAGAAAGAAAGTTTTAATGATCTTAGAAGAAAAAATATATTTATGGCTTTTACTACTCCTTCCGGTAGTAATCTTGCTATACCTTATTTTTAGGCTTTGGCAGAAGCGTGCACGCTCAAGGTTTGCCAAACCCGAGCTTCTAAGTTTTTTATCCCCAAACAAATCGGCATTTAAGCCTGTTTTAAAATTATTGCTCATCCTTGGCGCTTTTGCCAGCTTAATTTTTGGCCTTGTAAATCCTAAATTAGGTTCACAGTTAGAAACAGTAAAACGCGAAGGTGTGGATATTGTTTTTGCGGTAGATGTTTCTAAAAGTATGGAGGCCGAAGATATTGCGCCCAATAGATTAGAAAAATCGAAGCAATTGGTAAGACAAATAATAGGCAACCTGGGAAGCGATCGCGTGGGAATTATCGCCTATGCAGGGAGCGCTTTTCCGCAGTTGCCAATTACTACAGATTACGGCTCGGCAGAGATGTTCCTGGAAAGTTTAAATACCGATATGATTTCCTCGCAGGGAACCGCCATTGGAGATGCTATAGATTTAGCTACCGGCTTTTTTGACGATAACCAACAAACCAACCGGGTGATGTTTATTCTAAGCGATGGCGAAGATCACCAGGGTAATGTTGAAGATATGGCGGAACGAGCCGCTGAAGCCGGGATTAGAATTTATACTATAGGTGTAGGCACCACCAAGGGAGGACCAATTCCTATTAAAAGGAATGGAGTGGTGCAGAATTATAAAAAGGACAACCAGGGCGAAACCGTAATTACAAAACTTGATCCGGCAATTCTAGAGCAAATTGCGAGCGAAACAAATGGAGAATATATTGATGGTAGTATAACTGCTGAAGTAACCGAAAAAGTTCAGGAAGAGTTGCTTACCATTGAAAAAACAGAATTTGAAGCAAAACAATTTGCCGATTATAAATCGCAGTTTCAGTGGTTTGTTGGTTTGGCAATCTTATTGCTGTTACTGGATGTATTTATGTTAGAACGCAAGACCGGCTGGATAAGGAAGCTTAATTTATTCAACGAAAAAAGAAAGACAGAGGAGTGATTCAATGAGAGGTTTTTCAGCAAACATATTACTCGATAATCGAGATTTAAATTTATCCTTGAGCTTTCTTCGAGTTAGTTTATGTGTGTTTTTTGGGTTGGTACTTGGACTTCCGGTATTAGCCCAGCAACAAAGTGATAAAGAAAAAGAAAAAGCCCAAAAGGAAGCCCGGCAATTTATGCAGGAAGCTGATGTTGCTTTAGGAGAAAATAATTTCCCGGAAGCCGAGGCGGCTTATAGAAAAGCTATTACCAAAGATGCTGAGAATGCAGACGCGCGATATAATATGGGAAATATGTATTATACCCGTGAAAATGCACCACAGGCTGCACAACGTTTTAAACAGGCGGCTGAGGTTGCAGACACGAAAACTGCCAGGCACAAAGCCAACCATAATTTGGGAAATGCTTATATGAAGCAAAAAATGTATCAGGAAGCGGTAGATGCCTATAAAGATGCTTTAAGAAACGACCCAACTGACGATGAAACCCGCTATAATTTAGCCCTGGCTAAAAAGATGCTGGAACAGGAACAGGAACAGGAACAGGAAAACCAGGAAGATAACCAGGATGGTGGCGATGATGAGAATGAAGATCAGGAAAATCAGGATCAGGAAAATCAAGATCAAAACCAGGAACAGGAAAACCAGGAGCAGCAGAATCAGGATGGTGAGGGAGATAATGAAGGTGATCAGGATCAACAGGATAAGGATCAGGAAGAACAGGAAGGCGACCAGGATGATCAGGAGCAGCAAGATGGCCAGGGCGACGAGCAAGAGGAAGAGCAGCAACCAGAGCAAGGCCAGCCTCAACCCGCGCAGGGACAATTGTCTCCAGAGCAAATTCAGAGTTTACTGGAAGCGATGAATAATGAAGAAAGAAAGGTGCAGGATAAAGTAAATGCGGAAAAACAAAAAGGTGCCAAAGTGCAATCTGAAAAAGATTGGTAAAATTTTTGATACACTTCTTTCCAAAATCATACTTATCTTAAAGAAAGGAATTTTATAGATGAAGGTGAAGTTTTTAATACTTAGCATTTTATTATTTACCGGCTTTGGTTTACAGGCCCAGGTAAAGTTCGAAGCAAAAGTGAGCAAGGACAAACTTGGGGTAAACGAACGCCTTAGGGTAGATTTTGAAATGAACCAGGATGGCGATAATTTTCGTCCTCCCTCTTTTGATGGTTTTACCGTTGTAGGCGGCCCAAACCAGTCGGTGAGTAATCGCTGGATTAATGGGGATCGTACATATTCAAAAACATATTCTTATTATTTACAGCCCAATTCCCGCGGAAGCAAAACCATTGCCCAGGCTGAAATTACCATAGACGACAAGATTTATAAAACCACCCCTATAGATATCCAGGTTACCGCTGCGGTAGACCAGCCAACCGATGGTGATAATTCAGATCTTATAGCTTCAGATAACCTGCATTTAGTTGCTGAAGTGTCCAATCCCAATCCTTATTTAAACGAAGGGATAACCGTGGTTTATAAGTTATTTGTGAGTCCGCGAATTAGCGTGAGCAATTTCAGGGAAGTAGATAGCCCTAAGTTTTCAGATTTTTGGAGTCAGAATATTGAAATAAGGGAATTAAGACCGGAAAATGGGGAATATCAGGGAGAGCCATATCGCTATGTAGTACTTAAAAAGGCGGTGCTTTATCCCCAGAAAACCGGTAAATTAGAGCTTGAACCACTTACTCTGTCAGTTTCGGTAGATGTACCAAGTGACAGGCGTGACATTTTTGGCAGTAGAATTTATAAAACTATAAATAAAACTGTTGCTGCGGGCACTAGAACAGTCGATGTAAGACCATTGCCCGAAGGGAAACCTGCTGGTTTCACCGGCGCCGTGGGACAATTTAGTTTAGATGTGAGCACCACTAAAGATAAGCTGGATGCTTCAGAATCCCTGGAAGCAAAGGTTGAAATTAGAGGAAATGGGAACTTAAATTTATTTGAATTACCCTCGCTTGAGGTACCATCTTCACTTGAAATGTATGATCCACAAAGAACCGAAAACGTTACCACTACTTTAAATGGAAAACAGGGAAGTATTATAGATTCTTACACTATTGTGCCTACCAGAAAAGGTCAATATCCAATTCAGCCATTAACTTTTTCATATTTTGATCCAAAAACGCAAACTTATAAGAGTTTGTCTTCCCAGGAAATTTTAATAGATGTAGAAGAAGGTCCGGTTAGTACTTCGGGTGGTAGAATTGCAGAAAACAGTAAGCGCGCGGTTAATTTACCTTCAGAACAGTTTAGGTTTATAAAAACCCAAACCAATCTTAGGCCGTTAGAGCAACAAGCCTTTTTTAGGTCGTGGACTTATTGGGGATCGTTACTTTTGCCTTTTGCAGCTATTCCGCTCTTTATTTTATTCGGAAAAAAGAGAGAAGCCATTGCCGCCGATGTACATGGAAACCGACTTAAAAAAGCGAATAAACTGGCAAGAAAATACCTTTCTGAAGCCAAAAAGAACCTTGGCGATCAGCAGGCTTTTTATGAATCTTTAGAGCGTGCAATGCACAATTATTTAAAAGCGAAACTTCATATTCAAACTTCTGAAATGAGTAAAGAACGCATTTTAGAAATTTTGAAGGAAAAAAATGTTCCCGATGAAACTTCTGCAGAATTTATTGAGGTTTTAAAAAGCTGCGAGTTTGCGAGGTACACCCCAGCGTCAAATTCTGCGCAGCAGGAAGATTACGATAAAGCTGTAAAAGTAATTTCAAAACTGGATAAAGAGATTTAGTATGAAAAAGCTGATGTTAATTTTTCTGGTATTTGTTTCGGCCACGACTCTGGCACAAAAGCCCACGCTTTTTGAAGAAGCAAATGAGGCCTATGCAAACGATGATTTTGAAACTGCCATAGCCAAATATGAAGAAATCCTGGCAAATGGAAAAACTTCAGTAGCAACCTATTATAATCTTGGAAACGCGCATTATAAATTAAATAATGTAGCCCCAAGTATATATTATTACGAAAAAGCATTACAGTTAGATCCTACAGATGAGGATGTGCAAAATAATATAGAATTTGCACGTAGTATGACCATAGATGATATTCCTGTGGTAGAGGAAACCGGTTTTGAAAAAAAAATTAATCAATTTCTATCTACGTTTTCTTATAATACCTGGGCTTATTTTTCTATTGCTTTCTCCATAATCTTTGTAGTGCTCTTTTTATTTTATTATTTCAGTAGAAAACCGCTTATAAAACGAACTTTGTTTGGATTTGCGATCTTCATATTTTTACTTGGAGGAATTTCAGTATTCTTTGCATTTCAGCAACAGGAGATTCAATTCAACAATCAATTCGCTATAATTTTTACTGAAGAAGCGGCCGTAAAAAATGAACCTTCCCCTCGGGCCGAGACTGCTTTCAGCCTTCATGAAGGTACAAAAGCTAAAGTGCTTGAAGACTACCAGGGATGGGTGAAATTAGAACTATCTAACGGCACCCAGGGCTGGACAGAAAATAATAATTTAAAGCGACTATAAAAATTATTGATATTAGTTTAACATTAAAGTATGAGTATTTTTTGCTAGTTAGACGCATTTCTTGTTATTTTTGTCGCTGTGAAAACACCGGTCTACATTCTAACTTTTATTTTTATGGCATTTCTAGCAACGCCTAGCATTGTTGCCTATATAGATAATTCTGTAGATGTTTCTTTTGCTTTTAATGTAAATGAAGAAGAAAGTTCTTCTAAAAACCAGATTAACCTGGAATTTAATTTTGAAGAGCAAAATACTAATTACGCCAGTATTCATTTTCTTCAGGAGCAGGATTATACCAAAGATTTCTATACTGAAAGTTATCCTGTAGTATTTTTAGACGTGATCTTTCCCCCACCCAAAAACGCATAATCTAATTTAAATTTTTCTGGATTTTTAAGAACTATCTGCAATTTCTGCAGTGGCTATAGCATTCGTATCTAGATTGTTATAAAAAATTCTATTCATTTTTCTAAAAATTAGATTTTAGAGACATTACTAGGCTAAATTTTGCTTAGGTCTCAATTAATAAAGCGTTTTATATGTTTAAACATTTTAATAAAGATTTCCCGGCAAGTATTGTAGTATTTTTTGTAGCGATTCCGTTATGTTTAGGAATTGCACTTGCCAGTGGAGCCCCACTATTTTCCGGTTTAATTGCCGGTATGGTTGGAGGTATCGTTGTAGGTAGTATTTCAAATTCTCAATTAGGGGTTAGTGGTCCTGCAGCAGGTTTAGCGGTTATTGTTTTAGGAGCAATACAATCGCTTGGGAGCTACGAAATATTTCTGGTTGCCGTAGTAATCGCCGGAATTCTTCAAATAGTAATGGGAGCTTTAAAAGCTGGTATTATTGGATATTATTTCCCTTCATCAGTAATTAAGGGTATGCTTGCGGGTATAGGTATTACCATTGCTATTTCACAAATTCCAAACGTTCTGGGCTTTTCCAGTGATTTAGAAATTTTTTCTATAGATGGCGGTATTGGTTCTGCATTAGGTAACATAGCAGATAACCTTCATTATGGTAGTATATTAATTACTCTTGTGGCCCTGGCAATTTTACTATTATGGGAAAAAGTTCTTACTAAAAAGAGCAAAATATTCAGTATTGTTCCAGGACCTCTGGTAGCCGTTGCTATGGGGGTAGTTTACTATCTAGTAGTAGATGGTCCTGCTTTTGGGATTCAGGATTTTCAATTAGTAAGTGTACCTGTACCAGAAAGTGCAGCTTCTTTCTTTGGGCAATTTTCTATGCCTAATTTTGCTGAAATCACTAATTCTGAAGTTTGGATTGTTGCCGTAACAATAGCTATTGTTGCCAGTTTAGAAACTTTATTAAGTGTGGAGGCTATAGATAAAATAGACCCATTAAAAAGAACCACAAATACCAACCGTGAGCTTTATGCGCAAGGTGCCGGTAATATGATTTCTGGTCTTATTGGAGGTTTGCCAGTTACACAGGTAATTGTAAGGAGTTCTACTAATGCACAATCTGGTGGTAGAACTAAACTTTCTGCAATTTTACACGGTTTCCTCATACTTTTTTCTATTATCGCTATACCAACTGTGTTGAATATGATTCCTTTGGCCGTACTTGCCGCCGTGCTTCTACTGGTGGGTTATAAGTTGGCTAAACCGGCACTTTTCAAGCAAATGTTTAAATTAGGAAAGGGACAATTTCTTCCATTTATTATTACCATTCTTGGGGTTGTGTTTTTGGACTTGCTAATGGGTATAGGACTTGGACTTGCAGTAGGAATTGGAGTTATTCTAATTAATAGCTACAAAAACTCTCACTTTCTTCACAAAGAAGGTTACGATGTTAATGATGGCCAGTACAAAATCACACTTGCTGAAGAGTTGTCTTTCTTAAATAAAGGTGCAATCCTAAGAGAGTTAAATGAAATTCCAGATAATTCTACGGTAATTTTAGATGTAAGAAAAACCCGTGTACTGGATTATGATGTACTTGAAATCTTAGATGAATTTGCTATTAAGGCAAAACGAAAGGATATAACTATTAAGCTTATTGCCGATAGAGGTGAAGTAGTGAATCCTGAAAGTTTTAGAAGATTTTTTGGACTGGACGTTCCGGTTTAAAAGTATAGAATAGAATTTTTTAGAGGAAGTTTGAGAAGTTTAGTTCTCGTCAGGCTCTCCCGAAATTTCGGGATTAGCTTCTAAAATTTTAGATCCTGAAATAAAATTCAGGATGGCGAACTAAAACTTTTTAAACTTCCTCTTTTTCATTCCTGAAGAAATCATTTTCTTCATTTAATATATCTCGTTCTCTGGCTTCTCTTATAATTGAAGGGAGTACTGCCGGGGCTATGGTTTTTACAGGAGCATATAATTTAGATTCCTCCAGGCTTTCTTCACTTACCAAATCTATTTCTTCGTTTGTAGCGCCAAAAAACATAATAACCACACTGGCTAAAAAAGCCATTTTTAGTAGCCCAAATGCACCGCCGAGTAATTTATTCACAATGCCAAGGGCAGCAAAACCGGCCATTTTGGTTAAAATTTTCCCGGCAAGGGAAATTAGAAAAACAATGAGAATAAATGTAATAGCGAAGGCGATTAGGTTAACATAATCTGAATCCCAATTCATATTTTCAGAAAAGAAATCGCTTAAAATATGAGAAAAATGAATGGCACCGTAAATACCGGCTACAATACCTACCAGGGAAGCAATTTCGGCCAGCAGGCCTCTAAAAAAACCTCTAACGAGTCCGTAAAGCAGGATTAAAGCCAGGACGATATCTACTGTGTTCATATTTCAAATATAGTAAAAACTACCTCGGAGCAAGCGTACGAGATATTCAATAGAACCAAGATTTAATTTTAGAGGCAGGCTTCGGAGTATTTAAATCGCGAGTATCGAGAAAAATACCTTTATCAAACTTTCCGCAAATTAATTCAAAGAAATCAGTCCTGTGAGAGGCTAAATACAAATACTAAGATATTATCTTTGCGGTATGACAAGAGACGAAAATTTGAAAGGGAGATGGGAAGGTTTGCAAAAAAAGCTTTCTAATCAGTTTGCCGATGGAGAATCAATGGATCTGGATGCGATAATTTACGTAATTGGCGTTCAGGAATTAGGTCAGCCACACAAGAAATTTAAGAAAGATCATAAAATAGATTTGATGCATATTGCTATTTGCCGTTTGCTGGAACCTTACGGTTACTATGAATTTGATTATTTTGATGAAGACGGATGGCCGCATTATAAGATCTTGGAGCAATTACCTACTTTAAAAGCCGGGGAACAATCGGTTTTAATGAAGGAGGCCATTGTAAATTATTTTATCAATAACGGATACATAGATTAAGGGCGACACGTGCTGCCTAAAACTACATTTTTACTAAATTTGCCCTTCTGAAAAGAAAAGGATCTCATGATAGATAAAATAAAGCAACATATAGCTGAAGTAGAAGCTTTTAAAACTGAATCGGCTAAAGAAGTAGAAGCATTCAGAATTAAATATCTTGGTAAAAAAGGAATTTTAAACGATTTTTTCGCTTCGTTTAAAGAAGTTCCCAACGAACAGAAAAAAGAGTTTGGCCAGGCCGTAAATTCACTTAAAAAAGCTTCTGAAGCCAAAGTTGCGCACCTTAAAGAACTCCTGGAAAGTAAACAGGAGGAAAGCGGGGTTTATGGCGACCTTTCAAGACCGGGAGAACCTATTGAAATTGGAGCAAGACATCCTATTTCTATCGTAAAAAACCAGATTATCGAGATCTTTTCAAACATTGGTTTTAATGTTTCTGAAGGGCCCGAAATGGAAGATGACTGGCATAATTTTACGGCCTTAAATCTTCCCGAATATCATCCGGCTCGCGATATGCAGGATACTTTTTTTATTCAAACAAATCCCGATATTTTATTGCGTACCCACACTTCTTCGGTGCAGGTGCGTTATATGGAAAATAACAAGCCGCCAATTAGAACAATTTCTCCGGGAAGGGTTTTTAGAAACGAGGCTATCTCGGCACGTTCCCATTGTATTTTTCACCAGGTAGAAGGACTTTATATAGACAAAAATGTAAGTTTTGCCGATCTTAAGCAAACTTTACTTTATTTTACAGAACAATTATTCGGGAAATCTAAGATAAGGCTAAGACCTTCTTATTTTCCGTTTACAGAGCCAAGTGCCGAGGTAGATATTTACTGGGGCCTTGAAACCGAAACCGATTACCGAATTACTAAAGGAACCGGTTGGTTAGAAATTATGGGTTGCGGGATGGTAGATCCCAATGTACTTAGAAATTGTAGTATAGATCCTAAAGAATATTCAGGATTTGCTTTTGGAATGGGAATAGAACGTATTGCAATGCTGCTTTATCAAATAGGCGATATTAGAATGTTCTATGAAAACGACCTAAGATTCCTGGAGCAGTTTAAATCGTCGTTTTAATAACCTGCCTTGGCCGAAAGCTAAAGCAAAATATCTTTTTTATGAAAAAAATTGGTTTAGTAATTTTCGGGATTCTTGCCCTTGGGGTAATTGTTATTTTAGTTGCTGTAGAAATAATAGAACTGGCTTTAGGAGCTATTTTATTAGTTATTGCAGCACTTATTCTTTGGGGCTTGTTCAAATGGGCTAAAAATAAGATTGAAGATTAGTGAAGAAAGATATTGATATACCAAAGGTTGAAAAAGTTTATGTAGCGGCGGTGAAAGTCTATAACGAAGCTTTTAAGGTAGAGGAGTGGAATGCATATCTTATAAATGATAAAGATGAGGCTATCGAGATGGCTTTAATTGTGAGTAAGGGTTTTGATGAAAACAAAGTGACCTCTACCATTCGCCATAAACTGGAACATTTACCTGCGAAATCTTTCGCTAAAATCGAATTCATACAGGATGAAGTGCTTGCCCTGAATAATCAGTTTCAGGTGACTTTCTTTTCTGAAGGTAAAATGTATGAGAAGAAATATGTATTCAGGAAAAACAGCGTAAACGAAAAAGCTTTGCGCGAACTCCCAATTATCCCAAACAAAGGAATTTTAGCCAAATAATTAAGTCAGCTTTTCTGCCAGTTTTTTAATCACTTTTTTAGGATTTTTTCCTTCGTAAAGAATGCCATAAACTGCGTTTATAATTGGTGTTTTTGCACCTTTGTCTTTATTTATTTTATAAGCACTTTCGGTAGCGTAATAACCTTCAGCAATCATACTCATTTCCATCTGTGCACTTTTGACCGTGTAGCCTTTTCCAATCATATTCCCGAACATACGGTTTCGGCTAAATACAGAGTAT
The DNA here is from genome assembly GCF_002311535.1 of Salegentibacter sp. UBA1130. NCBI lineage: Bacteria > Pseudomonadati > Bacteroidota > Flavobacteriia > Flavobacteriales > Flavobacteriaceae > Salegentibacter > Salegentibacter sp. UBA1130. The sequence goes on along the minus strand of NZ_DCAP01000038.1, from coordinate 93,438 downwards.
CCTGTAACCAAAAGGTCTCCTAAATAAGCTGAATCGTTTATATTTCGCTTCATCTTATGTACTTTTTTAATAAAGCGTTTCATTTCTTTTATGGCGTTACTCATTAAAACACTCTGGAAATTATCTCCATACCCTAATCCGTGGGCAATTCCGGCTGCAATGGCATAAATATTCTTCAGCATTGCAGCATATTCGGTTCCGGTTACATCATCGCTTATTTTGCATTTAATGTATTCACTGTCCAGGTTTTTAGCCACGATTTTAGCTTTCTCTTCATCGGTACAGGCAATGGTAAGATAAGAAAGCCTCTCCAGGGCAACCTCTTCGGCGTGGCAAGGCCCGGTAATTACTCCAATATTATCGGCGGGAACGTGGTGAAATTCTTCAAAATGTTCGCCCACAATAAGGCTACTCTCGGGCACAATTCCTTTAATAGCCGAAAAGATTATCTTGTCTTCCAAAGAAACCGTTAGCGCGTCTAATTCGCGCTTTAAAAAGGCCGAAGGAATGGCAAAAATTAGATAATCTGCGGCCGCAATAGTTTTATTAATATCATTGCTTAGTTCTAACTGGTCGTTATCAAATTCAACCGAGCTAAGGTAATTTGGGTTATGTTCCTGTCTTTTAATATGCTCAATAGCGTAGGTGCTGCGCATATACCAATAAATAGTATCTACATTTTCGCTTAGCATTTTTACTATTGCAGTAGCCCAGCTACCGCCGCCAATTACGGCAAACTTTGGAGACTTATCCATAGGTTGTTTTATTGTAATTCAAAAATAAGCAATTTTCTAAGTATATCTAAAAAGACTGCGGTTATAAAGCAAAATATTAATGAATAATCAAAGAAATCAAGACTAAACTTTAACATCTATAAATTTTACCAATTTACAATTCTACACAAGTTTTTGCGTTCTCTTATAGACGATGAGGTTCTTTTTTAAAGAAAATGGATTTCTTAGTTTTTTGGTTGGTTATTTAGTTGAAAACCGCAAACTCGCAATATCTATTGTGGTTTGCGGTTTTTGTTTGAGAATTGAAAAATCTAACAAAAATTTAGGACTAAGAGTAAGACGATTACAAATTTCCTTTTGTACTTTTCTTTCACTAACTTAGTAATCAAGGATATGGGAATATTTTCATTTATAAAAGATGCCGGGGAAAAAATCTTCGGAAAAGAAAAAGAACAGGAAGAAGAAAACATAGAAATTTCTGAAGCGAAGAAAGAGATTATACGAAAAGAGAATGCAAAAGCGGCAGATAAGCTCTTAAATACTATAAAGAGCCTGGATTTAAAAGTAGAAAATCCTGTAATTAATATTGAAGATAGTACAGCTATAGTTTACGGACTGGCAGATTCGCAGTCTGTTCGTGAAAAGATAGTGCTTGTTATTGGCAATTCTGGCGGAATTGCGAAGGTAGATGATAGGTTGGCCGTGAAGAAAGAAGAACCTGAATCTGGTTTTCATACGGTTGAAAGAGGTGAGAATTTAAGCAAAATAGCCAAAGAGCATTATGGGGATGCAAATAAATATACGGTGATTTTTGAAGCCAATAAACCAATGCTTAAAGATCCCGATAAAATATTTCCGGGGCAGGTTTTACGAATTCCGCGCCTGGATAAGAAATAAAGATTAAAGACTGTTTAAAGTTTTTGAGGTTGTTACATTGAGGGCAGACGACGTCCTATAGCTTGTAGTTCCACAATGAAAAAAGTAGGTTCAATCAGCTAACCAGAACAGCTAACATAAGATTTTTAAACAGTCTTTTGTTTTTTTTTAATTCCGACTACTTATAAAAATTCATCAGTTTAATATAATCCCAAACCGCATCAGGCAACATGGGCTTTATAAACTTTCCTTCCTTTACCGCTTTTCTAATAAAAGTTGAAGAAATTTCTATCACGGGAGCCATTACGCGGGTTATTTTTGGATGATCTTTAAACTCATTTTCCACCTTTCTGCCTGAAATTCTTGGGTAAACATATATTTGATGATTTTCCAAAATCACCTCGTAATTCTTCCACTTGTGGAAGGTTTTCAGGTTATCCTCCCCCATAATCGGGCAAAATTCGTTTGTAGGATATTTTTCCTGAAGATGTGCCAGCGTAGTACTTGTATAGTTGGGTTGCGGTAAACCAAACTCTATATTAGAAGGTTTTAAATGTTCAAAACCTTCGCAGGCTTTGTATACCATCTCCAGCCGGTGATGATTTTCAAGTAAAGTACTTTTCTTTTTATGCGGATTATGAGGAGTAACCACCAGCCAAACTTCATCTAAATCTGAAAATTCAGCCATATGATTGGCAATAATAAGGTGTCCGATATGAACTGGATTGAAAGTCCCAAAAAACAAACCGACTTTCCTATTCATTTTTAGCCGAATTTTTTACGCCTACATAAGTTGCCACAAGATCGTAAGCTTCCTGAAGTGCGGTATCTAAATGATGATTTTCAATAATAAAATCGAATTGTGGTGCGGTTGCCAGCTCAATGGAAGCTTTTGCAACTCGCATATTTATTTTATCGTCACTTTCCGTTTTTCGCTTTTTCAACCGAATCTTTAATTCTTCAATACTTGGTGGTTTTACAAAAACCGCCAGGGTTTTATCCGGATAGATATTTTTAATATCCAGTCCGCCTACAACATCAATATCAAAAATCACGTTTTTTCCGTGAGACCAGATGCGTTCTACTTCGCTTTTTAAAGTTCCGTAGAAATTATCGCGGTAAACTTCTTCCCATTCCAGGAATTCGTCGTTTTTTATCTTCCTTTTAAAGTCCTCTAAAGAAAGGAAATAATAATGCTGCCCGTCTTTTTCTTCACCTCTTGGCTCACGAGATGTGGCAGAGATAGAAAACTCCAGATCCAATTCTTTGTGCTTTAATAAATGTTGGACTATCGTGGTTTTTCCCGATCCTGAAGGCGCCGAGAATACGATAAGTTTACCATCGCTCATTTAGAGTACGTTTAAAAGTTGTTCTTTAATTTTTTCCAGCTCATCTTTCATTTGCACCACCAACTGTTGCATTGGGGCATAGTTAGATTTACTACCTATTGTATTGATCTCCCGGCCCATTTCCTGAGAAATAAAACCGAGTTTTCTCCCGTTTGAATCCTGTGAATTTATGCTTTCGTTAAAATAGGCAAGATGGTTTTCCAGCCTCACTTTTTCTTCGGTAATGTCGAATTTTTCAATGTAGTACACCAATTCCTGTTCAAAACGGTTTTCGTCTACATTCTCTTTAAGATCTGCCACTCCTTTTCTAAGACGTTCCTTTACCGCCTCAACCCTTTCTGGGTCAATTCTTAGAACTTCCTGCAGTAATGCTTCAATGTTATTTACACGAAGTTTAAGGTCTTTCTCTAAAGCTTCCCCTTCATCTGTTCTAAATTGGTTGATTTCTTCCAGGGCTTCAATCACCGCGGCTTCAATTGCTTTAAATTCAGATTCATCAATTTCTTCGCGCTCGGTAGTCACTGCATCAGGCATTCTTACTGCCATTTTTAGCAATTCGGTTTTATCGCCATCAACAATACTTTTTAATTGTTGCATATAGTTTCTCACTACTCCCCGGTTTACAGAAGCGGTAGTTTCCTCGCCGGTTACCTCTACAAAAAGGGAAAAATCCACTTTTCCGCGGGTAAGCGATTTAGAAATTGTATTTCTTAGTTGAAGTTCTTTTTCGCGGTATTGCGAAGGGATTCGGGCGTTTACGTCAAGGTTTTTGCTGTTTAGCGACTTGATTTCAACGGTTACTTTTTTTGATGGGAGTTGCGTTATGCTTTTCCCAAAACCTGTCATTGACTGAATCATGCGTGATTTTTAAGCTTGCGCAAAGATAATCAATTCTGTAGCAGCGCAAAGCCGGCCAAAGCCTATTTTGAAGATTCTGAAATTATTGACTTGCTTGAAGTTATAAATTCTAAGGCCCGCTGTTCGTGATAATATATTTTTTTATGCTGAAAAAACCCTACGTGTCCCCCGTGTTTTGGAATTTCTAAATGAAGAAATTCAGAATTTTTTGCCACTTCTATGGGATAGGAATTTGGCGAAAGAAAAGTATCATTTTGTGCATTAAGCAAAAGTGTGGGAACTTTAATATAAGGTAGAAAACCTATACAGCTGCATTTTTTATAATAATCTGAAGCATCTTTAAAGCCGTGCGCTCTACTGGTATAAAGTTCATCTATGGCGAGTAGTGAATTACATTGTGTGATCTCTTCTTTACTAATTTCCGAAGGAAAATGGATTTGCCTAAGCTGGAGTTCTTTTTTTAGATTTTTAATAAAGCGTTTTGAATATAAAAAATTATGCGTTTTATTAAGTTCTTCCAGGGAAGCACCTAAATCACAAGGGGTAGAAATCGCGACTGCTGATTTAATTTCTGAAGGAATCTCATTTCGTTCTCCCAAATATTTCAACATTAAATTGCCACCCAAACTAAACCCCACCAGGCCGATTTCTTTATACTTTTGTTCTTGCTGAAGATGATTTATCACCGCTTCAAGGTCTTCAGTAGCACCCGCGTGGTAGCTGCGGTATAGTCGGTTTATTTCTCCACTACAACTTCTAAAATTCATGGAAGCTATATCCCAGCCGTTTTCCTGAAAATACTTTGCCATTCCCAACATATAAGGGCGATTGGCGTGTCCGGCGAGGCCGTGTAATAAAATGATTATTTTATCATTTTCAGCAGAATAAAAACTACGCTCCAAATCCAGGAAATCTCCATCGCTTAATTCAATGCGATCTTTTCTGCCAAAACTAAAACTTACTTTTCGTAAAGTAGCGGCATAAATACTTGAAACATGGGCATTTTTAAAAATACCAGGAGATTTATATTTAGTGTTTATTATAGGCATATGGCGCTAAGGTAAGGATGTAAATTTTTAAAATAATTATGCGTGCATAATATTTATGCTTAATTTTATTAAAAAAATAGAGAGAATGTACACCAAAGAATTTGAAATACGCTGGAGTGATATAGATGCAAACAGGCATTTGGCCAATACGGCTTATGTGAATTTTATGAGCCACACCCGGATGGCTTTTTTAATGGAAAACGGGTTTGGACAAAAGGATTTGGCGAAGAATAATATTGGTCCGGTGGTTTTTTACGAGCACATTTATTATTTTAAAGAAGTTTTTGCGGGAAAACCCATAAAAGTGACTTTACAGTTAAAAGGCCTTGCTGAAGATGGCATGTACTTTGAATTCCTACATAATTTTTATGATGAAAAAGGTCGAAATTTTGCCAGCTGTGAAATGATGGGTGCGTGGATAGATTTAAAGGAAAGAAAACTTACCAAATTGCCTAAAGCCCTGCGAGATAATTTAGACAGTTTAAGCCACACCGATGATTTTAAAATTTTAACTAAAGAAGATACCAGGAGATTTGGAAAACGGCCTCAACATTTAGATCCGGAAAAGTTAGGTTTTTAAACCCTTCTTCAGCGAAATTGCTTAAATTCCCGCATCGAAAAACATCAATTTTATATAAAACCACAAAAAGAACAAACCCGGGAAATCCTTAGATTTTCCGGGCTTGCTTTTTTGATATTTCTTGGATTTGTAATTATTGCACTAATGCTGGAATGGTATTATTTGCCATTATTTGTAGCTCCGCTAATCCTATCGGTTTTGGCGCCGTTTATAGATACACCCCAGGGAAAGAAGCAGGGAAAATTGATTTATCATTCTCCACTTTTTATTACTGAAAAAGAGAAAAATGGTAGAATTATTATTCACGGCGGGACTTTATTTGATTATTACTACGTGATTGATAGAAACTGGAAAGCGAAGCAACGCATAAGATATATTTTAAGGCAGTATATTTTAGGACTGGTGAATCTTACTGAATCTTATACCGAAAAGGAAGCCGCTGAAATCACTCTGGAAGGTACCAGCTATATTTTAAATAAAAGAACAGCTGAAAAACTGGGTTTTACAACAAAAAGAACCGATATACTTCAGCAAATTATACTCATTTATAATTATTTACAAATATTACTTGCAAATTCTATGGCCAAAGGGAAATTGAGTTTTCCAGACGTAGGTAAGGTAAATACTTATACCGCTTCCCTTTCTTCCGTTAAGAAAAATAAGAATTACTTAAAAAAACTTGCGGAAAAACTGGCAGATTAAAACCTAAGCTCTTATTTCGGTTTTCTTCTTGGTAACCATATACACTCCTACAAAAACCAGAATTGCTGCCACTACTTTTACCATATTCAGCTCATCTGCGCCGGTTAAAATTGCATAGGTAATTGCAATAAGCGGTTGCATATAGATAAACACGCTTATGGTTGAAGCCGAAAGTTGTTTTAGTGCATAAATATTCAGCAAATAGGTAGAAAAGGTGGTTCCTGCTACTACAAAAGCCATTTTCCAAATCGCATCAAAAGGTAAACTTGTCCAATTTACATCGGTAAATTCACCAATGGTTATAGGGAAATTGATGATTACCCCAATTAAAAATAGCCATTTCATTAAGGTAAACGCGTGATATTTTGCGGTTAGGGGTTTTACCAGAATTAAATAAAGTCCGTAGCTAAAAGCGTTTACAATAAATAGTACGTTCCCCATAGGAATGTTAGGTGCATTTCCGGCACTTTCAGCGCTAAAAAGAACCAAAACCAGGGCACCGGCCAAACCAACGATTATTCCCAGGGTTTTTAATAAGGTAATGCGTTCCCTGATGAGAATTGAAGCCAGGATTAACACCATAACCGGCGAAAGCGTGACAATAACCGAACTATTTATAGGTGTTGAAAGGCTTAATCCTTTAAAGAAGAATAGCATATTAATTACCATTCCAAAAACGGCACAACCTAAAATTCTTGGCCAGTCTGAAGTTGCAATTTTTTCTTTTGGCCCCAGGAAACTAATTACCCAAAATAGAACAGCAGCGCCGAAAACCCGTAAAAAAATAAATCCGAAGGGTTCAATATAAGTAGGCATTACGCCTTTAGCAATCGTATGGTTAAGTCCGTAGATCGTACTTGCGCCAATGGCCGCAAAGATGGCCAGAATACGTTTGTTATCCATGAACCGCTGCTTTGGCCGCCGCGACGGTTTTCTTAGAATTTCCTATAAAAATTTCCTCATTATTAATAATTACCGGTCTTTTCAGGAAAGTATAATGATCTAAAATTAGTTCTTTATAATCGGTTTCAGAAAGTTCCTTTTCCTTAAGCTCTCTTTCGCGATAAAGTCTTGCCCTGCGGCTAAATAAAGCTTCGTAACTACCGGCGAGCGCTTTCATTTCTTCTAGTTGTTTTTCAGTAATTTCTTCTTCTTTTATATCCTGAAGCTCAAAAGAACCTGGCAATTCCAGTTCTTTTAAAATCTTTTGGCAGGTGTTGCAGGTAGAGAGATGATATACTTTTTTCATAGCTAATTTTAATTAGTAGTTAAGCCATTCGCTTACTTTATTCTTCGGAAAAGAAAGTTTTAATTCCCCTTCGGCATAACTGGCAGCTTCGTACCGATTATAAACCAGGATAACCCGGTTTTTGGTTACGGCAATATTTTCCGGAAGTGCAAAACTATCCTTTTCAAAGAAAAATCTGTTGGAATCTATATTTTCTCCTTCAGGAATCTCATATTTCTTTCTGAATTCTTTTTCAGTAAAATTCGTAAAAGCTTCCAAATCTGAAAATAAATCGTTTTTATAAAGTAATTCGCCTGAAGTGATATCGTAATTAGCATAACGCGTTGCACCGTAACCGTGCGCACCACCGGTGAAAAGGTAGAAATTTGTTTCCAAAACCAGTAATTTCTTCGTCTGGCTTAATACCGATTGAGAGATTTCAACTTCATATTCGGCTTGAGATTCGGGGAAATCCCTTTTAAAATTCTGAAAATCCTGGATAAATTCATTAACCACGGCCTTTACATTTTCAGCTTCAGAAGCTACTTCAGTATTATTAAAAATTTTAATAAGGTTCTCCTGGTTGTAACTATTCATTTCTTTGGCAGCCTCCCTATCTTCTCTAAATTTTAAATAATTGACTCGTATTTTAGGGCATGTTTCGGTTTTACAGGCTTCAAAATCTTTTGGTAAAAAGCTTTCTTCGTAGAAACTAAGCGCTTCGGTATCGCCCTTCACCTGTTTTACGCCGGCGTCAGATTTTTCGTCCCGACAGGAAGTGAATATTAGGAAAATAACCAGGAGGGAAAGGATTTTTTGAGACATAGAAAAGGCTGTTAAATACGCGAATAAAGATAAACCTATTTTGTTTAAAGACAATGAGCGCGCTACATTTGCTGTAAACGCAAGAATTATGAAATTTAATACTAAAACCATACATGGAGGGCAGGAAAATATAGATCCCGCATACGGCTCTGTAATGCCGCCTATATACCAAACAACTACATATTCACAAAGTACACCCGGTGGCCATAAAGGTTTTGAATACTCACGAAGCGGAAATCCAACCCGTTCGGCTTTAGAAAAATCCCTGGCTAGTTTAGAAAATGGGAAATTTGGACTTGGTTTTGGTTCCGGACTTGCGGCGATAGATGCGGTGATGAAACTTTTTAAACCCGGTGACGAAATAATCTCTACCAACGATCTTTATGGTGGTTCTTATAGGTTGTTTACCTCCATTTTTGAAAATATGGGGATTAAATTTCATTTTATTGGAATGAATGAAGCCGGTAATATTGAAAAATATATAAATGAAAACACCAAATTACTGTGGGTTGAAACACCGACCAACCCAATGATGAATATTATTGATATAGAAGCGGTTTCTAAAATCGCAAAAGCCCATAATCTACTGCTTGCGGTAGACAATACTTTTGCTACGCCTTATCTACAACAACCTTTAGATCTTGGGGCAGATATTGTGATGCACAGCGCAACAAAATATTTAGGCGGCCATAGTGATGTAGTTTTGGGTGGATTAGTTGTAAAAGATGAAAAATTAGCTGAAAAACTATATTTTATTCAGAAAGCCAGCGGTGCAATTTGCGGTCCGCAAGACAGTTTCCTGGTTTTACGTGGAATTAAAACTCTGCACCTTAGAATGCAGCGTCACTGTGAGAATGGAGAAGCCGTTGCAAAATTTCTGAGATCACACCCAAAAGTAGGAAATGTTTACTGGCCCGGATTTGAAGATCACCCAAACCACGATATTGCGAAAAAACAGATGAAAGGTTTCGGCGGAATGATCTCTTTTAGCACAAAAGAAAATACGCTAGAAAGTGCAACAAAGCTTGTTGAAAAGCTAAAAATTTTCACCCTGGCCGAATCGCTTGGCGGGGTAGAATCTTTAGCCGGCCACCCCGCCACTATGACTCACGCTTCTATCCCAAAAGAAGAACGAGCAAAAACCGGGGTTGTAGATTCCTTAATTAGATTAAGCGTGGGAATTGAAGATGAAGAAGACCTGATAAACGACCTGAAACAAGCTTTAGGGTAGCTTGTTTTTTTAGAGAGAATTTAAAATTCAATTAGAATCGTCATTGCGATCCCGTTTTTATCGGGAGAAATAATCTCAAACCTGAGTAACAGAAATGGACAGATTGCTACGCAATGACGAAACTTTATTATACTAAATTTACTAAATCACCTTTTTTAAAGTCCATATTAATCGTTGTACTTCATCCAGGGTGTTGTAATGCACTAAACTTACTCTAACCACGCCATTTTTCTCTTTTAAACCAGCATCTTCAATAAGTTTTTTGGCATAAAAATCTCCAAATCTAATACCTATTCTAAAATCATCAACCTTTTCAACTATTTGATCACTCGTGAGCTCATTATGTACAAAAGAAATGGTAGGCACTCTTTTTTCCCTTTCTGCAGTATTCTGGCCAATTATTTTAATTTTTGGATGTTCATTTAAATAAGAAATCAAAGGTTTGCTTATTCGCTCTTCGTGCCTGCCAATCAGCTCAAAAATTTTATCCAATTTTTCCTGAAAATCGGTTTTCTTTTCCTTCGGAAATTCGTGCTTAAATAATTGATCAAAATATTCGATAATTCCGAGTAAACTATAGGTTAATTCAAAATTAAAATTTCCGGGCTGAAATTTATATGGCACATCTTTTTTAGTGAAAAAATAATGGTTAAATCCTTCCATTTGGTATAATTGATTATACCTGCCATACATCACCGCTAAATGCGGCCCATAGGTTTTATACCAGCTAAAAACATAAAAATCTACATCCAATTTTCTAACATCTACCCGTCGGTGGGGTGCATAGGCAACTCCATCTACACAAATAAGTGCTCCTGCTTTATGTACCGTTTTTGCAATTTCTTTAATAGGATTTATACTTCCTAAAATATTTGAAGCGTGGGTAACGGCAACCAGTTTGGTGCGCTTGTTCAGTAATTTTTTTAGATCGCTTATTTCCAGTTCAAGACTGTCGGGATTGGCTTTCCAAACCTTTATATTAATGCCTTTTTCCTTTAAATCTGTCCAGGGAGAAACATTGGCTTCGTGATCTGTATTGGTAACAATCACCTCGTCTCCTTCCTGCCATTGTTTGCTAATACAAATACTTAAAATTCGTAATAGCATAGAAGAAGAAGGCCCTATGACCACTTCTTCTGGTTTGCCGGCATTTATAAACCTGCTGACTTGCTTAGTGGCGTAATTCAGTTTTTCTCCAGCTTCCCGGGAAACTTTATAGGAAGCTCCTAGTTGTACGTTATGATGGAGTAAATACCCGCTAATGCGCTCGGCAACCTTTTTTAAGGTTTGAGAGCCACCAGCGTTATCCATAAAAGTAAATTCCTTTTCCAGAGCTGGAAACTGACTTCTTACAAATTCAATATCCATTAGTCTAAAAGGCTTTCATTGAACAATTCAAGGATTCTACGGTACTCATCGGTCCAACTGCTGGGTTCAACAAAACCGTGATCTTCTACGGGATAAATTGCCATTTCCCAGTCTTCCTTGCCTAATTCAATTAAACGTTGTGAAAGCCTAACCACATCCTGAAAATGCACATTTACATCTACCATTCCGTGGGCGATCAATAAATCTCCTTCCAGACCTTCAGCAAAATAAATGGGTGAAGATCTTCTATAAGCGATTGGGTCTGCCGCAGGTTCATTTAAAATATTAGAAGTATAGCCGTGATTATAATGCGCCCAATCGGTTACCGATCTTAATGCAGCGCCGGCTTTAAAAGTTTCAGGTTCGGTAAACATTCCCATTAACGTGATAAAACCGCCATAACTTCCGCCATAAATCCCGACTTTTTCAGGATTTATCCCATGATTTTCAACTAAATATTCCACCCCGTCAACCTGGTCAGAAAGGTCTTTTCCTCCCATGTGGCGATAAATCCCTGTACGCCAGTCACGACCATAACCAGCACTTCCGCGGTAATCAATATCTATTACGGTGTAACCAAGATCGGTTAATAAATTATGGAACATATATTCTCTAAAATAACTGCTCCACCATTTGTGAGCGTTTTGCAGGTAACCTGCACCGTGCACAAAGACTACCGCAGCGTCATTCTTTACATTTGCTTCGGGTTTGTATAACCTGGCGGGAACCATAGCGCCATCTTCGGCTTCAAATTCTATTAATTCGGGTTCTCTCCAGTCGTAGCTGCTAAATGCTTCAGATTGTCCTTCGGTTAGTTGTTTGACTTCAGCATTTGCTTTCGTTTTCTTTAAATATAATTCCCACGGCTTGTTACTGTAGGAATGCAAAATGGCCATGTTTTTTTCATCGGGAGAAAGGAAGACATTGTTATTCCCTTCCATTTGGGTAAGTTTTTCCATTTTACCACCCATCACCGGCATTTTATAAAAGTGACGTTCTCCGGGTCCAACTTCAGAGGTTGTTAAAAACCAATGTTTTTTATTGTTTGAAAGTTCAGGATCAAAAACTTCAAAATCACCTTCGGTTAGTGCTATTTTATTTCCGGTATTCACGTCTAATAAATACAAATGCGAATACCCGGTTTCTTCACTTTGAAAATAGATATGTTTATTGTCGGGTAACCAACCCATTTCTTCACCGCCGTAGTAAGCGTAGCCAATTCCCGGCCCGGCAATCCAGGCTTCATCTCTTTGGCGGTCTAAAGTGTTTAGCTCGCCGGTTTCCAGGTCAATTTTAGCGATCCACCGGTCTTTATTGTCTTTAGAACGTATATTGACCACCGCGTGTTCCCCATTTTCTGAAAAATAAACCGTTGTGGGTGCTACCTCCCTGTGGGTTTCTTCCCATTCCTTATCGGGATAATCTTCTACGTAATCAGGCAAATCGGTAATTCCTGGTAAATTATCAGTTTTTAAAGTATAAACAGTATCCTTTTCAAAATTGTAAATCGCCAGTTCAATACTGGTTTTATCTTCACCAACTTTACTTCTGGCAGGTAGGTTAGCGGTATAGCCAGATTCATCTACATAATTTGGTACATCGGTGCTTCCATTTCGCTCCCGGGTAATAAGTTTGAAAGTTGCAAATTTCGCATTTGGTGAAACCTGTAAATTACTAAGATCGCGATCTTCTAAGTAAAAGGTATTGTCCTCTTTTTCAGCCGTAGCTTCACGGTAGGTTTCCCTACTTTCTTTTTCAGTTTTACGCTGATTTACAACTTCCAGGAGTTCCAGGTTTTCATCCCGTACCCAGGCATCTTTTTCTGAAGTTTTATCTTCTTTTTCCTCTTCAGCTTTACCATCAGTGATATTGGTTAGTTGTTTAATACTTCCCGCTTTTCTATCGTATATAAAAGCATTGTTACCGGAGTTGAAGCTAATTTTATTTTCGTCTGCGAGGAATTCAGCATTGCTAATAGCTTCCGATAGGTCTAATAATTGAGTAGTTTCGCTAGATTTTACATCGTAAATAACGAGGTTACCATCCTTGCTGAAAATCTTTTTACTTCGGTTTTTATTGAAATCGCCGTAGGATGGAATTATTCCTCGCTCTTCTTCCAAACTCACTTTACTGATTTTAGAAGTATTGTTCAACTCTATTTTATAAAGCGAATCCTTTACATTTTTCTCAGGATTATAATCAAAATAGATGGTTTCGCTATCGGCACTCCATTTTACGTTTGACGGGAAAGTACCCATCCAATTAGGATCTTGCATAATTTTTTCTACAGAAAGTTCGTTAGTTTGGGAAATTCCGGAAAAACTTAAACCTAAAAATATTAAAAAGAGAAACTGAAATTTAAAATTGAAGGGGTTTTGTAGCGTTTTTTTCATTGATTTAAGGAGTTGTGGGTTTATTTTTTAAAAACACTGCCAATATAGTTAAATAGATAATATCTGTAAAGAATCTGTAGGAAATGCCCACCCGGATTTAATTAATATATTTACGCTTAAAATTTAAATTTAATAATTCAGGATGAAGAAAAATTTCCGCACACTTTTTAGTTTATTCCTTGTAGCCGGGGCATTGCAGGTACAGGCACAGGAAGAGATGGTTAACAAAATTGTAACCGAGGCCAATGAAAATTCAAAATTAGAAGAACTTGCCCACGAGCTTGTGGATGTGGTAGGACCACGTTTAGTAGGGACACCACAGATGAAAAATGCTCACGACTGGGCAGTAAAAAAATATGATAGCTGGGGAATTTCAGCTGAAAACGAAGAATATGGCACCTGGCGTGGCTGGGAGCGTGGCATTACCCATATTGACCTTGTAGAGCCAAGATTAAGAACGCTGCAAGGTAGGCAACTTGCCTGGAGCCCTTCAACCGGAAAAAAAGGGGTAACCGCTGAGGTTGTGCTATTGCCAGAAGCTTCAGATTCTACTGCATTTGCCAATATGCTTTCTTTGGTTAAAGGAAAATTTGTGATGATCTCGGTTAATGAACCTACCGGTAGACCTCCATACAACTGGGAAGAATGGGCTACTGAAAAGTCATGGAAAAAAATGCAGGGAAGTATAAAAGAAGCCGATTCAATTTGGAGAGACCGAATTAGCAAAACCGGGTATGGTTACAGAGAATTACCTAAAGCACTTGAAAACGCAGGAGCTGCCGGAATTATAACTTCTAACTGGTCTCACGGGTTTGGAGCAAATAAAGTATTTGGAGCTTATACCAATAAAATTCCAACTTTAGACCTTAACCTAGAAGATTACGGCTTGCTTTATCGTTTAGCTGAAAATAATAATACTCCCAAAATAAAAGTGGTTGCTCAATCTAAAGATCTTGGAGAAGTACCTACGTTTAATACTATTGCAAGAATTGAAGGCAGCGAAAAACCTGAAGAATATGTTGTTCTTTCAGCACATTTTGATTCCTGGGATGGTGGAACCGGTGCTACAGATAACGGTACGGGAACTATTGTAATGATGGAAACAATGAGAATTCTTAAAAAACTTTATCCAAACCCGAAGCGAACAATTATTGCGGGACATTGGGGAAGTGAAGAACAGGGACTTAATGGTTCTCGAGCTTTTGTAAAAGATAATCCGGAGATTGTAGCTAATGTACAAGCCTTATTCAACCAGGATAATGGAACTGGAAGGGTTAAGAATATTAACGGACAGGGTTTTCTACACGCCTACGATTATATAGGAAGATGGCTGGAGCCGGTTCCGCAGGAAATTAAGGGAGAAATTGAAACTTCATTCCCGGGAACTCCATCCAGCGGAGGAACAGATCACGCTTCTTTTGTAGCAGCCGGTGCGCCTGCATTTATGCTAAACTCCTTAAACTGGTCTTACTGGGATTATACCTGGCATACCAACTTAGATACTTATGATAAAATTGTTTTTGATGATGTGAGAAGCAACGTGATCTTAACCGCTATTATGACCTATATGGCGAGTGAAGATCCAGAAACTACCTCCAGGGAAAAAGCAGTATTGCCAATAAACAGAAGATCGGGTGAGCAAATGACCTGGCCTGAGCCAAGAGATGGAGAGCGAAAAGGAGGATTGGATTAAGGGCTAACTATTAAAAAGCTTGTTTGATTTTTTCTCTTTTCGTCAAACTGAACTTGTTTCAGCTTCTAACTTGTTTTAAATCCTGAAAAAAGTTCAGGATGACGAATTTAAAAACGTCATTACGAAAGACGAGCAGTCTGTATATTAATAGCAGATTACTTCACTCCGTTCGTAATGACGTTTTATTTTTTTATTTCAGAATTTATAAAACCTCAAAATTAACTTTGAAGATCAGCTCCTACAGGAATGGAGCAATCGTGATAGGGCTCACCGTGTGGAGGGTTTTTAGAAGGTTTTGAATCCTTCAACCTAATTGGTGAAGTAGTCATTTCAGATCCTGAACCTGCATTGGTGTTGTTACTTGCTCCGCTTAAAGAAGCGCCAACCGGCATATCACAGCGGTGCCCGGGTTCACCATGAGGGGGGTTTACATCTGGGGTTTCTGCATTTCCAGATGTGTTTCCACTCATTTGGGTATTTGGAGCAGTTTGGGTTTCTTCAGCAGTTTTTTCTTCTGCGTCTTTACAAGAAGTAAATGCGGTAAGTGATACAACCGCAAGTCCAAGCATAACTTTATTAAAAGTAATTTTCATAACAGCATTATTTTAAGTTATAAAGATACTAAATCTGTGAAGATTACTTAGTAAGCATCTTCATTTCCTCTTTGCTAACGTTTATTAGGCCGGCTTTGGGCAAACGCTTTAGCATTATTCTCCAGTTTTCGTCTTCATCAAAAATCCTATCAAAAATTTGTTTCGCTTCTTGTAAACGATCGCTGTTAGCAAGAGCCACCGCTTTCCAAAAACGCATTTCCAGGTTGTTGGGAAACATACTTTCTGCGGTGCCGTATTCTTCTAAAGCTTTTTCTACATTTCCTTCTTCCATGGCAAGATCGCCGCGGTTCATAAATTCGTAGGCTCTTGCGGTTTTAAGCAAACGTTCTAATTCTTCAATAGGATTTTCGTGATCGTCTACCCTAAGATCTATTTTTTTGTCTTTCCAAACTTCGTCCACCTTATCTGGCCCCACCACAAATAAGGCCGCCGATTGTTTTCCGCGTATGTCTCCGCCAGCATGCTGGGCGGCTTTTAAAACCGCAACAACTCTTTCAGCCAAAGGTAAGTTTGCATTTTCAACGAAAGCTTCTGCCATTGCGGGAACAACTTTATCATTCAGCATCATATTAGCCTGGACCGAAAAATTATCTCCATTAAGATGTTCGGCTTCAGCTACACATTTTTCCCCGGTATATGCAGCATTAGCGCCAGATTTTCCTAAAATGGCAAGCTGTCTAAAATCGCGACCTTCATCATTATTTATAAGACTTTCTACGGCTTCTTCAGGCGTATAACCTTCATCTAAAAGTTTGAGCCCCTGGGGACCAAATGCGGGATTTACAAAAGATTGAGTAGCAACCACTCCAACCCCAGATTTCCCCCAGGCTACCAATGGACCCACCGAAAACCAGTGACTTTGAACGCCCACGGCCATTTCCCCGGTTTTTGCATCGCGAGCCACAATAGAATACGTGTGCGCGAAAGCGTCTCCGCTAATTTCAGAAGTTTGGGCTTTGGTATTTAAGGTTGAAATAAATATTAAAGCGAAAAAAAGTAAAAATTGCTTCATAATTCAGGTTTCTGATTAGAAGCTAAGATAACGAAACTCTGCTGAATAGCTTAAAAAGTATGATGCAGGCTAAGCTGAATTTGTCCTTTGCTAACCGTATTAGTAGTTTGTGTCATATACCCGGCCTGGAGTTTGAGATTGTCTTTTAGGGCATAACCCAGGGCAGAATAGAACCGGTTACGGTCAAATAATTCAACACTTCTACCATCACCAATTTCGCGTTCGCCATTAATGAAGATCTCGTTATATAAGGCAAGATAAACAGCATTTTTATTAAGGTTTGGCTGATTTAAAGGCACATTTAAAAACAAATTATAGCGGTAACGCGTTCTAAAATCCTGATTTTCTACCCAACGCTGTTCGTATCTAAAGCGGTGCGTGAGGTAAAATCTATTGCTCAACTTATGCGGAAGTAAAGCTTCCTGGTAAATCCTGTTTTCGCCCGAAGTTTCGTTAGCCTCACCAAACTCACCGGAGGTAATATTTCCATATCCCAGGGTGAATTTTATATCGGCATTTTTTGGAGAATAGGTGAGTCCGCCACGAATAAGCAATTGTTCTAAATCACCGCCAAGATCCCAGTTTCTATATTGAATATCTCCCTGAAGGCCCCATTCACTTTCACCAAAATTTGTATTCCAAAAATACATATACCAGGCGCCGGTTTTTTCTTCATCAACTTGGGCATTGACAGAAAAAGAAATGAATAAACTAAAAAGAACTGCGGAAAGGAGTGATTTTTTCATTTTTGCTTTTTCCGCAAATATAACATTCCGCCTGGAAAAAACAGGTCTTTACTATTCTTTCACCTGGGTAACGAGAATATAATCTGGCCCTCCATCTACGGGGTAACCTTCAATTTTTGATCCTGAAATTGTAACTTCTTTCCCTATATATTCATCCAAACTTACTTTGTCACTCTTAAGTGCATAAAATTCATCTTCAGTATTTAAAATATGAGTGCCATATTGGTAGGAAGTTATACCCTGGCTTTCTATAGTTCCTGTAAGTTGCATATGTTCTTCAGAATTTTGCCTGTCACAATTTGTACTTAAAAAAATGAGCCCTGTAACCATGCTTAAAATAATAGCTTTCATAAAGATTGGGTTTAAAATATAAGTTTGATTAAAATTAATAAAAGCAAAGTAACCAGCTGAAGTTTTAAATTATAATATGATGAATTTCTGAAAACATTATTATTTTTGTCCCGCTTACAAGGCCTCATAGTTCAACGGATAGAATAAGAGTTTCCTAAACTTTAGATCCAGGTTCGATTCCTGGTGAGGCTACTTTATTGAAATGGGGTGCTTGCTATAAAGTAGGCTGAGATGATACCCAGGAGTTTTACTCGATAATCGAGATTAAAACATTTAAAATGTTTTTTCTCGAATAAGATATATTTCCAAAAATGCCTTTTGGGGCTTGCCCCGAGGTTATTGACTCCAAACCTGATCCGGATAATGCCGGCGTAGGGATTTTCTAAGCATAGGTTGCATTACTGCAATTTTTAGCTATTTCATCACCTCATTTCATTGATAATTTAGAACAATGATAGAGGATTTCTTTACACAACTTACCTGGCTACAAGCCCTGGGAACCACTTTTGGAGTGGTGCAGGTGTTACTGGCACGAAAAAACAATATTCATAATTACTTATTCGGGATTGTCTCCATTCTTATTAGTCTGTTTGTAATGTACCGGTCTAAACTTTATGCCGATATAATTCTAAACCTTTACTATCTCGTAATGAGTATTTATGGTTGGTTTTACTGGAGATACGGAAAAAAAGAAGAAGAAACCCCCATTTCTTATTCCACTAAATCTGAACATTTAAAAGCCCTGGGAATTGTATTGACCTGTTTTACAATAATGAGTTATTGGCTTCGCTTCCATACAGAT
Source organism: Salegentibacter sp. UBA1130 (assembly GCF_002311535.1). Classification (NCBI taxonomy): domain Bacteria; kingdom Pseudomonadati; phylum Bacteroidota; class Flavobacteriia; order Flavobacteriales; family Flavobacteriaceae; genus Salegentibacter; species Salegentibacter sp. UBA1130. Next base: position 75,027 of record NZ_DCAP01000038.1, on the reverse strand, counting down.
TCTGATGTTCAATTTTGGGATGCAGCGGTTAGCGGTTTTGCCTGGGCGGGAATGTGGCTTATGGCTAAAAGAAAAATGGAGAACTGGATTTTCCTTAATATCAGCAATAGCATTGCTATTCCTTTACTTATTTATAAAGAATTATACATATATGCCGGCTTAACCATTTTCCTGTTTATTGTAGGAACTTCGGGGTATTTTAAATGGCGAAAAATTATAAAAAATGAAAAAAGACAACAGGCAGCAAGTGCTTAGAGAGCTATGTTTGGGTGCAGATATATTTCCTGAAGAAGTTTTAACCTGGATTTCCGGAGAAAATCTCTGGAATATTTGGGTGCCTAAGAAATATGGCGGACTGGAATTTACGCTTACTGAAGGGCTTTTAAAACTGCAGGAACTGGCCCGAATTGACGGTAGTCTTGGTTGGACGGTAACTCTATGCAGTGGCGCTAATTATTTTATAGGAAACCTGGAACCTGAAACTGCAGCACAGATTTTTAAAACTCCAAATCCTACTATTTTAGGAGGTAGTGGTGGCTTTTTTGGAACAGCTGAAAAAATTGGTGATGATTATAAAATTTCCGGAACCTGGCGTTATGCGACAGGCGCAAATTATTTAACCCACTTTACACTTAATGCTGAAATTTACGAAAATGGTAAAGCCTTATTAAATGAGGATGGCTCACCCAAAATACGCTCGTTTATTTCACCTAAAAATGATGTGAAAATTGTTGAAGATTGGAACACGATGGGTTTAAAAGCTTCGGTTACGCATTCTTTTGAAGTAAAAAACGTTTTTGTTCCTAAACGCTTTAGTTTTATTTACAATGAATTTTACCAGCCGCAGGATATTTTTAAAATTCCTTTTTCAGTATTTGCCGATTTAACACTTTGGGTTAATTATTTGGGGATGGCCCAGCATTTCCTGGAAGAAGCACGCAGTTTTACTTCTAAAAGTATTCTGGAAAACTTAGAAAAATGTACTGCTGTTTCTCAAGATGAAATTTCAGCATATTCTAAAACTATTGAAAATGAGATTGCAGCCGGAAATAAAATTTTAGATTCCTATTCAGAAGAAATTCATTCTTCGGCCTCCAATTCAGTAAAAAATCTTTCAAAAAATATTATTGAAATCTATCCTTTTTTAGGCGTAAAAGCCAGTAGAAACGGTCATTCTTTAAACCAGGTTTTTTGCGATTATTTTACCGCAACCCAACATCATATTTTCAAAAAATAGCGCTTCTAAAAAGAAATAAGATTTAAAGTGAATTCATCTATTTAGTGGTGAAAAATGATTATCATGATCAATGCGGTAATTTATTTAAAAACCGACTAAATACTTAAGATGAAATATAAAATAAACATAGAGAAAGTTCAAACACTTGATGAAATTAAGGAATATTGGACGAAAGAAGATTATATAGAATTGCTAAAAAGATTTGATTATCCAGAGGCAGAAGAGTCTGATCCTGAAACTTTAAGGGAATTGCTATTTATGGCTATTTCCGATTTTGAACCCGTGGAAGCGGCAAAATTGGTTTTAGATTACAAGCTGGGCGAGGAATTATCTGAAGGCCAAATTGAGCAAATCTCCAATGATATGTTGATAGATACGGTTTGTGAAGAATATCCTGAAATGGAATTACAATCCAGGTTATTCCATGTTAATCAACTACTTTTTAAAGCTTACAACGGCAAATTCCCCAGTTCTAGCGCTACTATTATTCATTGCTCCATTACTTCCCCAGACGCCTCTGCAAAAATGGATAAAGCTACAATACTAAGATTATTGAATGATGGACTTTCTGACAGGAATATTGTGAAAAGATTGTTTGAAGAACAAATGAATGGTAATGGCGAATTTCCGGAAGCAGAAAATATTATCTGGGATTTAGAGGTTTCAGACAACGAGCATTATAAAATCACAACTTCTGGAAATCTTATTAAAAAAGATGAGATAATTGCTTCAGAATGGGAGAAAGAAATAGAAGAAAATTCAGAAAAATAAACTGAATAAGATTGCTACAGAGGGATAGAAATTTTATCTATTTTTATCTCTCTAAAATCTAATTATGAAAAAAACTTTCCTGCAGTTTCTTGCGGTAATTTTATTGCTTGTTTCCTGTTCTACCGATAATAATAATCCTGAAAGTTCAGAAAATCCTGAGACAGAAATTGAAGACACTTTCAATTATCTGGCTCTTCGTGCTAACGGGAATTTATATGAAATTGGAAATAAAACGGGAGAAGTTACGGCTGTGGGTTCAATTTCAGCAATGCGGGGTAATCTAAATATGATTCCCAGTACGGTAACGGCTTCAGCAGAGAAAATCTTTATTTACGAACATCTTTTTGATCCCTTTCACGGTCGGGTATTGGTGATGGATAAGGAAACCAGATCTGTAGAAGTTTTTGCACTTGATTTTCCGGTAGAAATATATGGTGAAAATGCCGGCTTAAATAGTTTAGATTGGGATGCTGCGCAAGGCAATCTGGTAGGAATTGTAAAAGATGAGATGGAGTATAATAACAATAATACCAGCCGTGTAGTGAGAATAGATCCTGAAACTATGGCCCTTAGTTATGAGGGGATTTCTTTTGATCATAATATTACGCTTTCAACAAGTCTGCTTGGTAATAAATTGTATGCACTAAGCTCTACTACCGGGGAGTTGGAAGATGCTGAACTTCTGGAAATTGATTTGTCTACCAAAACGCTTGAGCCTCTTGAAATTTCTGACACCGAACTTTTTATGGGAAACCTCGCCAACAATGGAAAGGATAATTTTCTTTTTGGTTTAATGCCGGTTAGAGGTAGTTCTTTGATGGGTGAAATGAAAGCCTATAAATTGAATCTTACTAATAATGAATTTGAAGCACTGCCGGAGGTAGGAAGGTTCTCTGGCCGTCACATTGCCCGAAAGAGCTTTTACAACAAAGAATTTAAAGAATTTGCTGAACTAATTTACAAGGACAATAAAAATCAGCTACTTCAATATAATCACCAGGAAAATGAATTAAGTGTCTTGGAATTAATAGGAGCCGGGGATTTTGACACTTCTGTTATAATTATAGATTATGTGAAAGTTCAGTAAAAATTCTATTATTTTTCCCGAACAATTGTAATCGAATATTATGAAAAAAGCCTGTACTTTATTTCTATTCAGCCTTATTATTACTCAAAGTTTTTCCCAGGAAAAAATAAAGGTAGCGGTGGCGGGCTTAACTCATGGTCATGTAGATTGGATTTTTAACCGGGAGGGAAAAAACGATATAGAAATTGTTGGTATTTATGAAACCAATAATGAACTCATTAAAAAATATTCAGACAACTATAACCTGGATAAAAATCTCTTTTACACTGATTTTGAAAAAATGCTGGATAAGGTAAAACCTGATGCGGTTTCAGCATTTGGGGCTACCGAAGAACATATTAAGGTTGTGAGGGCCTGTGCACCAAGAAAAATTCACGTAATGGTGGAAAAGCCACTTGCAACAACTGTCCAGGACGCTAAAGAAATTGAAAAGCTGGCCAACCAACATGAAATTCACGTGCTTACTAATTATGAAACTTCCTGGTATGCAAGTAATCAGTATATAAAAGATTTAGTTGAGAAGGGCGAACTTGGTGATATTAGAAAAGTAATGGTTAATTCTGGCCATCAGGGCCCTAAGGAAATTGGTGTGAGTAAAGAATTCCTGGAAATACTTATTGATCCCGAGAAAAATGGAGGCGGTGCCTTAATGGATTTTGGTTGCTATGGGGCTAATTTAATGACCTGGCTAATGAAGGGTGAAAAGCCACTTTCAGTTACCGCAGTAACTAATCAAAATAAACCCGAAATTTATAAAGAAGTAGAAGACGAAGCTACTATTATTCTTCAATATGAAGAAGCACAATGTGTGATCCAGGCTTCATGGGATTGGACTTTTTCCCGAAAGGATATGGAAGTCTATGGTACCCAAGCTTACGCAATAGCCAGCGATGCTACCACCATTAAAATACGTGGTGTGGAAAGTGAAAGAGAACAAACCATCAAGTTAGATCCAAGGCAGTCGCCTCACAACGATCCATTTTCTTACCTGGCGGCCGTTGTAAATAAAGACATAGAAATAAATGATTTTGGATTGTACAGTCTTCCGTTAAATGTTACCGTAGTAGAAATTTTAGAGAAGGCCAAAGAATCGGCAAGGATAGGAGAAACAATATATTTTCAAGAAGGTTGATTTCTAAAATTTTTGTATAAAAAAAGGGGGATTGACTTTCATTTCAGAATTGCCCCCTTATTACTCCAATTATACACTTCAAAATTAAATCAGATAAGGCCTATTCAGGTTAAATCAAGTTCAAGTAAATACTAAGCTTGTATTAATCCCATAGATTTGTTTCTCGGCTTAACATTCATTTAAAAATCAGGGATAAAGCCTTAATTTTTAAATAACCTTTCCAAAAATGTTTACATCTAATTTTGCTTAAAATAAAAGTAAAAAATCAAGTTATGGATTTAAGCGAAAAGAACAATTTAGCTTTGGAAACTTTAAAATTTCCGGTTAGGTACGATAGCAGGCAACAAACAATATGGGATGCAAAAGGAATGATGGTTTGTGATATTCGAGGCTGGGGAAAAATTCAATTTATGAACAAATCTGAAGCACGCCAGGATGCTATAGGTGAATTAATTACTAATTTGCTCAATAAATTTCACCGCAATGAAAATTCCAAAATAGACGAAGAACTTTTTAGGATGTTGGCCTCTTAGGTTTAAGTATTTTTAATTGAATGTGTTAAATTCATTCTTAAGTTATAAAGAATTAAATAAGGATCTTATATTTAGCTGCATTTTCCTTGAGTATTTTATTAAAAACCGCCCTTCCGGTTTACTTAACCAATCTCTATATGCGGCAATATTTTATACTTCTATTCTCTATAGTACTACTTAGTACTAATTTCAGCGTTTTTTCGCAGGAATACAGGGAAGAATTTAAAAATTTTGATGAGCTCGTAAATATTGAAAACACCAATTTATTATACGGCAAGGAGTATGTAGAACAGCACGCCACCATAAACAATAAACATAAATTTTTTCAAACCTCTGGGTTTTTGAATGGAGACGTGGTTTATAGCGGGGAAACTTATTACGACCTCGACTTAAAATATAATATTTTTGAAGATTTACTTGTTGTAAGAGTTAAAAAGGAAAACGGAGATGTAACTTACCAGTTATTTAAAAATAGGATTAATAGGTTCAGGATTGGTGGGCGAAATTTTATAAGTATATCGCCGAAAAAAAATAACAAAATTCAGGGATTTTTTGAAATAATTAGTGAATCTGCTTCTCTGAAACTGCTAAAAAATCATCGAAAGAAATTAAAGAAAATCCTCACTTCAGATTTTACTTATTTTGAATTTGAACCCGAGCCGGCGCAGTATGCCGTCGCTATTTCAGAAAAATATTTCCAATTAGAGTCTCAATCGGAGTGGATAAATGTCTTTCCAGAACATAAGGAGAAGATCGAAAGTTTTTTTAGCTCTAATCGGGCTTTAAAAGAAAGTGATCCCGATAGCTTTATGCTGCGATTGTTTAGCGAGATTTCTGAATCCTATAAATCGAATAACTCTTAATTCGAATGAGAATATTTCTAATTTTTCTATTCTTTCTCTGTAGTGTTTTAAAGCTTTCGGCCCAGGAAGCCCCACGAATAGATCTAAGTTTTGAAGATTCACCGGTAGAAGAAGTTATGATGATCATTGAAGACCGCACCGGATACAAGTTTTTTTATTCCGACGAATGGTTAGATGATACTTTAATTTCCGGGTCGTATACCAAGGAAGATTTAGAAACCGTACTTACTGAAATTTTTAATGCTACTAACCTCAATTTCTTTATCCTCAACGATCAAATAATTATTACGAGGAATAATGTGATTTATGATGAGTTGCCCACTAGTTTTTATCCTGAAAAAGACACAGATACTATAGCCAGGGATAAACCCGGGGCGGTGAGTGAAGATTCTGAAGAAAGAAATTATAAACCTGTTTTTTACCGGGAATCAGGAACTGTTGCAGCAGAAGAAATTGAAACAATTTACATAGGGAAGGAAGAAAAATCAAACCCTAGAAATCGATTTATGCTTTCAGGAATTGTTACTCATACTGAAACCGGGTTACCTATTTCAAATTTATCGGTGGTAACCGCAAATGGAAATCAGGGTTCGGTTACCAATGAGGAAGGTTATTATGAACTGGAACTTCCTGCAGGCGCCAGTATTATTGAAACTATCTCCCTGGGAAATTTGGATCTTAAAAAACGGATTGTGATTTATAATGATGGTCAACTAAACCTTAGCCTGGAAGAAAGTTTTGAGCAGTTAGGAGAAGTTTTGGTAGACTCTGAAGCCGATCGGAATGTGAGGAGCGTTATTGCCGGAGTAGAAAGTATAGACGTAAGTCAAATTAAAAATATACCCCTGGTACTTGGCGAAAGGGATATTTTAAAGGTTGCCACTACTTTACCGGGAATAACAACCGCAGGGGAAGGTGCTGCCGGTTATAATGTTAGGGGTGGAAAAACCGATCAAAACCTTATTTTACTTGATGATGCGGTAATTTATAACCCTGCCCATTTCTTCGGAATTTTCTCCGGGATAAACCCTTTTACAACGGGCGAGGTAGATATTTATAAAGGAAATATTCCTGCCGAATACGGCGGTAGGCTATCATCAGTATTTGATATTAAAAGTAAAGACGCTAATACTGAAAAATTCGCTGGCGAAGTTTCAGTGGGTCCCGTAACCAGTAATGTTGCTTTAGAAATTCCTATTGTAAAAGATAAATCTGGCTTGATACTGGGCGGAAGAAGCACTTATTCCGATTGGATCTTGAGAAACCTGGACGAAGAATCTCTTTCTAACAGCAGCGCTTCGTTTTATGATCTTATCGCGAAATATAATCATAAGTTTAATGAAAAGACTAATTTAAGAACTACGGGATATTACAGCCGCGATGTTTTTAGTATTACTTCAGATTCGTTGTTCAGGTACAGTAATCTGATTTTTTCGGCAAATTTTAATCATAAATTTAACGAGCGCAATGAGATGGAAGTGGTACTGTCTAATAGCGGTTACCAGTTTGATATAGATTATGAAAGTGAGTTTAATAATAATTTCACTTCCGGGTATAATATTAATGAAACCGAAGCGAAAATAAAGATGACTTACCGGCATAGTGCTGCCCACAATTTTGAATATGGTTTAAGTAGCAAACTTTATCTTGTAGATCCGGGGGAAATTTCTCCCCTAGGTAGTGAATCTATAGTTGAACCTTTACAAATTGACAGGGAGCAGGGACTGGAGAGTGCAATTTTTATTTCCGATAATTTCAAGGTGAACGATGAGTTGCTGATAAGTGCAGGATTAAGATATTCCTTGTACGCAGCCTTGGGACCCAAATCTCAAAATACCTACGAAGAGGGCTTACCGAGGAACGAATCTACTATGGCAGGTACACGGGAAGTAGGAAATGGTGAAGTAATTGAAACCTATGCCAGGCCAGAGTTCAGGCTATCCGCCAGGTATGCTTTTTTGCCCGATTTTTCCGCTAAAATAAGTTATAATAATACCTATCAATATATTCATACACTTTCCAATAACACCACTATTTCACCCACTGATACTTATAAGCTAACCGATCTTAATATTAAGCCACAACAGGCAAAACAATATTCTCTGGGATTATATAAGAATTTCAAGGAAAATATGTACGAGTTTAGCGTTGAAGGCTATTATAAAGAATCAGACAATATTTTAGATTATAAAGTAGGAGCCCAGTTATTTTTAAATGAAAACGTTGAAACCGAAGTATTACAGGGTGATGGAAAAGCATACGGAGTAGAGTTTCTACTAAAAAAATCTGAGGGAAGGCTTAATGGTTGGCTAGGATACACTTATTCCAGGTCTTTGCTTAGGTTAGATGGCGAGTTTAGGGAACAAAGGGTAAATAATGGAGATTTTTTTCCGGCAAATTTTGATAAACCTCACGATGTTAGCCTTGTAGCTAATTATAAATTGACTAAAAGGTTTAGTTTTTCAGCTAACTTTGTTTATCAAACCGGAAGGCCAGTTACCATACCGGTGGGTAAATTTAATCCGGGAACCGGTCAATTGCCGGTTTACAGCGATAGGAACCAATTTAGAATTCCCGATTATTACAGGTTAGATCTTAGTTTTAATGTTGAGGGGAATCACAAGATTGAAAAATTTGCGCATAGCTTCTGGAATATTTCAGTGTATAACGTGTTGGGGAGGAACAATCCGTATTCGGTATTTTTTGTAACCGATGATGGTGATATTCAGGCATATCAGAGTTCTATTTTTTCAATACCAATTCCTACGATTACGTATAATTTCAGGTTTTAATTTAAAAGATTGGGGAACATGTTTTCAAAACAACAAATATTAATACTGCTTTTTACCGGTTTTTGCCTGTTTCAGTCTTGCGTAGAACCTATAGAATTTGAAACCGATGAATATGAAAATATTCTTGCGGTTAGAGCCACAATAACCGATGATTTAGAAACACAAAAGGTTTATTTAAGCCGAACTTTTCCTTTTGGCGAAGATGGTCCCGCACCCGAAAGTGATGCTTCAGTTTGGATTACGGATGCCGTAGGGAACGAGTATGAATTCAGGGAAACCGAAAATGGAGAATATCATTCTTTAAATCAATTCAAGGCGCAACCGGCAACTGATTATCAACTTCAAATTGAAACTAAAAATGGAATTTCTTATACTTCAGAGCCCACGCAATTAGCGAGTAGTTCGCCTATAGATAATGTAGAAGCACAGAGACTCACAGTAAAAGGAGAAAACGGGATAGCCATTGAGGTAGATAATTATAATACTAATGACGCGACTCAATTTTATCGTTATGAATATGAAGAAACCTATAAGATAGTTTCGCGTTATAGTTCCGACTCCGATCTTATTTATGAAAACGGACAATTTAAAGTCATTCCTAAAACCCGGGAAGAACGGGTTTGCTATAATACCTTAAATTCTACCAATTATATCCTGGCAAATACCAGCAATTTAAGTGAGAATAATATAGAAAATTTTCTGGTTAAATTTGTTGAAACAGCTAATCCAAAACTCTCGCAACGCTATAGTTTATTGGTAAGACAAATTGGTATTAGCAGGGATGCGCATTATTATTATAACGCCTTGGAACGCCTTTCAGGAAGTGATAATTTATTTTCTCAAAATCAGCCTGGTTTTGTTGAAGGAAATATTATTTCTGAAAATCCCGACGTAAAGGTTTTAGGTTATTTTAATGTTTCTTCGGTGTCAACCAAAAGGATATTTTTCGATTATTACGATTTTTATGAGGTAGGCGAAGATCCCAGGCCATATTTTAGCGAAGACTGTAACCCTGCACATCCTGTATTGCCTGAAGAATTGGAAAAACTCATTCCAATGTTGCAAAGTGGTTATGTGAAATTGCTTAGAACCAAATTTCCAACCTATGAAGTTGTGGAAACCGAATGTATAGATTGCAATGTATGGGGTACAAATGTTAAACCAGACTTTTGGGAAGAGTAAAAACTTAAAAATGAATAATTTATTTAAAATACTCTTAGTTTTCCTTCCGCTTTGTGAGATGTGGGCACAGCCTGTAACGCCCAATATGCAATTGCAGGAATCTTTTAAAGAACTTCCACAGGAAAAGGTTTTTGTGCATTACAATTCTTCTCTTTTAATGCCCGGAACTCAGTTTTATTATAAGGTCTATGTGTTAAATACTGCTGAAAATAAATTAAGTGAACTCAGTAAAGTAGCTTATGTAGCATTGATAGATAAGAGCGGTGAAGAAGTTTTCAAACATAAAATTTACCTTGAGAATGGAGTAGGAGCGAGTGATTTTTTTATTCCAAATTCGGTCAATTCGGGTCATTATAAGTTGGTAGCCTATACCCAATGGATGCAAAACGGAGGTGTTAAAAACAGCTTTAGAGCAGATCTTTTATCCATAAATCCATACCAGAATGAACAGGATATTATTGATACTGATAAGGAAATTAGTGCTGGGAATTTAAAAGATAATAATTCCGATGAATTTCTTTCGCTTTCTGTACCGAAAACTACCTATGAAAAAAGGGAAAAAATCAACCTGGAAATTATAAATACAGAAAAGATTACAGGAAATTTCTCGGTTTCAGTCAATAAGCTCGCCGAATTTGAAGTTCCTGAAAAGCCTACCAGCGCTAACTATGGCAGAAATTATGAAATTGATAATAAATCTACTTCAGAATATTTTATTCCGGAGTTAAGGGGAGAGTTGCTAATGGGAAGTATTTCACCTCGGCCTATTAATTCAAATCGTAAACCACAAGTTGCTTTATCAATTAACGGGAATCAACAAATTTTTAGAACTTCTGTAGTGAACAACGCCGGTGAGTTTTTCCTTAATCTTGATGAAAAGTTTGATGGGGAAACCGCGCTTCTTCAGGTTTTGAAGGATGAGGATTCAGAATATAAAATTCAGTTGAGGGAAAAGGAAAAAATCAATACTTCAGCATTAGATTTTAAGGATTATAAAATAAGTGCGGAAGCCACCGATGAGATTTTACAACGTAGTATTCATCATCAAATAGAAAACGCTTATTTTGAAGTAAGGGCTGATAGCCTTGCGGTAGCTGAAATAGAAAATAAGGAATTGTATCCAGGGGAGTCACAGTTGTATGTACTGGATAATTATACTAGATTTAAAACCCTGGAAGAAACCTTTGTAGAAATCATTTATTTGGCAAGAATCAGAAAAGGCGAGCATGGAGAGCCGGAGTTTAGGGTAAGCGGCATTGAAAACTCCCTGGATTATGGTTTGCCGCCATTGTTGCTGGTAGACAATGTGCTGGTAGAGGATCATTCTCATTTTATTAATTATCCTTCAGAAAAAGTGGAAAGTGTAGAAGTTTTTCGCAATAATTTTTACCTGGGTCCTATGGTGGCTCAGGGTTTAATAAGGGTTAAAACTCTTGAAGGTGATTATGTTGAAAGTTTAGATAAGCTAACCGAAATTAAAATTAAAAGTCCCCAGTTGAATAAAAATTATAGTTTCCAAAACTATAACCAGCTGGAAAAATTTAATAGAATTCCCGATTTTAGGTATCAACTTTTCTGGTTGCCTCAAATTGAGCTTGAAGAGAAAAATAAGTCTATTGAATTCTTTACTTCAGATGTTAAGGGTACTTTTGAAATAAGCCTGGAAGGTTTCACTCGGGATGGAGAGCCCGTTAGTTTAAAGAAACAATTTGAGGTGAAATAAACTTTTCCCAGGGCTAATTTATTTCCCAAAACTCCTTAAAACCGTACTTTTGTAGATTCACACATATTAAAGTAGAATTTATGAAAAGTCGATTAATATTAGGCCTCTTTTGCCTGGTTGTTTTTGGTAGTTTGCAAGCCCAAAAACTAGAATCTCCTAACGGAAACCTGGAGATGAATTTCTCTCTTCAGGAAGATGGTACTCCGGTTTATAACCTGGAGTTTGAAGGACGTGCTATTATTGAAAAAAGTAAGCTTGGCTTAGAGTTAAAAGAAGGGCAGCCTCTTACCTCTAATTTTAGCATAGAAAACACCGAAAAATCTACTTTTAACGAAACCTGGACACCGGTTTGGGGTGAAGAAAGTGAGATTAGAAATCAATATAATGAGCTTGTAGTTCATTTAGATCAGGAAGATTCAGAGCGTAAATTGGTTTTGCGCTTTCGTTTATTCAACGACGGACTCGGGTTTAGATATGAATTTCCGAAGGACTCCAGGCTTGGGCATTTCGTGATCTCAGATGAAAAAACCGAATTCGCTATGACCGGTGATCACACCGCTTTTTGGATCGCCGGCGATTATGATACCCAGGAATACGATTATACCGAAAGTAAACTTTCAGAAATACGAGGCTTGATGACAGAGGCGGTAACCGCTAATGTTTCTCAAAAATCATTCTCTCCCACAGGAGTGCAAACTTCTTTAATGCTTAAAACCGAAGACGGCCTTTATATTAATTTACACGAAGCCGCTTTACTGGATTATCCTGCAATGCATTTAAACCTGGACGACGAAACTATGGTTTTTGAATCCTGGTTAACACCAGATGTAAATGGGGATAAAGCCTTTATGATCGCTCCCGGAATAACGCCATGGAGAACTATAATTGTAAGTGATGAAGCTAAAGATATTCTTTCTTCAAGAATCACTTATAACCTGAATGAACCCAGTAAGATTGAAGATACTTCCTGGATTAAGCCAATGAAATATATGGGCGTTTGGTGGGAAATGATCACGGGAATGAGCTCTTGGGATTATACTGATGAATTTGCAGCGGTTAAACTGGGTGAAACCGATTTTGAAGCCGCTGAACCGAATAGTACTCACGCTGCAACTACTGAAAATGTAAAATACTATATAGATTTTGCATCAGAACACGGTTTTGACGGCTTATTGGTTGAAGGCTGGAATGTAGGCTGGGAAGATTGGTTTGGAAATTCTAAAGATTATGTCTTCGATTTTGTAACGCCTTATCCAGATTTTGATGTAGATGAAATTAGAGAATACGCCAAAAGTAAAGATGTGGAAATGATTATGCACCACGAAACTTCGGCTTCGGTTAGAAATTACGAAAGGCACTTAGATACGGCTTACCAGTTTATGAAAGCCAATAATTATAATGCGGTTAAAACAGGTTATGTAGGCGATATTCTTCCAAGGGGTGAAAATCACTATAGCCAGTGGATTGTTAATCATTATCAATATGCGCTTGAAAAAGCTGCGGAATATGAGATTATGATCAACGCGCACGAAGCTGTTAGACCAACCGGAATTGCCAGAACCTGGCCAAACCTTATCGCTAACGAATCGGCTCGTGGAACTGAATATCAGGCCTTCGGCGGAAATAAGCCAAATCACGTGACCGTTTTACCTTTTACGCGTTTAATTGGCGGCCCAATGGATTACACTCCGGGAATTTTTGAAATGGATATCAGTAAACTAAATCCAGACAATAATTCTCACGTAAACAGCACGTTGGCTAATCAATTGGCTTTGTATATAACAATGTATTCGCCTTTACAAATGGCAGCCGATTTACCTAAGCATTACGAGCAGTTTATGGATGCATTTCAGTTTATAAAAGATGTAGCGATAGATTGGGAAAAAAGTGTTTACCTGGAAGCAGAGCCGGGAGATTACATTACGATTGCCAGAAAAGAAAAAGATGGAAATAACTGGTTTGTAGGTAATGTAAACGGACTTACTCCAAGAACTTCAGAAATTGAATTCGATTTCCTTGAAAAAGGAAAAACCTATATCGCAACTGTATATGCCGATGCTGAAGATGCGCATTATAAAGATAATCCTCAGGCTTATGAGATCAAGAAATATAGAGTGAACAGTAAGTCTGAGCTTTCACAAAAATCTGCTCCCGGCGGAGGTTATGCCATAAGCATTATGGAAGCCAGTAAGGATGAAGTAAAAGATTTAGAGAAACTGTAGATCGAAAAATGTATAGTGTATAATGTAGATTGTATACTGCAAATGATTCAATAACAAGAAACCCTCGTCAATTTGGCGAGGGTTTTCTTTTGGGAGCTAATCAAAAGCTTTTCAATTAGAAACCACATTTTATAAGAATTTAATAAATAATTTATAGTTTTAAGCAGTGTTAATAGATAATGCCCATCCAAACCCTACTTTGGGATGGGATATTTTAGTATGAGACTAATCGAATATTACAGTCAATTTTTGGTAGATCAGCACGTATAAATCTAAAAATTTGAACCTTAGCAATTTCATAGAAAATACCTTTAAAAAACTTATCCCGGCGCCCTTTACTTTAGCGGTGCTACTTACATTAATTACCCTTTTTGTCGCGTTCTTTTTTACGGAAGAAACGAACACTAATTCTGCAATTCAAATTCTCGATTTCTGGCAAACCGGGATGTGGGATCCCGCTCTTATTGTCTTTATGGTGCAAATGATGCTCATTTTGGTTTTGGGGCACATTTTAGTACTAAGCAAACCTGTTTCCTGGCTTACGAGTCAGTTAACTAAAATAGTGACCGGAAATGCGAGCGCAGTAATTATCGTTTCGGTTTCAACAATGTTAGTAGCATTTTTTAACTGGGGACTGGGATTGATCTTTGGTGCAATAATGGCGAGGAAAGTTGCCGAAGCCGCTTCCAATAGAGGCTTCAAAATTAATTATCCATTAATTGGAGCCGCCGGTTATGTAGGTTTAATGGTTTGGCACGGAGGAATGAGCGGTAGCGCTCCGTTAAAAGCGGCTGAAGACGGCCATTTGGCCAGTCTTTTCCCAGGAGCAGATGCAGATTTTCTTTCGTTATTACCGAATAATCTTCCTACTTCTATAACAATTTTTTCCACCTGGAATTTATTGATTTTCGGAATTTTATTGGTGTTAATTCCGCTTACGCTTTATTTGCTTTCCAGGATCAGCAGAACGAAGGAGGTGAAAATTGAAGCTGAAACAAAAACAAATCATATCGCAAAAATCACCGGTGCCGAAAAACTGGATCATTCAAAATCGCTAAGATTAATTTTTGGATTTCTTCTCCTAGCAGCTTTTTTCGCAAGTTATTCTGATGAAATTTCCGCGGGACACCTTACACCTAATATGCTGAATTTTCTAATGCTTTGCTTGTGTATTTTGTTACACGAGTCTTTTGCTTCATTTTTAAAAGCTCTAGAAGAAGCCATTGGGGGAGCGGCGGCTATTTTAATCCAATTTCCTTTGTATTTTGGGATAATGGGCATAATGCGGGAAACGGGATTGGTAAGTGATATTTCGGGGTTTTTTGTAAGTATCGCAACCGATGTTAGTCTGCCGGTTTACAGTTTCTTCAGCGCAGGCCTGGTAAATATTTTTGTTCCCAGTGGCGGCGGTCAATGGGCGGTACAGGGCCCAATAATTTTAGAAAGTGCTTTAAAACTTGGAGTGCCGCTTAACAAAGCTGTGATGGCTTTGGCCTATGGAGACCAGATAACGAATATGCTGCAGCCATTCTGGGCGTTACCATTACTTGCCATTACCAAACTAAAAGCCCGGGAAATCCTTCCCTATACGCTGGTAATGATGTTAGTGGGGAGTCTTGTTTATATAATCGGATTGGTACTGGTTTGATTATTAGAATTTCAATAAATTACTTTTGGGAGATAATTATCGGCAATAAGAGGAATTAATCTCGATTAACGAGTAAAACAGATTTAGATTTCTTATTTTATATAGGAATCAACAATTCTAATTATGGTACCACCAAAGACTAATCCGATAAAAAGACATAAGGCTATTCAACCTTTGAGTAGAGAACATCACCAGGGGCTTTTGCTCTGCTGGAAAATCCGAAAAGGTTTTGAAACCGGCGTGGAACCGCAACGCATAAAAAAATATACCGATTGGTTTTGGGAAAACCAGTTACGGGTGCATTTTCAGATTGAAGAAAAATATGTTTTTCCGGTTTTAGGTGCTAAAAATGTACTGGTAAAACAGGCCCTGGAAGAACACGAACATCTGGCATCATTATTCTGCCAAAATACTGATATCTCCCTTGCCTTAGAAATGATTAAAAACGACCTGGAAGGCCATATTAGGTTTGAGGAACGGGTGCTTTTTAATAAAATCCAGGAAGAAGCTTCAGCAGAAGAACTTCAGGAAATTCAACAACACCATAACAAAGAAATAACCTGCGGAGTGTGGGAAGATGAGTTCTGGAAATAAATTCATCTAAATCACCAAAATTAAGCAGCTTTTTGCATATGCTGCCTATCAGTCACTTCCTGTTTTAACCTAAAAACAGTGTCTTTTTCGTAAGCCAGAAAATAGTAGATCACAAAGAACAGGAAATACATAATCATTGATTTTTGCCTAAGAATTATACCAAGATTAGACATTACAAATGTCATTGCAAAAGACGTGGTAAAAAATAAGATTAGACTGAGTTTTACATGGCCCGGTGCCGTTTTTAAAAATCCGAAAAAACTCTTTTTAAACAATTTCCCGAACAATAATAAATAGATTAAATTCTCTATGGATACTATAACTCCAAGAATTCCGGGAGCATCAAAAAATAGTGGTCTAAACCAAAAAGTAAAGAATTTCTCTAGAAGTGAATAATCTGTCATTGGGACACCCGAAGTGGCATTATCCAGGTTATTAGAACGGTTTTCGGTAAAAGAAAGAAAATCTGCAATTAGGTTTTGAGAATTTCCAAGGTTTACCACATCCAGAATTTGTTTATGAAAAAGCAAGAGAACACCAGTTATAGCGCCCACAAAAATTGCTTTTTGTTTTAAACTAATCTGGTTTTTATTGATAAATATACTCAGCAGTCCTGCTCCTGCCAATAGTAAAAACATATGCGGCCTTATGGCAAAAACCAGTAAAGAGCCCAAACTTAAACTATAAATTCTGTTTTGTGGTTTTCTAAGGGCATAAGCAAATAACATTAAGCCCAGAAAAATAGGTGCTCCTTTGCCCAAAGATGCTGTCCAGAAGTGCATATTTGGTAGAAAAAGAATTAAAACCAAAAAATCTATTTTCTTAAAGATCTTAATATTTATAGCTATGTTTTCTTTAAAAAATAGGTAAGCATAAACAAAGCCCATAAAACCAACCCAGCTAAAAAGCAACATCATCATTTCGTAGCTAAAGCCGAAGAAATTTATAAATGGATAAGATAGAAAATCTATAAAAGAGGTGCCTGTTTCTAAAAATCCGTTCCAGGTTTTACCTTCTTTTCCCGGCACACTAAAATAGCGCTTTGAATCTGAAGGATTAAAAAAGGCGTAGGTGTAATAAACTCCGGCAAAGATTAGATGATAATAGAACAATTTATTCATCAGGTTTGCTGAGAAAAAATCGTGTTTTTCACTAATTTTTTTGAAAATATACTGGTTTGCCAGGTGCAAAAACGGAATAAGCATTACCGCCTGCAATAGGTTATGAATTAGGTTTATATTTGGGGACATTTCTTAAAATCTATTTATCCCCTTAAAACCAATTTTCTTACCTAAAATTTTTAATTATGATAGCTTTAAGTTTTAAGCCAATAATTAACTGAATTTAAGTCTTTTGTGGTAAAATGTTTTCAAGTTAACAATACTTTCAAATTTGAATACTGTGAACTTCTACAGTAATGTTTCCACAGGTGTGTAGATTTCAACACGGAAATTTAGAATTTAAATCCAAAAGTAAAGGTTAATCTTCCACCATCGTCACCGTAATAATATCCTGTGTTTGCGGTAAAAGCATTAAAGCCATTAATCCAGATTGAGCCGCCATAGTTGTTTCGCCATTTATCTGAAGTTGAATCTTCTGCCCATACCCGGCCGTAATCAAAGCCGGCACTTACTCCAATTTGCAGGGGAATAAAATTAGTTTTGAATCGGCTTATTCCAACTCTAAGATCGGTAGAGTGGTAGAAAGATTGTTTCCCATTGAAACGTTCCCAACGATAGGCCCTCAGATTTTCATTTCCGCCAAGGATAGCACCATCATAATATTCATAATTATCACCAAAGATGGCTTTACCACCAACTTTGGTAGCTAAAACCGCAATTCCGCTTTCGTGTAACGGATAATCTATAGCCAGCCACGGACTTACATAAGCAAATTCGTTGTTGTGACCGTCAATATTGGTTTTATAACCTGTGGTGATATCAGCTTCAAATCCGCGGGATGGATATGCAGGGTTATCCCGATTTTCATAATGATAATTTAATTCCCCTCCGGCATAAAGTTGTTGGTCAAAAAGATCATTTTCTTCAGGAAAGGCATCTGCTATAAATCGTTCTTCATCATAAGATACTTCTCTAGATTGTAGCATTGGCTTTGCATAAAAGCTTCCACCTGAATTTCCACGCCAAATTAGGGAAGGGGCAATTTCCCATTGCTCAATACGAACCCGGTTGTAATCTCTTCCAAAGGTATCACGTTGATTTTCGGAATTTATACCTTCTCCAAAATAATTCACAGCAAAATTAGGACTGGTATAACTAGCTAATATTCCCAGGTTCCAGTTGTAGAAAATATGTGCAAATTCTCCCTGATATCCTACTTCAAAACCGTTAGTGGCAAAATAATAAGCAGCATCAAAAGTATGTTGTGTATTAAATGGATTATTGGTGAGCCCGTATGTGGTGTAAGTATCTTTAATGCCTAAAGAAAGCCCTTCGTCGCCATTATAATCTACTTGCGGCATAATTTTATTTTCACTTCTTTTTCGTTTATCGGGGTTAAAAGTGTTTATCTCGTAATCGTCTACCAACCATTTTCTGGAAGCAGAATTGATGATTGTGTTTTCTTTGCTTTTATGATCGAATAATTTGATTTTTCTTGTATTCTGAAAATCGTAGATATCGTTTTCTTCTCCACCAACTACTTTTATTTCTACAGGATTATTTCCTTTTCCTAAAGTTTTAAAGGTATCGTCACCATCAAATCCATAGATCCAAATTTCATCGGTAGTTTCTGAATTATAAGTGTTTCTAAAGACTTCTTTTCCGTCTTCATTAATCATTATAATCTCGGTAAGACCATGGTCTTTTCTTTCAATACTAAAAGTATCATCTTCTTCGGTTCCTGTGAGGATTTGAAACTCCTGCAAATAATTATAATAGCGTTTGGCGATATCTTCTAAATTATCTCTTCTCGCTTTTAGGCTACTTTTAATATTTTCAATAGTTTCATCCTGAGCTTCTTCTGGTAAAGCTTTAAAAGCAGTCTCAATTTCATTATCGCTAAGTCGGGATTGAATAAACTCTACCTGTTCTTCCCAGTCTTCCCAGGTTAAGGTTTTTAATAAACGCTGGTCTAAAGGGTAACCCGATAAATTAAACCATTTTACATTATCTACATTCGCATCGTAAGTTTCCATTTTTCTAACCAGTGGCAATCCTAATTTTACCAGATCTGGAATAAAACCATCATAATTTGGAAAGGCAAAATCACGGTCACGGGGTATGGGTTTGTAGAGTTTCGTGCTATCTTTCTGGGTGTGTAATGCCCATCGCCATTGATCGAAGTGTCTGTCCCAGTCGCCAATTAACATATCTACCAGCCTGTTTTTAATAAATTCTTTCTCATCTGTCCTGATGTTTTTAGATTTTCTCATTTCCTCAAGAAGATCGCGAGTACTTATAATATCTTCGGGCGAACCAAATCTTTCAAATTCTTTATTTTCATCTCCTACGTGGGCTTCAAACATATAAAGTTCATCGCCATATTCATCATTATTAAGTCCTAAGGCTTTTTGCTTTGGCACATAGTATATCTGAGGTTTACCCGCGTAAATATCGAGTAGATCATTAATGTGTTTTAAAGAGTAACGGGCATAGGGGTGTGCACTGGTAAAAAGATCCATCGCATAGCGTTGGGCCACGGTATTTTCAATATAATCTTTAATATAATGGTCTTTAATAGTGGTGGCCTGTAAAAACCGGGTAGCGCTTTTTCTTAATGCACGAATAGTAAATTCATTTTTATCATCGGCAATAAACCTAAGGGAGCGGGATTGCATACCACCGCCTTCTTTTAAAGGTTGCAGGTTCCCTTCCAGGGTGTCCAGGAACAGCACGGGCGCTTTTATTTCTTTACTATACACTTCTCTATAAAAATCACCAATTAGGCTTTTATAGAGGCCAGATTTATCGGTTTCTTCTTCGGTATATATAGAAGCATTTACGGAGTCACCAATTTGTTCTTTAGTTTTAAAATCAATCTCGCTCCAATTTGGTTCGTCGCTTTTAAGCGTTTTGCTAAAAATGGGCTGATCTGAATTTTCAATGCTGAAAAATTCAATAAGCGTTTCATTATTTTTATAAGCTTTTATTCTAGCATAACCGCTTTTGTTGCTTCCAAAATGCTCGTTTTCTTTTCTAATACTAAGTTTTTGGGATTTTCCCGTGCTTCCGCTTATTATTTGCGGAATGCCGTCATCTTCTAAATATTGAAGATTTCTGTCCAGGCCTGAAAGAAAAATTACATTATCAAACTGGCTGGCAAGGGTCTCCAGGCGGCCTCTTAAATAACTTTGTTCTTTGCTTTGATAATCCTGTACTGAAAAACCTCCAATTTTTTCAAAGAAGGATCTTTTTGAATTACTCATTACCGGATGCTGTAGAGACACCAAAATGGTCTTACCGTGGGCATCTTTTATATCATCTTTAAATTCAGCAAAAAAGCGTTCTCTTGTTTTTATATCGCATTTAGAATTCATATTGGGATGGTCGTCCCAATCTTCTAAATACCACTGGGTATCTACGGTAATAAGAATTAGATCATCGGTAATATCTTCCTGTTCAATTGGGCAACCATCATCTGGCCAAACTTCTATGTTAGATTGGTTATCCTGAAGAAAAGACTCCAGATCATCTATTCTATTTTGTCCACCTTTGGTCCATTCATTACGGCCTGGAGTAAATATCACTTTACCGTTAAATTCCTGAACCGCATCTAATAGATTCTTTTTTAAAAATTCCTGTTGGTTCTCTCGTTCCCCTTCTTTTTCATATCCTTTCTGTGGAAGAAAATTTCCAGGAATTAATAAGGAAGCATTATCATCATTTTTTGAAGCCTCTACAATAGTATTTAGAATTTTTAGACCATCACCTGTAAGATCATTTCCAATATTACCGGCAACATAAAAAGTATGTACCAGGGTTTTAGGCTCTTCGGCACCTGGAGAAACCTGTGCGGTAGTCGAGATAACTGAAGCTATAAATAAAAAGACGAATTTATAAATGGTATTAATATTCCCCATAGATGCGTTAACAATTTTAATTTGAACAAGCTTCAAATTTTTGGAAAAAAAGCCACTTAACAATAGCTTTTAACGCATTATAACACTTGTCTTTAGCAAGTCTTTAACTTTGGTTAAGCAGGGAATTAATTCAAATTTCGTTTCTCAATAAAAAAACGCTTTAATAATGCCGAAGCTTCATCTGCAAGAATACCAGATTTTACCTGGGTTTTAGGATGCAGCTTTACCCCGGTTTTTCGGTAGCCACGTTGTTCATCTTCCGCAGCGAAAATAAGTTTTGAAATTTGGCTCCAATATAGAGCACCAGCGCACATTTGGCAGGGTTCCAGGCTTACGTACATAGTGCAATCTTTTAAATATTTTCCGCCCAAAAAACTTGCAGCAGCGGTTATTGCCTGCATTTCGGCATGCGCGGTAACATCGTTGAGGGTTTCGGTTAAATTATGTCCGCGAGCTATAATCTGGTTATTTATTACAACTACAACCCCAACAGGAATTTCGCCCCTTTCAAAAGCTTTTTGGGCTTCTTCCAGGGCTTTTTTCATAAAATATTCATCGTTAAAAGGCTGCAACATTTAAATAATCTTTTCTGCGGAAAGATAAAAATTATAAAATTAGCTTCTGAAGAAATCCTTGTAAGAAATAACTTTTCATAGCTTAACTTTGCGTACTATGAATCTTAATATTTTAGAAGATATAAACTCACCTGAAGACCTGAGGAAGCTCCCGGCTGAAAAGTTACGGGAAGTTTCAGCAGCGCTCAGGAAATTTATAATAGATATAGTGGCAACTAAAGAAGGCCACCTTGGTGCCAGCCTTGGAGTGGTAGAATTAACGCTTGCCCTGCATTATGTGTTTAATACTCCTAAAGATTTATTGGTTTGGGATGTTGGTCACCAGGCTTACGGGCATAAAATTTTAACGGGTAGACGTGAGATTTTTCATACTAACAGACGATTAAACGGTATTAGCGGATTTCCAAAGCGGGAAGAAAGCGAATATGATACTTTTGGGGTTGGGCATTCTTCTACCGCGATCTCTGCTGCCCTGGGAATGGCTATAGCTTCAAACCTTAAAGGTGAATTTAAAAAACACCATATCGCTGTTGTGGGAGATGCTTCTATTGCTAGCGGGATGGCTTTTGAAGGTTTAAATCATGCGGGAGTAACAAAAGCAAATTTACTGGTGGTGCTCAACGATAACGCTATTGGAATAGACCCCAGCGTTGGAGCTTTAAAACAATACTTAACAAAAGCGCGGGTAGGTTACAAACCTAAACAAAGTAATATTATTGAAGCGCTTAATTTTAAATATTTTGGGCCGGTAGATGGCCACGATATTGCTGGATTGCTTGAAGTTTTTAAACAAATGAAACAAATTGAAGGTCCCAAATTCCTTCACGTAATTACTACTAAGGGTAAAGGTTTAAAAAAGGCTGAAGAAGACCAGGTAAAATATCACGCACCCGGGAAATTTAGACCAGATACCGGGGAGCTTTTGCCATACGATACGGCAGGGCTTCCTTTAAAATACCAGGATGTTTTTGGTCTCACCTTGGTAGAATTAGCAAAAAAGAACGATAAAATTATAGGAATTACTCCTGCCATGCCTACAGGAAGTTCTTTAAAATTCATGATGCAGGCTTTTCCAGAAAGGGCCTTTGATGTTGGCATAGCCGAACAACACGCAGTAACACTCTCTGCAGGGATGGCTACCCAGGGTTTTAAAGTTTTTTGCGCTATTTACTCTACTTTTTTACAGCGCGCCTACGACCAGGTTATTCACGATGTGGCCATTCAGAAACTGCCGGTAGTTTTTTGCCTGGATAGGGCAGGACTGGTTGGGGAGGATGGGGCAACACATCACGGCGTTTTTGATATCGCTTATCTAAGATGTATTCCAAATATTATAATTGCCGCGCCCAGCGATGAAACAGAGCTTAGAAACCTGCTTTACACCGCCCAGCTAGATTTAAAACTTCCAATGGCCATAAGATACCCAAGAGGTAGGGGCGTTAAAACAAACTGGGAAACTCCTTTTGAGGAAATAACAATTGGAAAAGCCAAGAGCCTGAAAGAAGGTGATAAAATTGCGGTTTTAAGTATTGGAAATATGGCACAGAATGCAGCCAAAGCCATAGAAAGTATTAAAACAGAAAAAATTGGGCATGTTGATATGCGCTTTGTAAAACCGCTAGATGAAGAATTATTGCACGTTCTTTTTAGGAAATACGAAGCCTTTATTACTATTGAAGATGGAACTGTGGTGGGCGGCTTTGGTAGTGCTATTTTAGAATTTGCAGCAAAACACGATTATAAAGCTAAAATTAGGAATTTAGGTTTGCCAGATAATTTTATTGAGCAAGGAAATATAAATGAATTACAAGAAATTGCGAAAATTAGCGTTGAATATATTAGGGAAGAAGTAGTGTCTCTTCTTCAAAATCTTTAATTTTGCCATTCCGAAAAATCTAAATTAACTAATGAAAACCAAAGTCTTATGTCTTGTAGCATGCTTCGTTTACTTAACCACCACCGCCAACAATTCAATTTCAGATTATTATTTTGACATTTATAACGATACTATAAAACCTTCAGATTCTATTAAAGTGGTACAGGATACTACGAAAGTAGATTCTGTTATAGTAACGTTTTGGACAGAAAAGAATGAAGTTGGGGTAAATTTAAACGAGGTTGCTTTTATTAACTGGAATGCCGGTGGAAATAATTCAATTTCGGCTCTGGTTCACGGTAATGTAGAGCGCAATTATAAAAAAGATGATCTTAATTGGCGAAACCGGGCTACAGTGCGCTATGGTATAAACTCCCAGGAGGGCCAGAAACTTCGAAAAACAGAAGATGAGTTACGTTTAAATTCATCTTTTGGTTATAGAAAAGATTCGGTTTCCAATTGGTTCTATTCGGCAAAATTCAACTTTAATACGCAGTTTACCAATGGATATAAATATCCTGATACCGATAGTCCTATTTCGAAATTTATGGCTCCGGGTTATTTATTTCTGGGTATTGGTACAGAGTATTCAGATCCGGTAGAAGATCTTAAAGTATATATTTCACCGGTAACGCAAAAATCTACTTTTGTTCTTGACCAAAGATTGGCTAACGAAGGGATGTTTGGTGTTACGGGGGCAGTGAGAGATACGTTGGGCAATATTGTTGAAAAAGGAGAAAATGTAAGAACTGAATTTGGTTTTTTGGTTACCAGTGATTTTTCTAAAGAAGTTTTTGAAAATGTTGAACTGGATAATCAATTAAGCCTGTATTCAGATTATCTCAATAAATTTGGGAATATTGATGTGGAGTGGCAGTTAAACGTGAATTTAAAAGTAAACGATTTTATAAAAGCCAATGTGGGTTCCCATTTACGCTACGATGACGATGTAAAATTTAAAGAAGATATTAATGGCGATGGAGAGCTTGAAACTACCGGGCCCAGGGTGCAGTTTAAGCAAATGCTGGGCGTAGGCCTCGTCTACGAATTTTAAAGATGCCGGCTGTCTAAGCCGGCATTTTCTTATAATTTAATTCCTTTATATTTTTCAAAAGAAGCTACGGTAAACCCATCAGTCAACGAAGCGGTATGCGAACAAATTTCTAATAAACGCCTATAAACCGAATTCTCCTCCTGGAGATAAGCTAAATTTGGAACCGATTTTAAAACCAGTTTATTAAAATTAGAATATTCTTCGGCTTTCAACGGAAGTAAGGCTTCGGTATAAGTATCTAAAAGGTGCGAAAGCATTTTATACCCTGCAATTTCTTTACTTATTACCTCTTCACTCTGGTAGATTTTTTCAATACTAATTTTAATAATATCGTCTATTTGCGCTTCGTATTTACTCTTATCTAACAATCCCTGATGAAAACTTCCTGAAAGAATTGCATCTTCATTTTTTAAGAAGGTTTCTACCGCTTCGGTAATTAAGGTATTTATAGCCAGGGCTCTTAGGTAACTTAACCTATCTGCAGTATTTGTAAGGCTATTGTATTTGCCGGTATTTATATTGTCTTTTACTAGTTTTATAAGATATTCCAACGCATAATCTTCATCAATTAGACCAAGGTTTATCCCGTCTTCAAAATCTATAATGGTATAGCAAATATCATCGGCTGCTTCCACCAGGAACGCGAGAGGATGGCGGTAGTAACTTATATCGCCGTCTTTTCCTGTTTTAATTAAGCCTAATTCGCTTGCAACCTCTTCAAAAATCTCTTTTTCTGTCTGGAAAAACCCAAACTTTTTGTCGGCTATATTTTGTGAGGGTTTATGAGGTAAAGATTCTTTAGGATATTTTATAAAAGCTCCCAAAGTAGCGTAAGAAAGTCGGAGACCACCAGAGATTCCCGGTTTATTTTGTGTAAGGATTTTAAAACCGTTGGCGTTCCCTTCAAATTTTATAAGATCTTGGTATTCTTTTGGAGAAAGTTCATCTTTAAAACGTTTTCCATGACCGTGGCTAAAATATTCCCCAATAGCTTTTTCTCCTGAATGCCCAAAAGGGGGATTCCCAATATCGTGAGCCAGGGCAGCAGCGGCCACAATGGCACCAAAATCGTTCATTTTGTAAGCATGGGTTTTTTCCAGTTGAGGATGTTTCTCCAGAATTTTTTGCCCTGCCAGTCTACCTAAAGATCGCCCAACTACCGAAACTTCTAAACTATGCGTAAGCCGGGTATGTACAAAATCGGTTTTGGAAAGCGGAATTACCTGGGTTTTATCCTGCAAACTTCTAAAAGCCGAAGAAAAAATAATTCGGTCGTAATCTACCTCAAAACCAAGACGGGTTTCGTTTTGCTCTTTTCTTAAGCGTTTATTGGTATCTCCAAAACGTTTTAAGGAAAGAAGTTGCTCCCAGTTCATCATAATTTAGTGCTGTTTAGAATTGAATTTATAATCCAGATTCAAAAATAGAAAAAGCTTATGAATATTGGCCGGTTGAGCGTGATTTGCTGAAAGGTATTAGCCTGAATCATTTAATTGAACTTGTGCATTTGAAATTTGGAAAGAAAAATAAACCGGGGGGCGGTAGTTTAAAAAAACTGAAACAGCGTCATATTGGGGAGCATGGCGCCAGTTCCAGTTTTTACAAATCAGTTTTTTTACTGATTTTATTAAACTCTTTATCTGTTTTGTTAATTTGAGAGTAATCTTGTGCTCTCTTATTTACTAAATTTTCTTTAGCAATGTTTTCCTCTTTTAAGTTTTTATTCAGTATTAAATCGGTAAACAATCTTTTGCTTTCGTACTCAAGATATTCGGTTAAAGATTTAATTTTGAGGTCAATTAAATCTAAAGGAAGAAAGTCAGCAATAAATTCTTTTTCTATAGCTACAGCTTCACCAATAATTTGCTGTATTTTTTTGTCTGAAATTTCTTCTAAAAGGTGATCTCTAAAAAGTTGAACTGCAAAATCCCTGTGTAAGGCTTTATCGCGGTAAATAAGCTCATAGGTAAAGCAAAGCCCAGGTATTAAACCGCAATTTTTTATCCAGAAAATAGTAGCAAAACTACTATAAGAAAAAATACTTTTTGCAGTAGCTAGAGCTACTAATTTTTCGGCAAAAGAGTTGCTATTAGTCCATTTTTTTATCCATTCTTCCCTGGCTGATGTAGCAGGTATTTTTTGAATGTCTTTAAAAACATTTTCTTGTTGAGTTGTATTAAAAAAGGAATTTAAACACATACTATAGGCTTCGGTATGTGTATTTTCCATAACCAGTTGTAAATCCAGAAAGGATCTAGCCTCAGGAAGATTAATCTTGTTGCTAATTTTTTTGGTTAAACTGCTCAGGTTTCTTTCTGCAGAAAGAATTAAACCAAGAACTTTAAGAAACAGGCGTTTCTCTCCATTTAATTCTTCCCAGGATAATAAATCTTTTTGAATATCTATTTGTCCCGCAGTCCAAAAATTAGCTTCAATAGCTTTATAGGCATCCCAAATATCGTTGTGTTTCACAGGAAATATTACAAATCTGTCTTTGTTATCCCGTAGCAAGGGCTCCTGTTTACTCATTTAAGTGGGGGTGTTACCGTTTATTTATTGGATTGGCAACAAATATTAAAAAAAATTCTTATTCTGCTAATATGCTTTGTTTAATATTTTTATAAAGTTTTCAACACAAAAAACTAATAATTAGTAGTTTGTATAGCCTGATATGGCTAATATCGTAAGAAATATGATTTATATATGTTGAAAAGTACGAAATAAAACAAACGTTAAAACCCCCTAATAGATTACTATTGGGGGCGTAAATTTACAATCTTACTTTTATGAAGAAAAATACCAGTTAATTTCTGAAGGGGTATTTTCAACTTGTTGTATCTCTGTAATTTTAGGATAAATTTTTCCTGAAGAATCTTCAAAAACTTCAGTAATATGGTATTCAATAAGATTCCATCCTTTTTTTAGCTCTAAAGAATAATTTTCTGAAGCTTTAAAACTTTCATTTTGAGCCTGGGTGAAAGTTGTATTAATGCAGGTGCCTTTTACAGTAGCCGGTTCGTCAAGATAAGTCCATTCTATGTACTTCCCGGTACCGCTATTTTCTTCACCGTAAGTAAAGAAATAATCGGCAATAGCTTTTTTGGAGGCGGGCATAAGTAAACCCAAAATTTCTTTCTCTCCTTTAAACACCACAAGCTGTTTTGGTAAACTGCTTAAGTTGGTTTCTCCATTATTATATGATAAACCTCCAGATAGGCAAGAGAAAGTTCCGGAAACGGTTTTTAAAGATGCCTGCCAACCTTCAGGAGATTTTTCCTGTTCTTTCTCCATTTGTGCTTTCATTTTCTGAAGAAAATTTGGTTGCAATTCAATAGTTAGATTTCCATTGTTGTCTATACCACCAAATTCCTGGACACTACCTGAAATAAAATCCAGCACTCCGATTTTGGCACTACCATATTCCCAGTTTTCTACTTTAGTTTCAATTAGATTTTGAGAAAGCGCATTAAAACTAAACAGAAAACAGACTATTAAGTTTATAATTAAAGTTTTCATTTTTTAAATATTAGCAAACCATTTCTCAAACTGATGCCCAAGCATAGGTACCGGTTTTGTTTTATGATTAATAGCATTTATAAGCCCCATTATCCATAAATACAACAGGAATATTGAACCGAGAAAACTTAGAATCCACCCCAATATTGGGATCATTCCAATAATAAAAAGCCCTAAACTAAGTATTACCAATCCCAGGGATTGTTTAATATGAAATGCTGCAAATTCGTCTTTTTTATCGTTATTTAAAACAAAGGCTACCACGAGCCCAATAATGGTTAAATAGGCAATAATAGCTATGGTTTTAGGGTCAAAAGTACTTTTCGCTTCGTTAGATTGGTGTGTGTTTGAATTCTCCATAATCTTATATATTATTTAGATGCGCCCAGGGCAGCATAATTTTCTTTATTTATTGAAAAAGACTTTTTCTCAAGGCTGGTGCAGCGCATAGTGGTGTTGTGATCTGGATTATTTTTATCCAGCATTTGCATTTCCATCATTAAGGCATCGCCGTCTTCCAGCCAGTCTGCATTCCATCCTTTTGGAATATTGCTTTTTTCGTCACTATACATGTTGGCAAAACTAATAGGAGCTTCCCGGGTGAGGTAGAAGGTAAACTTGTGTTCTTTTGTTTCGGTTTCATAGCCCTGGCATTCATAACCCAGAATATTTTTTGTGCCAATTTTCTTTAATTCTGAATTTTCGTAAGGATTAGTTTCTTCTTCAGTATTGTCAAGGTTTATTTTACTGGCGGTAATAAAGTTAGTGTCATCTGAAGAGAGGTACATAACGGTAAGTTTCCTATCCATATCCAGCACCATAAACATACCTTCGGCTTGCGGCACCCGCATTCCAAAATAGGGTGCATCTTCTTTAAGAAGATAGGTCATATCTACATTGCCATCTTTAGTTTCCATATTTAACTGGTACTCCCAGTTAAAATCGTAAGATTGCGGAACTTCACTAACATCTACCCGGTTAGCACCCATTGGGATAGGGCTATTTTTAAGATCGGTTTCCCACATTTTGTTGAGAGACTTGTTAGCTTCATTTGCAGCTTTATTAGAAATATTTTCAGTCACTGCATGTTCAACTTTTTTTTCTACTTTTTCTTTTAATTTCTTTAAAAATTGGGCCTCTGTAGTAGAAACACATAATAAAAGAGAGCACCCTAATAGAATAAGTTTTTTCATAATATAAATTTTAGGTTATCAATAAATTGTAACTAAACTACCTTGAACCATGCCCAAGGCATTCATTCAAACCATTGTTTAATTTTCGAGGCAGGCCTCGGAGCATTTAAATCCCGATTATCGAGTAAATGCTTAGGGTTAGGGGCGTAAATTTAAAAATGTAGGGGAATAACTAAATACCGGTTTAGAGGGTGAGCACCGGATAAATTAGGGGTGAAATTCAAAAAATGAATATACGAAATCTTTTAGAATATTTAAAATAATATTCTGCCAATCAAATGGATAAGAAATAATTCCAGTATTTAAAGGTCTTTAGCGGCTGCTTCGAGTTGATTGTACCAATCTTCGCCAAATTTTCTAATAAGTGCGTCTTTGGTGAATTTATAAACCGGTACCTGAAGTTCGGCACCCAAACTGCAGGCATCATCACAAATTTGCCATTTATGATAATTTACCGCAGAAAATTCTGAGTATTCCTGGATCCTAATTGGGTATAAGTGGCAGGAAATAGGTTTTTTAAAATCAATATCCCCCTGGTTGTAGGCTTCTTCAATTCCGCAGAGTGCAATACCGTTATCATCAAAAGTAACGTAGGCACAATCGGCGCCATCTATTAACGGAGTTTCAATTTCGTCAAGATCGGTAGTGATGTAGGTACCTTGTTTTTCTATGGCATCTATCCCTTTTTGTCTCAAATAAGGTTTTACTTTGGGATAAATTTCGTCTAGAATTTGACGTTCTTCTGGTGTTACCGGTGCCCCGGCATCGCCGTCTACACAGCAAGCACCTTTGCAAGCCGAAAGGTTACACACAAAATCTTTGGTTAAGATCTCTTCTGAAACTATGGTTTTTCCTATTTGAAACATAGCCGCAAATATAAATTTAACTTGTTTGATTTAGAAAGTTTTACCTAAAATTTCTATTATGATTTTTTCAACCTGAAATTTTCAGCGATAATTTCAAAAAATAGATAATCAAAATTAAAAAATTCGGTTTTATGAATGAAAAGTCAAAATTTTTAGAAGGCAAAACCTATCCCTATGTTGGCCATGAGCCCAGAAAATAGTAAGTTATAGGGTTTCACTTCAGAATCAAATTCAAAATTTATAGTTTCCCTGCTGCCATCGTTATACACCTTTATGGCTTCTACATGGTCTGGTAAAGAGGAGAAAGAGTAACCCACTTCAGGTCTAAAATAGAATAAACCACCTAGTTTTGCTCCCAACTTAATATTCAATGAACCGTGAGAAGCATCTAAAATATCCCTGGAATCTTCATAGTGAACAGTTCCTTTAATATTAGTATTGCCATAGCTTAAGCCTCCATATAAACCTCTCCCGGGTTTAAAAAAATAATAATTTAATCCGCCTTCTATATAGGTGTAATTAAGTTCGTCGTTATTAGATGCGTCCACTTGCTCTTCTCCAACGAGCCAATCAGACTTTATATTAGAATAATCTACACTAACCGCCAATTTTTGATTAAGAAGTGGCGATACATATTCAAGGTTTCCACCTATAATAACGGGAAAGCCAATTTTGGCGCCAATTCTTATTGGTCTAAGCTTTTTTTCTTTTGCTGAATTTTCATTTATAGAAATAGCTTCCTGTGCGTGGAGATTTGCAAAACCGAACAAAACTGCACATACAATTAGAATATTTAAACTTCTTTTCATCTTTAAAATTCGTGGATTTAAAAATTCACATAAAATATCTAGAAGAATATCTTCTTATTTCTTAAAAAAAGTACTTGAATTAAGAAAATGGGGTGTGGGGAAGGATAAAAATATTTTAATTTGAATATGCTTCAAATACCTGATTATGGGTATTTTTTGGCAAATGTTATCTAAAATATTTAGCGCTTTAAGTTGAAATTAATCTTCGTTGAAATCACTATAAAAGAACACCTCAATTTTAATAAAAATTTTACCTGTTAATTCCTTGATGCTGTGTTTTTAAAAATTAATTTTGCGCAAAATTTTTCAAAAAGTGAGTTATGTGGAAATTACTCGATGCAAAACAAATTTTTACCGCCGGAATGATTCTTTTTGCGGTAATTGATATTATTGGAAGTATCCCTATTATTATAGACCTGAGAAGAAAAGTAGGTCATATTCAAAGTGAAAAAGCTTCGGTGGTCGCAGGTATTATTATGATTGTTTTCCTGTTTGTGGGAAAGGAGATTTTGAATTTAATTGGGATAGATGTAAACTCATTTGCCGTGGCAGGGGCGTTTATCTTGTTCTTCCTGGCTCTGGAAATGATTTTAGGAATTACACTTTATAAGGACGATGAACCCGAAACCGCTTCTGTAGTTCCGCTTGCGTTTCCCTTAATTGCCGGTGCAGGTACACTTACTACCCTGGTTTCACTTCAGGCAGAATATGAAACGGTAAATATCATTGTAGCTATACTTATCAATATTATCTTTGTATACGTGGTACTAAAATCTTCTACCAAAATGGAGAAAGTTTTAGGTAGCCAGGGAATTAGTGTAATTAGAAAAGTATTCGGCGTAATTTTGCTGGCTATTGCCGTAAAATTATTCGCCACAAACATTCAGAGTTTATTTTCATGAAGTTATTTATTTATACCGTAATTTTTTTAGCTGTAGTCATAATTGGTTACAGCGCAACTGTTTTAAATTTTGATGATCTTTTAAAAGGCGATAGCGCAACCGCTGTACTGGTTATTGTTGGAAGCCTTTGCGTAATTATTCTTATGGGGATTTTATTAACCTCCAGAAGTATTGCGAAAAAGCATAATTCTTAATATGAAATTTGATGTTCTTATTATTGGCGGTGGCGCGGCAGGAATGTCTTGCGCACTTATCTTAGGATCTGCACTGCAGAATAATATTATTACCAATAAAAAGGTAGGCTTGCTTACTCACCAAAAAGCTTCGCATTTAAATTCGGCGCTCTTAAATAATATTTTGGGAGTTGTGCCGGGAACTTCAGGACAACAAATTCTAAAAGATGGAATTCTACATTTGGAAGAACAATATCCTGAAATTCAACAATTAGCGAAAGAAAAAGTAAAAGAGATTATTCCTATAGCTGAAGGTTTCAGTGTAATTACCAACAAAAATACATACGAAGCCGAAAATGTAGTGCTGGCAACAGGTTACACCAGTCCTTTTAGAATTAAAGGTTTGGAAGAGGAAGTTATTCCGCATAAAAAAGCTAAAGTTTCTAAAGACCGTATTCAGTTAAAAAATGAAGATCATTTAGTGAAACCGGGATTGTATGTAGCCGGTAGTCTCGCTGGTTGGCGCAGTCAATTTTCTATAGCCTGTGGTAGTGGTGCAAGTGTAGCTACAGATATTTTAAGTTTCTGGAAAGGAGAGCATACGAAAGTACACGATAAGCTTTTATAGCATAAAATAGCCGGTAACCATCAAAGGAATAGAAAGTAGCATTAGAATTAAACAGGTACGGTGCAATCTTCTATAAAGAAGGGCAAGCCTTAATTTCTCTTTGAATTCTTTATCCTGAGTTTTTTTAATCTGATTTTTAATAGAAGTAACCGAAACATTTGCAGAAGTAACCAAAATATCCTTTTGTAAAAAGAGTAGTGCGCTATTATCTAAAAGCCGGAAACTCACCGCAATTATGAAGAAAAATAGCGGGGAAACGGTTAAAAAAATTATAAAGTTTTCATGATTCGCACTCACGCATGCAAGCTATTAATTTTTTTGCGATAATTCAAGAATTTTCTCAATGGCAGGATC
This sequence comes from Salegentibacter sp. UBA1130, assembly GCF_002311535.1. NCBI lineage: Bacteria > Pseudomonadati > Bacteroidota > Flavobacteriia > Flavobacteriales > Flavobacteriaceae > Salegentibacter > Salegentibacter sp. UBA1130. The sequence continues at coordinate 42,256 of NZ_DCAP01000038.1, read as the reverse complement.
ATTTTCATTAATTAGTTTTTCAAAAGCCGTGGTGCCGTAGAGCTGTTGGGCAATTACCGCTTTTAGATATTGCTTTAATAAAGTGGTATGGTTATTTACATTAAGCCTAATATTTCCATTTCCAACAAATCTTACAAAATCCTGCACCATTTCGTTAGAGATTGTAACTTTTTCATCAAACTCTTCCCGCTTTACATTATTGTAAAAAGTACGGTTTTCTTCGAGGACATTAAATATAAACCGACTTATATACCCGCCGTGTAAAAGAAGCTTTATATTGTTTCTTTCATTATCACTGTCTTGCGGAATAAACACATCGGGAATTATCCCTCCGCCGCCATAAACCACTTTTCCTTTAGGTGTTTCGTACCTAAGTGAATCATCTACATTTATGCTGTCGGCGCTATTGAGCTCCCCATTTTTATAGCGTCGCATATAATCTTTAAAATAGCTCTCATTACCGTTATCATATGGCTTTTGTATAGAACGGCCCGTTGGGGTGTAATATCGTGCAATGGTTAATCTTACCGCGCTACCATCGCCCAAATCCATTTCACGTTGCACAAGGCCTTTACCGTAAGACCTACGACCTACAATGGTACCGCGGTCGTTATCCTGTAGTGCGCCGGCCACGACTTCACTTGCCGAAGCTGAATTTTCATTAATAAGAACAAAAAGATCTCCATTCTCTAAAAGACCTTTTCTTCGGGAAAAAGTTTCTTCAACCGAGCCGCTTTTATTTTTGGTGTAAAGAATTAATTTATCGTCTTCCAGGAATTCGTCTACAATCTTAATCGCTTCTGAAAGATAACCGCCAGGATTGTCTCTAAGGTCCAAGGCTATTTGATTAGCGCCTTCTTTCTTGAGCTTTTTCAAGGCGTTTTGAAATTCTTTATAGGTAGTTTCAGAAAACCTGTTCACTTTAATATAACCTAAATCTGGCGATAACATATAAGCGGCATCTACACTTTTTAGCGGTACACGGCCCCGCTTCACTTTAAAGGTGAGTAAATCCTTGATTCCTTTTCTTTTAACTTTAAGTGTTACGCGAGAATCTTCTTCTCCTTTTAGGTGTTTTGTAAGCGAATCGTTAGTAATATCTTTATTAAAAAGGGGAGTGCCATCGGCATATAAAATACGGTCGCCACCGCGAATTCCTATTTTTTCACTGGGGCCGCCTTCCAAAGCCTGTATTACCACTACGGTATCGTTAACGTTATAAAAACTAACCCCAATGCCTACAAAATCGCCCTGCATATTTTCTACTACGCCGGCATATTCTTCTTTTGGAATATATACCGAATGCGGATCAAGATTTTCAAGAATTCTATTAACCGTAATATCTACAATACTATCGGTATTTACATCGTCTACATACTCATAGTCAATGTAGTCTATAAGTCGGTTGAGTTTTTGTTTTTTGGGATTTGAAGAAAAAAGGGCATCAGAAGAAGAAAAATCCAGTTTTCCGCCCAGCAAAACGCCGGCGGCGCAAGCTGTAGCAAGAAGAATAGGAATTAATATTTTTTGCCTGGTATTCAATCTTCTAAATCGTTAATTTGTTCAAGGGTGACCCCTGCTTTTTCAAGAAAATCCAGTCCGGAATTATCTTTATAATCTATATGATAAACCAACCTGGTAATTCCTGCCTGGTGAATTAATTTACTGCATTCTTTACAGGGAGACATTGTGATATAAAGTGTTGCGCCATTACAGGATTGCGTAGATCCTGCAACTTTTAAAATAGCATTGGCTTCAGCGTGCAGCACGTACCATTTTGTGTAACCTTCGTCATCTTCACAATAATTTTCAAATCCTGTTGGAGTGCCGTTGTAACCATCAGAAATTATCATTCTATCTTTTACAATAACTGCGCCAACCTGCTTTCTTTTACAATGCGATAATTTACTCCATTCGCGGGCAATTCTCAAATATGCCTTATCGTACTTTAATTGTTTTTTCTTATCCATATTAGCACTATAATGCGGCTTTTTTAGACGAAATTTTTCGTCTTATTTTTAATTCACTAATTTATTAAATAGCCTGAAAATTTTCCTGGAGAATTGGTAAAATAATACCAATTACTATGGCTGAAGTTACTAAGATCCAGTCCCTTTTGGAAACCGAGAAGATATTTTGGGCAATAAAACCAAGAATTATTACAGCAATAACTACAATAACCTGCGCAGCTTCTATACCAAGTGCGAATTCTAAAAGTGGTAGAAATTTGCTTTCTGTATTTGAAGCCACCATTTTAAAATATGAAGAAAATCCAAGTCCATGAATTAAGCCGAAGAAAACCGTTGTAAAATATAACGGATTATGATTTTTATTACGTTCTTTTTTACTTGCTGTGATAATATTGTAAAGAGCTGTGAGAATAATTGTAATAGGAATTAACAATTCTACCCAGGCTGAATCTACTTTTACAATTTCATAAACCGAAAGAAATAAAGCTAAGGTGTGGCCAATTGTAAATAGGGTTACCAGCCATAGAATTCGTTTCCAGCTGCTAAAGGTGTAAGCGGCAACAAGTACAATAAGAAATAAAATATGGTCGTAAGCCTGCCAGTCAAGAACGTGTTCCAGACCTAATCTAAAGTACAGCCAGAATTGGGACATATCAAAAATATTAGAAAAACCCGAAAGTACAACTTATTCAGAATATTGCAAAAGCTTTTGCGGCTCTTAGTTTTAAGCCCAAATGCGTTATAAAATGACATTTTATGAGCCGTTTTTTGAGAAGATTTTTTTAGAAAATTAACACTTCTTGTGGTTTCACATGAAATAATGATAATAGACGTTTGTTAATTGTTGAGGTATTTCTTCTAAAAACTCAACATTAACGTTGATTTAAAGAGTGTTGAATAAGATTTTAGGTAGTTTTGTTTGTTAAATAGATTGCGAAATAAAACCTGAATTTGTTCACCGCTAAAAAAAGACTATGAAGAAGAATCTAATGAATATGCAGTGTCTTGATATTTATCTTTCCTCTTTAAGCCAGGAAGAATATGAAGAAATTGAAGACGAAATTACTGTTTCTGATATTAAGGTGATGCCTCTTCGCAGCTGGGATATTTATAACGAGCATTTTGCAGCGCAATTATTAAATTTAAAACAGGAAAAAGCAATTAAGTCGTTTAAAAAATTAGCCAAAAAATTCGATTGGAAAAACAACTGGAAAGAAGTGTTTCAAAACAAATCTTTTGATGCTTTGGTTTTAACAAATCAGGAAGCTAAAATCCAGTGGGTGAGTGAAGGTTTTACTGATATGACTGGTTATAGCAGCAAATTTGCGATAAATAAAACACCTCATTTTTTACAAGGAAAAGAAACCGATAGGGCTGTTTTAAACCGAATTAAACACAAATTGTCACGTGACGAACCTTTTACTGAAGTTTTGGTAAACTATAAAAAAGATAAAACTCCTTATAAGTGCGAGATTAGCGTTATTCCCTTGATAAATGACAGAACCACTCATTATTTAGCCCTGGAGCGGCAGGCCTAAACCTTTCGTCTTTTATTAAATTTTTGTAATTTCTGAATAAGAAATCAGAGTTATGAAAAAAACCATCCAGAATATTGAAATTGAAGTTTTTCAAGGAGATATAGCTAATCTACCCAATGTGGAAGCTGTGGTAAATGCTGCCAATGCACAACTCACCACTGGAGGTGGCGTTGCAGGGGCAATTCATCGTGCTGCCGGCCCAAAACTTTATGAAGAATGCAAACCTCTTGCACCTATCGCTCCCGGCGAAGCAGTAATTACCGGCGCTTATAATTTACCCAATAAGTATGTAATTCATAGTTTAGGGCCGGTTTACGGTAAAGATAAGCCTGAAAATAAGCTGCTGGAAAACTGCTATAAAAATGTTTTAAAACGAGCAGAAGAGAAGAAAGTAAAGTCTGTTGCCTTTCCTGCAATTTCTACCGGCGCTTTTGGTTACCCTATAAAAGAAGCGACAAAGATCAGTTTTAATACAATTTTAGCCGAAATCCCTAAACTTAAACACTTGCAAAAGCTTAAATTTGTGCTATTCAGTGAAGCAGATCTCGAGATTTACGAAACTATGCTTGCTGAAATGTAAACCAACCAAGCTATGCTAGATTTCTCCGCTACTTATACCGATCAGTATCAACTGGCGATGTCGCAGGTGTATTTTAAAAAGGGCCAAAAAGACCATACCGCAATTTTTGATTATTATTTCAGAAAACTTCCTTATAACGGTGGGTACGCGATTTTTGCCGGACTTCAGGATTTACTGAAGATCATTGAAAATTTAAAATTCAACGATAAAGACCTGGAGTACCTTAAAAAACAGGATTTTGATGATGATTTCCTGCAGTATCTCAAAGATTTTAAATTCCACGGAAATATTTATTCGGTTCAGGAAGGGGACGTGGTGTTTCCCACACGGCCTATTTTGCAGGTAGAAGCCAATATTATTGAAGCGCAAATTATTGAAACCATACTACTTAATTTACTCAATTTTCAAACTTTAATAGCTACTAAAGCCAGCCGAATTAAACTGGTTTCTGGAGAAAGAACTTTACTGGATTTCGGTTTAAGAAGAGCGCAGGGACCCGGAGGGTATTACGCCACCCGTGCCGCAATTATTGGGGGTTTTAACGGGACCAGTAATGTAATTGCCGGTAGAGATTTTAATATTCCGGTTTCGGGAACCATGGCCCATTCTTTTATTCAGAGTTATGATGATGAAATCACCGCATTTAGGGATTTTGCTGAGGGTAGGCCAAAAGATTGTGTTCTGCTGGTAGATACTTACGATACGCTTAAAAGCGGTGTACCCAACGCGATTACAGTTGCAAAGGAAATGGAAGATCGCGGCGAAAAATTGATGGCTATTAGGCTAGATAGTGGAGATTTAGCTTATCTCTCTAAGCAAAGCAGAAAAATGCTGGACGAAGCCGGACTCGATTACGTGAAAATTGCAGCTTCCAATCAATTAGAAGAAAATGTAATTAAAAGTTTGCTGGAACAAGGCGCCAGGATAGATGTTTTTGGTGTGGGAACCAATCTTGTTATTGGAAGTCCTGATGCTGCTTTAGACGGAGTTTACAAACTGGCTTATTCCAACGGAAAACCAAGAATCAAAATTTCAGAAAGTATTGTAAAGGTTACGCTTCCGCATAAAAAACAGGTATATCGTTTAAGAGATACTGAAGGCAACTGCGTGGGCGGAGATTTGGTGGCTCTTTTTGAAGAAGATAATATTAAAAATATGATTCATCCTTTTGAGCCTTATAAACAAATGAAAGTTGATGGTTTAGAAAAAGAAGCATTGTTGAAACCGGTTATGGAAAACGGGAAGAATAAACTGGAAAAGAAATCGCTTCAGGAAATCGCGGAATATAGTAAAAACCGTCTGGCTGAACTTTCTATAGAATATAAGCGTTTTAACAATCCGCATATATATAAAGTGGGAATTAGTGAAGCATTAAAAGCCGAACGTGATAAATTAATAGCATCTTTTAAAAATTAGTTATGAAAACTTTGATTATTATAGATCCTCAAAACGATTTTATGCCAGGTGGCTCGCTTGCTGTACCTAATGGAGATGAAATTATCCCGGTGATCAATAAAATTCAGGAAAGCTTTGATTTAATAATTGCTTCCCAGGATTGGCATCCAAACGGCCACGCCAGTTTTGCCAGTAGCCACAAAGGAAAAAAGGAGTTTGAAACTATTGATCTTAAAAGAATAGAGCAGGTAATGTGGCCAGAGCATTGTGTGCAAAATACCGATGGCGCCGAGTTTCATAAGGATTTAAAAACTTCAAAAATTGAAGCCATTTTTAGAAAAGGCACCAATCCAGAAATAGACAGCTACAGTGCTTTTTACGATAATCAGCATTTAAAATCCACCGGGCTTTCTGGGTATTTAAAAGAAAAAAATGCAAAAGACCTTTATTTTTGCGGACTTGCTGCTGAAATTTGTGTGCATTTTACCGCTAAAGATGCAATTAAAGAAGGTTTTAAAGCGACCATAATAGAGGATGCTACACGCGCGCTAAACGCGGGAGATTTTAAAAAAGCTAAAGTAGAATTAAAAGAATTGGGTGGTAGAATTATTTCTTCAAATGCTATTGAAAGTTGATATAATAAACATAGCCAACATTCACCCAAAATATATAATCGTTGAATTTATTTTGAGGCGCGTCAATATTTAATCCGTCAAGCCAGTCGCTACCGTAATATTGTCCCCGGGCTTCAATTAAAAGATCGTGTCTAAATCCCAGGCGGTAGCGTAAACCAAGTCCGCCAATTATAGAATAAGTGCTGCCACGGTCAAAATCCATTCCGCCAATAAAAGTTGGGAAAACATTTTTAGGATTTTGCAAAGAACCTAAATCAGAATAGGCATCAGCTTTATAAGAAACAAAATGCCCGCCCAGGCTTATATAAGGAGAAAACATATAACCCGAATGCGTAAAATCCCGAATGCGAAAAGGGTGATATTCCAAATGAATTCCCCCTTCAATAATTTCACTTTCCCCGTGCATAGCGCGTAATAATTGTCCGCCCAGGGTTGGTTTGCTGGCTACAGGACCATAATGTTCTAATTTAGAGTAAAAATAATCCAGTTCATTTCTTATTCTAAAATGATTGGTAAAAAAAGAAGCCGCCTGTGAGTAGTGACAGTCGGTTTTATAGGCAAAGTTCATATAATGGGAAATCCCAATGCCATAGCCCGCGTTATTAAGGTTATTTCTAACATTCCAGCGTTCCCCATAATCGGTAAAAAATGAAGCTGGACCGGCCTTAACGCCAATTTCGTGTGCAATACCAAACTGGGCATAACTCTTTCCCTGAAAGAATAATGTAAAAACTAAAAGAGCTATAAATATCTTGCAATTATGCATAGTACCAGCTTGGGAGGATGCAACAAATATATAAAAACTACTTTAACAAAAAATTAGATAAAATATTCGCTCTATAAAACGCTGAAAGTAAGACGTTAATTTTATATGAAAAGATAAAAATTTGAGGTCGTTTTTTATAGAACTCATATATTTGCAGTACAAAACACAGCTTTTTTTATAAACTATTTGAAGTATCACATAATATGGAACAAAATATTCAGGATTTCCTCGATAAAGTATCAAAACGGAATCAAAATGAACCCGAATTCATGCAGGCCGTGCACGAAGTTGCTGAGACTATTATTCCCTTTATAGAAGAGAATAAAAAGTACCAGAATATGCAACTTTTAGAGCGTATGGTAGAGCCGGAACGTGTTATTATGTTCAGGGTTTCCTGGTTAGATGATGAAGGTAATATTCAGGTGAATCGCGGGTTTAGAATTCAAATGAATTCAGCCATTGGACCTTACAAAGGTGGTTTGCGTTTTCACCCTTCCGTAAACCTTAGTATCCTTAAATTTCTTGCTTTTGAGCAGGTATTTAAAAACAGCCTTACCACTTTACCAATGGGTGGTGGAAAAGGAGGATCTGATTTTGATCCAAAAGGAAAATCAGATAATGAAGTAATGAGTTTTTGCCAGAGTTTTATGACAGAACTTTATCGCCATATAGGTGCAAATACCGATGTTCCTGCGGGAGATATAGGCGTTGGCGCTCGTGAAGTTGGTTATATGTTTGGCCAGTATAAAAGATTACAAAACGAATTTACCGGCATTTTAACCGGGAAAGGACTCTCTTACGGTGGGTCTCTTATTCGTCCTGAAGCTACCGGTTACGGGAATGTATATTTTGCACAAAATATGCTTAAAACACGCAATGAATCTCTTGAAGGTAAAACGGTAGTGGTTTCAGGATCTGGAAATGTGGCGCAATATGCTGCAGAAAAAGCCCTGGAATTTAAAGCGAAGATTTTAACAATGAGTGATTCTGGAGGTTATATTTATGATGAAGCCGGAATTGATTCAGAAAAGCTTCAGTTTATCATGGATCTTAAAAATGTTAGACGTGGTAGAATAAGTGAATATGTAGATCAATATCCTTCAGCTAAATATTATGAAGGAGAAACACCATGGAGTGTGAAATGTGATGTAGCGCTTCCTTGTGCTACGCAAAACGAACTTCAAAAAGCTGATGCTGAGAAGTTAATTGAAAATGGTTGTATGTGCGTGGGCGAAGGTGCGAATATGCCGTGTACCCCAGATGCTGTAGAGGTGTTTAAGGAAGCAAGAATTTTATTCTCGCCTGGTAAAGCTTCTAATGCTGGTGGTGTTGCCACTTCTGGTTTAGAAATGAGCCAAAATTCTATGCGATATAACTGGACTTCACAAGAAGTAGACCAAAAATTACACGCGATTATGAACGATATTCACGATCGTTGTGTTGAGTTTGGAAAGGAAGAAGATGGTTATATAGATTACGTGAAAGGAGCAAATATTGCCGGTTTCGTGAAAGTTGCCGATGCTATGCTTGCACAGGGAGTAGTTTAATTACTTTCTAAATAGAATTAAATTAAGGTCGCTTTTTGGGCGGCCTTTTTTAATTATCTTCGGGAAGAAATAATTGTTAAGGAATGCTTGTTACCACTCCGGCCATTGTAATTAGTGCTTTAAAATACGGCGAGGCCGATTTGATTGTGAAAGCCTATACTTATAGTGATGGCTTAAAAACCTATATGCTTAAGGGAGTGCTTAAATCTAAAAAAGGAAAGTTCAAAGCTTCCCAGTTTCAGCTGCTTACCCAGTTAGAAATTGTTGCAAACCACCGCAACCAGGGAAAAATGGAATACCTTAAAGATGCAAAGGTATTACACACTTATACCAGCCTTCATACCAACATGGTAAAAGGCGCGATGCTTATGTTTTTGGCTGAAGTTTTAAAAAACGCTATTAGGGAAGAAGAAACCAATCCACAGTTATTTAATTATCTTGAAAATTCACTAATGTGGTTAGATTTGCACGATAAAATCGCCAATTTTCATCTTTTATTTTTACTAAACTTAACGCGCTATTTGGGATTTTATCCTGATTCGGCATCTAAAGAGCTTCCTTACTTTAATCTTTTAGATGGCGTTTTTGAAATGAACAGTATCAATAATTATTGTATAGAAGGCCAAAATATCACTATTCTACGCCAGTTATTAGGCATAAATTTTGATGCTCTCAACGAAGTAAAGTTGAATCAGCAAAGTCGGTCTAATTTTTTAAATATGTTGCTTTTGTATTACGAGTTGCATATTGAAGGTTTTAAAAAACCAAAATCACTCGCCGTACTTAACGAAATTTTTAGCTAAATGCGAAGTCTCACAGGAGTAATACTCCTTTTTTTTATGGTTAATAGTATCTACGCCCAGCAGATACAGGTTTTAGATGAAGAAAGCCATGAGCCACTTGCCAGCGTGGCTATTTACAATGCGAATAAATCTAAAAGTGAGCTTACCAATTTTGATGGGGAAGCCGATATTTCAGCATTCGAAATGGAGGAAATTATACATTTTTCTCACGTAAACTATTCCAATAAAAGTTTAAAGAAATCCCAGATTATCCAAAACCAGAATACAGTTTATCTAAATGGGAATGATAACGAGTTGGAGCAGGTGGTGCTTTCAGTGGCAAAATTTGAAATGAATAAAGATGAAATTCCGCAGAAAATAGTCAGTTTTTCAGCTAAAGATATTATTATGGCGAGCCCGCAAACTTCAGCCGATCTTTTAGAAAGCAGCGGGCAGGTTTTTGTTCAAAAAAGCCAGTTAGGTGGCGGAAGCCCTATGATTCGTGGTTTTTCAACAAACAGATTGTTAATTACGGTAGATGGCGTGAGAATGAATACTGCGATTTTTAGAAGCGGAAATCTTCAAAATATCATCTCAATAGATCCCTTGGCGGTAGAAAATACCGAGGTAATTCTTGGTCCGGGATCGGTGGTTTATGGAAGTGATGCCGTTGGCGGGGTGATGAATTTCTATACTTTGAAACCAAAATTTTCATTTACTAATGAAACTTCGGTTTCCGGGAGCGCTTATTCCCGTTACGCTTCTGCCAATAATGAAAAAACCGTACACGCCGATGTTAATATAGGCCTGGAGAACTGGGCTTTTTTAAGCAGTATTAGCTTTTCAGATTTCGATGATTTAAGAATGGGATCTCATGGACCTGATGAATATTTGCGAAATGAATATGCCGTGCGAAGAAATGGGGAAGATCTAATTGTTTCTAATGATAACCCACAGGTGCAAAAACCAACCGGCTATAATCAAATAAATTTACTGCAGAAGGTTAAATTTATGCCGCATAAAGACTGGGATCTTAACCTCGGACTTATCTATTCTACCACATCAGATTTTCCAAGATTTGACAGGCTTTATAGAAAGCGCGATGCTGAATTGCGATCAGCAGAATGGTATTATGGTCCTCAGGAGTGGTTTATGGGTAATTTTAAGATCAATAAAAAAGGCCACGGATCTTTGTATGATAAGGCCCAGATGACCACCGCTTACCAATTTTTTGAAGAAAGCAGGCATAACCGTGATTTTGGGGAGGATTGGTTATACAACACCAAAGAAAATGTAGATGCATATTCGGTGAATTTTGATTTTGAAAAGACTTTTGAAGAAAGCCGGTTATTTTATGGCGCCGAGTATGTTTTTAATAAAGTAAATTCTACAGGATTTACAGAAAATATTTTAACTGAAGAAGAAAATATCACTGCGTCACGATATCCAGATGCTTCCACTTGGCAGTCAATCGCCGCTTATACCACTTATCAATGGAAAATCCAGAAAGATCTTTCTTTTCAATCTGGACTTCGGTATAATCATATTCTGGTGAATGCTGATTTTGATGAGAATTTATATGATTTTCCATTTCAGAAAGCCAATATTAATACCGGTGCCTTAACCGGGAGCGCGGGAATTAACTGGCAGCAAAACAGGTTTATTGGGTGGCGATTAAATCTTTCAACTGCATTTAGAGCTCCTAATATAGATGATATGGGTAAAATTTTCGATTCTGAACCGGGCGCTGTTGTAGTGCCAAATCCAGATTTAAAACCGGAATATGCCTACAGCAGTGAACTTGGTTTTGACTGGAAACCTGCCGAAAATATCAGTTTTATCGCGACCGCATTTTATACGTATTTGAATGACGCTATGGTACGCAGGGATTTCAACTTAAATGGAGAAACCGAAATAGATTACCAGGGAGAGCCAAGCCGTGTGCAGGCGATTCAGAACACAGCGAAAGCGCATGTTTATGGTTTTGAGAGTGGGATAGAAATTGATTTATCTGTCGCGCTAAGATTCAGTTCCCAAATAAGTATTACTGAAGGAAAAGAAGAGCAGGAAGATGGTTCTACCGCGGCATTACGCCACGCAGCTCCTGTATTTGGAAATACACATTTAATATGGCACAAAAAAAGACTGAAATTCGATCTTTTTGCTGAATATAATGGGCAATTCGATTATGAAGATCTTGCGCCTTCAGAACAGGGCAAAGCCTATTTATACGCCATAGACGATAATGGAAATCCATATTCACCTTCCTGGTATAGCCTAAATTTAACAGGACAATACGAGTTTAGCAAAAACTTGCTGGCAACCGCTTCCTTAGAAAATATTACCGACCAGCGTTACCGAACTTATTCCTCGGGAATCGCCGCTGCAGGTAGGAATTTAATTTTAGCGCTGAGGTATAGTTTTTAATCCTTTTTCGTAATTCTCAAGGCTTTTAAAAATCTTTCTGGGTTTATTTCATTTCAATTTCTTTTGGGTTAGCTTTTTCCGTTTTTCTATCGCACTCTTTTCTTAAATTTGATTATTTTCGCGACTCATTGGAAATTTTGAAAAAATGAGCAATAAGTTCCCTGAATATAAAGGACTTGACTTACCAAAAGTAGCTGAGGAAATCTTAAGTTACTGGAAGGAGAACGATATTTTTGAAAAAAGCGTTTCTACACGGGAAGGCAAAGAACCGTTTGTGTTTTTTGAAGGGCCACCTTCTGCGAACGGGCTTCCGGGAATTCACCACGTAATGGCGCGAGCTATTAAGGATATTTTTTGTCGTTATAAAACCCAAAAAGGATATCAGGTAAAACGTAAAGCAGGTTGGGATACGCACGGTCTCCCGGTAGAACTTGGTGTAGAAAAAGAACTTGGGATTACCAAAGAAGATATTGGGACCAAAATTTCCGTAGAAAAATATAACGAAGCCTGTAAAAATGCGGTAATGCGTTACACCGATGTGTGGAACGACCTTACCGAAAAAATAGGTTATTGGGTAGATATGGAAGATCCATACGTTACCTATAAATCAAAATATATGGAAACAGTTTGGTGGCTGCTTTCTGAAATTTATAAAAAAGACCTTATTTACAAAGGTTACACCATTCAGCCATATTCTCCAAAAGCAGGAACGGGACTAAGTTCTCACGAACTCAACCAACCTGGGACTTACCAGGATGTGACCGATACCACTGTTACGGCAATGTTTAAAATTACTGATGCTTCAGCAGCTTCGGTTGAAAAGGATTTGGAAGGCGCATTTTTAATCGCCTGGACCACTACCCCGTGGACTTTGCCTTCTAATACTGCATTAACCGTAGGGCCAAAAATTGAATATGTTTCAGTAAAAACTTATAATCAGTATACTTTTGAGCCAATCACTATTTTGGTTGCGAAGGCGCTGGTTAAGGCTCAGTTTGATAAAAAGTTTACAGAAGTTGAAACCGAAGAGGAACTTAAAGCTTATAACGAAGGTGATAAAAAGATCCCATTTTTAATCGGGGAAACTTTCACAGGAAAGGATCTGGTTGGGATAAAATTCGAGCAGTTGTTGCCGTATGCATTACCTGCAGAAAATCCTGAAAATGCTTTCCGTGTAATTGCTGGAGATTTTGTGACTACAGAAGACGGTACCGGAATTGTGCATACTTCGCCAACTTTTGGTGCAGACGATGCGTTGGTAGCGAAACAGGCTACACCTCAAGTTCCGCCATTATTGGTGAAAGATGAAAATGGGAACCTTGTTCCGCTGGTAGATCTACAGGGTAAATTTAGACCGGAGATGGGTGAATTTGCCGGGAAGTATGTGAAGAACGAATATTATGACGAAGGGCAGGCGCCAGAGAAATCTGTAGATGTTGAACTTGCTATAAAACTAAAAGAAGAAAATCGTGCTTTTAAAGTAGAAAAATATGTTCACAGCTATCCAAATTGCTGGAGAACCGATAAACCTATTTTATACTATCCGTTGGATTCCTGGTTCATAAAAGTAACCGAATTCAAGGAGCGCATGCACGAATTGAATAAAGGCATTAACTGGAAACCAAAATCTACTGGCGAAGGCCGTTTTGGAAATTGGCTGGCCAATGCGAATGACTGGAATTTATCCAGAAGTCGTTATTGGGGAATTCCCTTGCCAATTTGGAGAACCGAAGAAGGGAAAGAGGAAAAGCTTATTGGTTCTATTGCAGAATTGAAAGAAGAAATGGCGAAGTCGGTTAAAGCCGGCTTGATGGATAAAGATATTTTTGAAGGTTTTGAACCCGGAAATATGAGTGAAGAAAACTACGATCTGGTAGATCTTCATAAAAATGTGGTAGATGAAATCACGTTAGTTTCAGATTCCGGCAAGCCAATGAAACGTGAAGCCGATCTTATAGATGTATGGTTCGATTCTGGTTCTATGCCTTATGCGCAGTGGCATTATCCCTTTGAAAATAAGGAAAAAGTAGAAGAAGGAGAACGTCAGGCCGATTTCATAGCCGAAGGTGTTGACCAAACCAGAGGCTGGTTTTATACCCTGCACGCTATCGCTACAATGATTTTTGATGATGTAGCTTATAAAAACGTAGTTTCTAACGGACTTGTTTTAGATAAAAACGGACAAAAAATGTCTAAACGTCTTGGAAACGCGGTAGATCCTTTTGAAACATTGGCGGCTTTCGGCCCAGATGCTACGCGTTGGTATATGATCTCTAACGCCAATCCATGGGATAACTTAAAATTTGATATTGAAGGAATTGCTGAGGTGCGTCGTAAATTTTTCGGTACGCTTTATAACACTTATTCTTTCTTCACTTTATATGCGAATATTGATAATTTCACCTATAAAGAGGATGATATTCCTTTGGAAGAAAGACCCGAGATAGATCGTTGGATCCTTTCAGAATTACATACTTTAATTGAGAAAGTAGATAAATTTTATGCCGATTATGAACCCACCAGGGCAACCCGGGCAATTTCAGAATTTGTTCAGGAAAACCTTAGTAACTGGTTTGTGCGTTTAAGTAGAAGAAGATTCTGGAAAGGCGATTACCAGCAAGATAAAATTTCAGCATATCAAACGCTTTATACCTGTTTAGTTGAAGTGGCCAAACTGGGTGCACCGGTGGCGCCGTTCTTTATGGATAGGCTTTACAAAGACTTAAACAAGAGTACACAAAAAGAAAACTTTGAATCGGTACATTTGGCTGAATTTTCAAAGTATGATGATAAGTTTGTTGATAAATCTTTAGAGCGAAAAATGGAGAAGGCTCAAACTATTTCTTCATTGGTATTATCGCTTAGAAAAAAGGAGATGATAAAAGTAAGACAACCGTTGCAGAGAGTAATGATTCCGGTGCTTGACGAGCAGCAACGTGAAGAAATTCAGGCGGTTGAGGACTTGATAAAATCTGAAGTAAACGTAAAAGAACTTCAGCTTATAGATGATGCTTCAGGCTTACTTGTAAAGCAAATAAAACCAAACTTTAAGGTTCTTGGCCCAAGATTTGGAAAGGATATGAAGCTGGTAGTCAACGAGATAAATAAATTAACTCCTGAAGATATTTCAAAGATAGAGCGAGAAGGCAATATTGCGATAAATCTTAACGGAGAAATGGTTAAATTAGCTTCTGAAGAAGTAGAAATTATTTCCCAGGATATTGAAGGCTGGCTAGTGGCAAGTAGTGGTAATATTACCGTAGCTTTAGACGTTAGTATCTCTGAAGAATTAAAAAAGGAAGGAATTGCCAGGGAATTGGTAAACAGGATACAGAATATGAGAAAAGATTCTGGCTTTGAAGTTACCGATACTATTGATGTGACCCTACAAAAGGACGGTATTGTCGAGGATGCCGTTAACCAAAATATAACCTATATTAAAAATGAAACATTAACTGCAAGTCTCGAATTTGCAGAGGTGGTAACTGAAGGAGCCGAGGTTGCTTTTGACGATATTACTACCAAAATGTTTATTAAAAAACATTAGAAATTATGGCAACTGAAGTAAAAGAACGGTATAGCGATGCCGAATTAGCTGAGTTTAAGGCCCTGATTAAAGGCAAAATCGCGAAGGCACAGGAGCAATTGGAAATTTACGAAAATGCTTATAAAAATGATGGAAACAACGGTACAGATGATACTGCTCCTACATTTAAAGCTTTTGAAGAAGGAAGCGAAACTATGAGTAAGGAAGCCAATTCTCAATTAGCTATTAGGCAGGAAAAATTTATCCGCGACCTAAAAAATGCTTTAACAAGGATTGAAAACAAAACATACGGAATATGCCGTGTAACCGGAAAATTAATCGCTAAAGAGCGTTTAAAATTGGTGCCACACGCTACTTTAAGTATTGAGGCTAAAAACATGCAGAAATAAATATTTTCTGTTACTCAAAATTTATAGCGCCCCTTTGCTTGTGCCTGGGGGCGCTTTTATTTTAAGATTATAAAATTTAAAAAATGCTTCCCAGAAGCTGATTTTTAGCCGGGTAAAAACTAAATAATATTAGTATTTTAGCGGCGTTTTAAATTCCACAGAGTTCATGTCCTTAAAAAAAGCGGGTATTATTATCGTTTTGGTTCTTTTAATAGACCAAATTTCAAAATTTTATATCAAAACAAATTTTTCGCTTGGCGAAGAAGTACCGGTTTTTGATTGGTTCAGAATTTTATTTGTAGAAAATGAAGGAATGGCCTGGGGAACCAAGATCCCGGGAGAATACGGAAAACTTTTCCTTACGCTTTTTAGATTGGTGGCCATTGTTGGTATTGGTTACTGGTTGTGGGATTCGGTTAGAAAA
Source organism: Salegentibacter sp. UBA1130 (assembly GCF_002311535.1). NCBI lineage: Bacteria > Pseudomonadati > Bacteroidota > Flavobacteriia > Flavobacteriales > Flavobacteriaceae > Salegentibacter > Salegentibacter sp. UBA1130. The sequence continues at coordinate 26,256 of NZ_DCAP01000038.1, read as the reverse complement.
AATGGTTCAAGAATCTTAATCACCGCAATAGCTTTAATTTTCGCAGGAGCTTTTGGGAATATTATAGACTCTGTTTTCTACGGAATTGTTTTTAATGGCAGCTATGGGCAGGTAGCCGAATTTATGCCGGCAGAAGGTGGCTATGGTACCTTATTTCACGGTAAGGTGGTAGATATGCTTTACTTCCCATTATGGCAGGGCAATTTGCCCGAATGGATTCCTTTCTGGGGCGGAAATTACTTCACATTCTTTGAACCGGTATTCAATATAGCCGATACCGCAATTAGTGCGGGCGTAATTTTACTGCTGCTTTTTAATAAACGAGCTTTTCCAAAAGAAGAGGAAGAGGCTAAAGCAAGTAACTAACTAAGCGGCTGCGTTTCCGTTTCTATCAAAAATCTTTTCGAATTTCTTTAATTCTATTGGCTTAATTAGATAATCGGTCACCAAATTAATAGATTTTGCGCGTTCCAAATCTCGCGGATCTATTGAAGAACTTACCACATAAAGTGTGATCTTCTTCTCAAAGTTATTCTTAATTTTAATAAATTCATTTAGAAACTCCCAGCCATCCATAACAGGCATATTGATATCCAGGAAAATAATATCGGGAAGTCTATCTTCGGTAGCGTTTTCAAGAATCAACTTAAAATGATCTAAAGCTTCCATACCGTTTTTAAAAATGAGAAGATTGTTAGAAAGTTTTTTAATTTCAATAATCTTCTTAACCAGGTTAACGTATATCTTATCATCGTCAATAATACACGCCAATTCTACTTTTTGCCCCATGAGAATTAGTTTAATTTTTTAAAATTTAATTTTAAATGTAGTGCCTACATCTACAGTGCTGGTTACCGAGATTGTACCCCCAAGTGTTTCCACTTGATTTTTTGTAATAAAAAGGCCAATACCACGGGAATCCAGGTTCTCATGAAAGGTTTTATACATCCCAAACATCTTGTCACCATATTGATCCAGGTCAATGCCCAAACCATTATCACTAACCTCCAAAAAAGGAGTTTCATTCTTCAAATAGGTTTGAATATAAATTACCGGTTTTCTACCCGGATGTTTATATTTAATGGCATTTGTAATTAAATTTAGTAAAATACTTTCAAGATATTCAGGTATATAGCTAATTTCTTTTAGGGCGTGAAATTCAGCTACGATTTTTGCATTTTCCCGATTAATTAATGAAGAAGTTGAAGCCATTACCCCACTTAGGGCTTTTTCGAAAGAAACAATTCGGCGTTCTTTTCCTAAAACCGTTTGTTTATTTACAATTTCATTAAGCTCATTTATAGCTAAATCCAGATTTTCAGAAATATCGGCTACATTAGGAATTAATTCAATTTTATCTTTATCGGTTTTGGCGTCTTTTAGTAATTCAACAATTAGACACAGGTTACTGCTATGGGAGCGTAGGTGGTGGGAGACAATATGTGCAAAATTGAATAAACGGGAATTTTGGGTAGCAACAAGGTCTAGAGAATTCTGTAAATTCAATTCGTTTATTTTCTGATCGTTTATATCCTGAAAAACACCCCGAATTCCAATAATATCCTGGTCTTCGTTATAAACGGGTTTTCCGGTGGCGCGAACCCAGAAATCTTTGTTATAGAGATTCCGCATTTTTAGTTCAACCTTAAACGGAATTCCATATTTCTCACATTTATCAAATGCTGAAGTTACTTCCTGATGTTCCTCGGGCGCATAAAATCTTAAATGTTCATTGTAGGGTGGTTGATAATCCAGGGGGCATCCAATTATCTTTTTTGTCACATTATCCCAATAAATATTCTTGTTCTGGGTGTCTATATACCAACCCCCGGTATTGGTCATTTGTGCGGTTTCGTGATAATAAAAGAAGTTTTCTTCAATAGTATATTGGTCGCGTTTATTTTGATGAATGTTTACAAAAAGAAGTACTGCGGTTTCCTTATTATTTTCTTTATTCTTTAAGTTTCGGCATTCGAACCAGCGATATTTACCATTATTAAGTTTCAGTTTAAGCTCTATGCTAAAAGCTTCATTTTCTTCGGTAAGTTTATCAAAATAAAGTCTGAAATCGTAGCGATAATCCTGGTGCAGAATTTCCTTTAAAAAATATTCAAAATGAGATTCAGAAAAAATGGGATTCCCCACAAGTGTATCAAAATGTTCGGACCAGCTCACCTCTTTGTTGAGAAGATTGATCTTCCAGTAGGCGATATCAAAATCTTCAAGAATGCTGTTTAATTGAAGGTCGTTTAGCATTAAAGGGGCGAAAGTTTTGTTAAAAATAACAGAATACTTCCTAATTCCCTAATTTTTAAAGCTATATATTTTACCCGGTGTAACACAATAATCCAATGGAATATCGCTGCTAAAAACTTCTTTAAATGCCGGCTCTGCTTCGAAGAATGAAAGTCCTACCTTAATTACATCAGGCTTACATTCACTTAAAAAGTTATCGTAAAAACCTTTGCCGTAGCCTATACGGTGGCCGTTTTCGTCAAATGCGAGAAGCGGTACAAAAACCACATCTATTTGGGCTGGAGCGATTGGAATACCACCCTCGGGCTCTGGAATATTCCAGCGGTTCTTTTTTATAACGCTGCTATCGGTAAGTAAAAAATGTTCCAGTTTATGTTTTTTCACATCGGTTTTAGACAGCACTACGTTCTTGTCTTTTCCCTGGAGAATATGTAAGATATTTTCGGTATCGATTTCTTTTTGTTCCGCAATACTTAGAAAAAGATGGTAAAATTCTTTTTCCCAAACGGGTAGTTGAAGTAATTGATTGGCAATTTCAAGGCTAAGCGCTTCTATTTTTTCTTCGGAAAGCTCTAAACGTAATGCTTTGTATTTTTTTCGTAATTCGGCTTTATTCATCTTTTGGTGGTGCTGAAATATGAAAAATAGCATCTCCCTGGTAAACAATGGGAGATTCGTTAATATTAATTACATAGCCGGTATTTACCGCCTTAATTTTATGCCTGAATTTCCCATAAGGATCGGTAATAGTACCAATGTATTCCCCTTTTTCTACGTGTTTACCACAAGGAATTTTTATGTGAAGCAAACCGCTGTATTTAGCGCGCATCCAGTTGGTATTTTCAATCACTACGGTTTCGGTAATCGCATCTGGATATTCAAAATTTGGATTTAGCATTTCTAAAAAGCTCAAAATTCGCATGGCGCCTTCTACCCCGTGTTTGGCGATATCTTTATTGCTGTCCTGAGATTTTCCGCCTTCAAAAAGTAACACCGGAATTCCTTTCTTAGCACAGGTTTCACGATAAGATTTTGTAATGGTTTTTGAATGTATAGTAAAAGGAGCGCTAAAAATACGTGCGTATTTAAGACTTTGTTCATCGCCTCGTTTCACCCTTATTTGTGGGGCATTAAACCTGCTGGCGCCACCAGTGTGAAAGTCTAAACAGAAATTTGCAAGTGGTAATATTTTCTTTACAAACTGAAATGCAAACCTGCTGGCCAATGAACCGTGTTTGGTTCCCGGAAACATTCGGTTGAGGTCACGACCATCGGGAAATTCCCGGCGTAAGTTCAGAAATCCAAAAATATTCACCACGGGAATACAAATAACGGTTCCTTTTTGAGGCCTATTGATTCCTTTGGAGATAATTTGCCGAACAATTTCTACCCCGTTAATTTCATCGCCGTGAATTCCTGCAGTTATTAAAACAACGGGACCAGGCTTTTTAGAACGTTCAATAATTACCGGTACCTCCACCGAGGTAGTGGTGTAAAGTTTGGCCATATTAAAATTAATAGTGGCGCTTTTTCCCGGCTTTACCTTTTCTCCCAGGATTTCCAGAACATTGTCACTGGTTATTTTTGCCATAGGCTAAACGTTCCTTTCAATATATCTTATTATGGATTTGGCAATATCTTTACCGGTAGCTTTCTCAATACCTTCTAAGCCCGGAGAAGAATTTACCTCAAGAATTAGTGGCCCGCGGGCACTTTGTAGCATATCTACCCCGGCAACCCCAAGCCCCATTGCTTTGGTGGCTTTAACGGCTGCAATTTCTTCTTCGTCGGTAAGTTCAACAACTTCTGCGCTGCCGCCGCGGTGAAGATTAGATCTAAATTCTCCTTCTTTACCCTGTCTTTTCATGGCGCCAACTACGTGACCGTCTACCACAAAAGCCCTAATGTCTCCACCTTTAGCTTCTTCAATAAATTCCTGAACAATTACCCTGGCTTGTAAACCGTTAAAAGCTTCAATTACCGATTCTGCGGCGTTATTAGTTTCAGCTAAAACAACACCAACGCCCTGGGTTCCTTCTAATAGTTTTATAACTAAAGGTGTGCCGCCAACTTGTTTTATAACACCAGATACATCCCTGGAATAGTTAGTGAAAACTGTTTTTGGCAGTCCAATTTTTGCACGGGAAAGTACTTGTAAACTTCTCAGTTTATCACGGCTTCTTACCAAAGATTCAGATTCTGTAGTGGTGAACGCGCCCATCATCTCAAACTGTCTTACCACCGCGGTACCATAAAATGTTACCGAAGCTCCAATTCTTGGAATTACTGCATCTACACCTTCTATATAGCCACCTTTGTAGTAAATATTAGGTTTACGCTTCTCAATAACAATGTCACACTTTAGAGGATCTATAACTTCTACTTCGTGCTTGCGTTTTGTAGCAGCTTCTACAAGACGTTTTGTAGAATATAAATGGCTATTACGCGAAAGAATTTTTATTTTCATTTTTGTTTAAAATTGTAAGAAACGTCAGTTAATTCGGTGTCCACGATAAATTTTTTGGTAAGGAATTTTCGGCCAATTAGCACCGGAAACCTCATTTCCTGTCGGGAGGACAAAGAAAGGGAAATTTTATAGACCTTATTAAAAATTTTAATAGTGGATATTACCTGATATCTTTTTTGAATAATTCCGTTACTGCTACGCACAAAAACGATATCATAATCTGTAAAAGTAAATTTTTTTCCGTTGTACAAAGGATGTTCTTCATCCAGAAAAGTGCATTCTAAAACCCCATCTTTTTCAACAATATTTTCACAGTGTATAGATGAAGTATAAGCACCGGTATCAATTTTAATAGCTATATCATTTAAATGCAGTGCCGGGAAATCTGCTTTATCAAAACGCCCAATTACTGTTTTCTCCATACCGCAAGGTAGTAAAATACACATCTAATTTTTTTATAGAAATTATAAAATTTAATGAACGTCAAGCCCATAGCTAAGCTGAGGAACGGAATTTTGACCTTCAAATTAATATAAATTTAACATTTACTGGCGCTATCAATTTTTACTGCTACGCATAATAAATTCTACCTTTGGGGAAATGGAAACGCCAGCTTTAGAAGTACAATTAAAAACTCTTCCCAATAGTCCCGGGGTGTACCAGTATTACGATAAAAACGGGAAAATTTTATATGTAGGGAAAGCCAAAAACCTTAAAAAAAGGGTGACTTCCTATTTTACCAAACGCCACGACAGTCATAGAATTGGCGTGATGGTAAAAAAGATAAAGGAGATAAAGCACATTGTTGTAGAATCTGAAACCGATGCTTTACTTTTAGAAAATAATCTTATAAAAAAGCATCAGCCGCGGTTTAACGTGATGCTTAAAGATGATAAAACCTATCCGTGGATTTGCATCAAAAATGAACGTTTTCCAAGAGTTTTTCCTACCCGGAAATTAATAAAAGACGGTAGCGAATATTATGGGCCTTTTACAAGTTTTAAAACGGTAAATACGCTGCTTGATCTAATAAAAGGGCTTTACAAGCTTAGAACCTGTAATTATGATCTTTCAGAAGAAAAAATAAGGAACGGGAAATACAAGGTTTGCCTGGAATATCATTTAGGAAACTGTAAAGGCCCTTGTGAAGCAAAACAGCCTGAGGCAGAATACAACAGTAATATTGAAGCGATTCGGCAAATTGTAAAAGGAAATTTTAAAGATTCTTTACAGCAATTTAGAGAGCAAATGAAGTTGCACGCTGAGAAAATGGAGTTTGAAGATGCACAGCGTATAAAAAATAAGATTGATGTACTGGAAAATTACCAGTCTAAATCTACAGTGGTTAATCCAAAAATTACCAATGTTGATGTGTTTTCTATAGTTTCAGATGAAGGCTATGGATATGTAAATTTTCTCCAGCTTTCCCACGGTGCGATTATTAGGTCGCATACCATAGAAATGAAGAAAAAGCTGGATGAAACCGATGAAGAATTACTGGAACTGGCAATTACCGAAATTCGGCAGCGCTTTAGTTCAAATTCTAAAGAAATATATGTGCCCTTTAAGGTTGATGCCGGCGAAGAAGTGAAAGTAACTATTCCAAAACTAGGCGATAAAAAGAAGATTGTAGATTTATCGCTTAGAAATGCCAAATATTACCGCCAGGAACGTTTTAAGCAAATGAAAATTGTAGATCCAGACCGCCACGTAAAACGAATTATGGCACAAATGAAAGAAGACCTTCGGTTAAATGTAGAACCAAGACATATAGAGTGTTTTGATAATTCTAATATCCAGGGAACAAATCCCGTGGCGGCTTGTGTGGTTTTTAAAAACGGCAAACCCAGCAAAAAAGATTATCGTAAATTTAATATCAAAACCGTGGAAGGCCCAGATGATTTCGCTTCTATGGAAGAAGTGGTTTTTAGGCGCTACAAACGTTTGCTTAATGAGGGTGAAGATTTGCCGCAACTCATCATTGTAGATGGGGGAAAAGGCCAGCTTTCTTCAGGTGTAAAAGCATTGGAAGCTTTGGATTTACGAGGAAAAATAGCCATTATAGGAATTGCAAAACGCCTGGAAGAGATTTTTTATCCGGGAGATACCATTCCGCTTTATTTAGATAAAAAGTCTGAAACTTTAAAAATTATTCAGCAGCTTAGGAATGAGGCGCATAGGTTTGGAATTACTTTTCATCGTAACAAAAGGAGTAAAACTGCGTTAAATACAGAGTTGGAAGAGATTACCGGCATTGGAGAAAAAACCGTGGTAGAATTATTTAAACAATTTAGATCGGTAAAACGAATAAAAGAAGCTTCAGAAAAAGAACTCGCCGAGGTTATTGGAGTTTCTAAAGCGGGAATAATTTTCAATCATTATCAAGAGAAAAATTAAAACAGCATTTTGCGCAATATAAATTACAAATGAAAAAACTACTGCTTTTACTTTTTCTGTTTGTAATGCTTCCGGGAATTTCCCAGGAGCAGGAAGATTTAAAAGTTGGGCTGGTTTTAAGTGGTGGTGGTGCAAAAGGCCTGGCTCACATTGGTGCGTTAAAAGTGATTGAAGAAGCCGGGATTAGAATAGATTATATTGGGGGCAGCAGTATGGGCGCAATTATTGGCGGTTTGTATGCTTCAGGTTATACGGCACACGAGTTAGATTCAATTTTTCACGAGACTAATTTTAATATTTTAATTCAGGATAATATTCCGCGTAGCGCAAAATCTTTTTACGAAAAGGAAGATGCCGAAAAATATGCCATTAGCCTGCCTTTTGATGATTTTAAAATAGGTTTTCCCGCAGGACTTTCCAGGGGGCAAAATATCTATAATTTAATGTCCCAGCTTACCATGCATTTGGGAAATGTAGATGATTTTGAAGAATTACCTATTCCGTTTTTTTGTGTTGCTGCCGATGTGGAAACCGGGGAAGAAGTGATATTAGACGAAGGCTCTTTTGCGCAGGCGGTTTCTGCCAGTGGCGCAATCCCTTCTATTTTTAGTCCTGTAAGTTTAAATGGACGGTTGCTAACCGATGGTGGGGTTGCCAATAATTATCCCGTAGAAGAACTTAGAAAAAGGGGTGCTGAAGTGATTATTGGCGTAGATGTGCAGGATAGCCTGGTAAATAAAGACGATTTGCGCAATGTTTTTGATATTCTTGCTCAAATAAGCAATTTCCGGACAATTAGTGATATGAAGGAAAAAATTCCTAAAACCGATATTTATATCAAACCAGATATTAGTCCATTTTCAGTATTGTCTTTTGAGAAAGGAGAGGCAATTATAGATTCGGGAAGGGTGGCTTCGCTAAAAAGAAAAGATGATCTGGAAAAGCTGGCTGCACGCCAAAGCACGGGTCCGCGCAATATTGTAATTCCAGAGATGGATACTTTGCAAATAAGTACGCTTACTTTAGAGGGTAATAATAATTATCCGCGGTCTTATATTCTGGGAAAATTAAGATTGAATTACTTTACAGATTTCACCTTTAAAGAGCTCAACGAAGGGATAAATAACCTATCTGCTACCGGGAATTTTAACCGAATTAATTATAGGTTAATTCCTAATAACGACGACCAACTTTACACTTTAAGTCTGCAAATAGAGGAAAGTAAAAATAAGAGCCTGCTAAGATTGGGAGTGCATTATGATGAACTTTACCAAATTGGTGCCCTTATTAATTTTACTCATAAAAGTTTGTTATTTACTAACGATGTAACTTCTTTAGATGTGGTGGTGGGAGATCAATTTAGGTATAATTTTGACTATTATATAGATAAAGGTTTTTACTGGAGTATTGGTGTTAAATCACGATATAATAATTTTGATTATCCGGTTTCTTTTGATTTTGCCAGTGAAAATGCCGAATTGCAGGATATTGGGGTAAACAGGATAGATATAGATTACCGCGATTTTACCAACCAATTTTATGCGGAAACTTTATTTAAGCAGGTTTTTTCATTCGGACTGGGAGCCGAACATAAATTTTTAAAAATTGCTTCTGAAACTTTAAATAATCCCAATCCTGAAATAAGCGATACCCGCCTTTTTGAAAACAGCCATTATTACAGTGCTTTTGGTTATTTAAAATACGATTCTTACGATAACAAATACTTCCCTTCGCGCGGTGTTTATTTTGATGGGAATTTTCATCTTTACTTGTTTTCTTCAGATTTTAATAATGATTTTTCTGAATTTTCTATCGCAAAAGGAACTTTAGGTTATGCTTTTTCTCCCATCAATAGATTTTCTACCCGAATTGTAACTGAAGCTGGATTTAAAATAGGAAACGACGGTGTAAACACGCTGGATTTCTTTTTGGGAGGATATGGAAATAACCTAATCAATAATTTTGTTCCATTTTACGGCTACGATTTTATTAGTCTTTCGGGAGATAGTTACATAAAAGGACTCGTGGAATTTGATTATGAAATTTTCAGAAAAAATCATGTGATTGCAAGTGCGAATATTGCCAATGTGGGCAATAAATTATATTCTTCTGGAGATTGGTTTACCATGCCAGATTTTACCGGCTATGCCCTTGGTTACGGCATAGATACTTTTATAGGTCCGTTAGAGGTAAAATATACCTATTCTCCCGAAATTAAATCCAGCCAATGGTTTTTTAGCCTTGGTTTCTGGTTTTAGGATATTCAAAAAAAAATTCTATTTTTTAAATAATCACCTACATTTTCTGATGCTAATTTCCTCCAGAAGTTTGCTTTTTTGCTACAGGTTTTTAGAGATGTTTTAAGAATGTTTCCTTAAAAATTCCCGATATTTGTTTTAAAGTAAAATAACACTGAAAAAAATAACAAATTCTCAATATTCTTTTGGAAATTGGGGGTTGAATTAAAAATATCAGATTATGCCTTTTTATCATAAACTCGGTAAAATTCCTCATAAACGCCATACGGTTTTTAAAAAGCCAGATGGCAGCCTTTATTACGAACAGCTTTTTGGAACTATTGGTTTTGACGGGATGTCTTCTAATCTCTATCACGAACACCGGCCAACCCAGGTTAAAGAGGTTAAAGGAAGTTATAGTGTAAAACCAAAAATAGCTTCAGAAAACAATATAAAATCTTATCGTTTTAAAGGTTTTCAGGTAAAACCGAATCCCGATTATCTTGAAAGCCGAAAAGTGGTTTTAACCAATAGTGATGTAGATATCACCCTGGCTTCTCCACAAGGTTCTACAGATGATTATTTCTATAAGAATTCAGATTCAGATGAATTGCTTTTTATCCATAAAGGAAGCGGAAAATTAAGAACACATCTTGGAAATCTTGATTTTAAATACGGCGATTATTTATTAATTCCGCGAGGAACTATTTATAAAATTGATTTTGACGATGAAGACAATCGCTTATTTATTGTAGAATCAAGAAGGCCAATTTATACGCCTAAACGCTACAGAAACTGGTTTGGGCAATTGCTAGAGCATTCTCCATTTTGCGAGCGGGATCTAAGACAACCGCACGAATTAGAAACCAATGACGAAAAAGGAGATTTTTTAATTAAAATTAAAAAGCAGGGCGAAATATTCGATATGGTTTACGCTACGCATCCATTTGATGTAGTAGGTTATGATGGCTATAACTATCCGTATGCTTTTTCAATTCACGATTTTGAGCCTATAACGGGAAGAATTCACCAACCACCACCGGTGCATCAAACTTTTGAGACCGATGCTTTTGTGGTGTGCAGTTTCTGTCCGCGTAAATACGATTATCATCCAGAAAGTATTCCGGCGCCATATAGTCACAGTAATATAGATAGTGATGAGGTATTGTATTACGTAGATGGTGATTTTATGAGTAGAAACGATATTGAAGCCGGACATATTTCGTTGCACCCGGCGGGAATTCCGCACGGGCCGCACCCGGGAGCCGTAGAACGAAGCATTGGCCAGGTAGAAACCGAGGAATTAGCGGTTATGGTAGATACTTTCAAGCCATTAATGCTTACCGAAGATGCAATGGAAATTGCCGATGAAACCTACCATAAATCCTGGTTGGATGAAAATCATTAAGATTTATAATTAAAAATATTAGCAATAAAAAATATAAAAATGAGTACTGATAATACATCACTTAAATTAGAAAAGGTAATGCAGGATGCTGAAGATTTTCTTCCTATCCTGGGAACCGATTTTGTTGAACTTTACGTAGGTAACGCCAAGCAGGCAGCTTATTACTACCAACATGCCTGGGGTTTCCAGCCTGTGGCTTATTCTGGTTTGGAAACAGGTAGAAAAGACAGTGTTTCTTATGTGCTTCAACAGGGAAAAATTAGAATTGTACTTACTTCCCCGCTTCAGCCGGAAGGTGATATTAATGCCCACATTAATAAGCACGGAGATGGTGTGAAAATGGTGGCACTTTGGGTAGACGATGCCAGGAAAAGTTATGAAGAAACCACGAAAAGAGGTGCTAAATCTTATGTGGCACCTTATGAAATGGAAGACGAACACGGGAAAGCTGTGATTTCAGGAATTCATACTTACGGGGAAACCATTCACTTGTTCGTAGAACGAAAAGATTACGAAGGTCCATTTCTTCCCGGTTATAAAACCTATGCTACTAAAGTGCAGGCAGAAGATACAGGCCTAAAATACATAGACCATATGGTGGGAAATGTAGGCTGGAACGAGATGAACAAATGGGTAGATTTCTATGCTAAAGTAATGGGCTTCGCACAAATGGTGTCTTTTGATGATAAAGATATTTCTACAGATTATACGGCTTTAATGAGTAAGGTAATGAGTAATGGGAATGGTAGGATTAAATTCCCAATTAACGAACCTGCAGAAGGAAAGAAAAAATCGCAGATAGAAGAATATATAGATTTTTATAATGGTGCAGGAGTGCAGCATATTGCGCTGGCTACAGATAATATTATTGAAACCGTAACTCAACTTAGGGATCGCGGGGTAGAATTCCTGTATGTTCCCGAAACTTATTATGACACTTTATTAGATAGAGTAGGGAAAATAGATGAAGATCTAGAACCATTAAAAGAACTTGGGGTATTGGTAGATCGTGACGATGAAGGTTACCTTTTGCAGATATTTACCAAACCGGTTTTAGACCGTCCAACAATGTTTTTCGAGATAATTCAGCGAAAAGGAGCCCAATCTTTTGGAAAAGGGAACTTTAAAGCACTTTTTGAAGCTATTGAGAGAGAACAGGATTTGCGAGGAACCTTGCAATAAATTTTAAAATAACTTAATTAACTAAAGTTTATAGTTAAAAAATTAAATTACTGAAAAATTTTGTGTTAAACTCAATTTTATGGTTGCTATAACTCTATTAAATACTGACTTTTGCGCTCGCATTTTTGGAGTGGTTACCAATAATGTATTTAATTTTTCATAATTTAAGTTTTAGTTGGTTAATAAGACAAAAACCCCGTCATTAATTTGATGGGGTTTTTTGTTTTAATACATTTGGAATAGAAATTGTAAATATCCATAGCCCAAGCACTCTGTAAATCAGTATTTAAAAATTTGGTATGAAAAAAAGTATATTTACAATATTCCTTCTACTTTTAACCGGCTTCGCACTTCAGGCTCAATCTCAAAAGGCATTTGGCGCGGGCGAATGGTTTAAATTCCGTATACATTATGGCCCTTTTAATGCAAGTTTCGCCACTTTAGAGGTAGATGAAACCAATATAAAAGGCAAACCGGTTTATCATATTGAAGGGAAAGGGAAATCTACCGGATTACTGCACTGGTTTTTTAAGGTAGATGATAATTATCAAACTTATATAGATAAACAAGACGGGAAACCTTATAAATTTATTAGAAAAATAGATGAAGGGGGTTATACCAAAGACCTGGAAATAGACTTTGATCATAGCGATAATAAGGCATTCGTTTTTGATAAAAAACGCAACGAAAATCATACCTATACGACCAAGCCGAATGTTCACGATATGTTATCGGCATTTTATTATATTCGCAACAATATTAAAAACGACGAACTTCGCCCTGGAGATGAAATGCGCCTCAATCTATTTATAGATGATGAGAACATGGATTTTAAACTAAAATTTTTAGGCCGGGAGGTTATAAAAACCAAGTTTGGTAAGGTGGCTACTTTAAAATTCAGGCCGTATGTTATGGCCGGCAGGGTTTTTAAAGAAAAAGAAAGTCTTACTTTTTGGGTTAGTGACGATGCTAATAAACTGCCTATTAAAATTGAAGCAAATCTCGCAGTTGGATCTTTAGATGCCGATTTAGATGAATATAAAGGCCTAAAGCATCCGTTTAAAATAATTATGGAATAATACATGGAAATTAAGCCGGAAATTGCAGAACGTATTTTTGCATTAGAGGAAAAGTTTAAAAATTCAGGTCAGGATTTGGCTTCCTATTTAGATGGACTTTTATATGATAGGTACCTTACGTATTGGGATTATTTAAGTATAGACACTTTGTTAAGTCTGCAAAAAACCTTAACCCATTTTCCAGACGAAAAAATCTTTATTTCTTACCATCAAATTACCGAACTTTATTTTAAGCTCATTATCCATGAGCAGAAGCAAATAATTGAGGCTGAAGCTCCAGATGCCGGTTTTTTAATTGAAAAATACAATCGTTTAAATCGTTATTTCAGGATTCTAACCGATTCTTTTGATGTAATGATTAAAGGAATGGAAAGAGAGCAGTTTCTTAAATTTAGAATGTCTTTGTTGCCTGCCAGCGGATTTCAATCTGCACAGTTTAGAATGATAGAGCTCTATTCTACTCCTTTAGAGAATTTGGTTTCATTTAAAATTAGAGAACAATTTTCTAAAGAAAGTAGTTTAGAAGATTTGTACGAAAATATTTACTGGAAAAAAGGTGGTATCGATTTAAAAACGGGGGAGAAAACCTTAACCTTAAAACAGTTTGAGAAACGCTATACTGCGCGTTTTCTTAGAATAGCTTCAGAATATAAGGGGAGAACCCTTTACCATAAATATCAACAACTTCCAGATTCGGTTAAAAATAATAAGGGATTAAAAGAAGCATTACGTAATTTTGACGCCAATGTAAATATAAATTGGCCCCTTATGCATATGGGTGCTGCTTACAGATATTTAAATAAGGATAAAGAAACTATTGCTGCTACCGGAGGCACAAATTGGAAAGAATTTTTGCCGTCGGGATTTCAGAGAGTTAGTTTTTTTCCTTATTTATGGAGTGAAGAAGAATTAGAAGATTGGGGCAAAGAATGGGTGAACCATATGTTTAACACACAGAAAGAAAATTGCTAAAAAATTGAAGAAAATAAGTTTCCTACTGGTATTGATGTTGGCTTTCACAGCCTGTGAAGATGACGCAAAAGAAACCGCCCTTAATGAAGAAAAGGTAGAAAAGAAAGTGCCTAAACCTGTTGAGAAAGAATTCGGGTTTATCCTGGATAATTTCGAAGTTGTAAATGGCACTGTGGAATCTGGAGATAGTTTTGGCTATATTCTAGATCAACACGGGGTAGATCGCGGCAGGATTTACCAGATTTCAGAAAAAGTAAAGGACACCTTTAATTCCGCTAGAATTACTGCCGGGAAAAAATATAAAATTCTTAAAGCCAAAGATTCTGCTAATACCCCACAATTTTTCATTTATCAACATGACAGGGTTAATTATACAGTGCTGGGAATTGGTGATAGCATTAGTGTAGAGCGAAAAAAGAAGCCGGTAAGTGTAAAGAGAAGAGAAGTGTCTGGAGTAATTACATCTTCCCTTTCAGAAGCCGTTCAGGCGCAGGGTTTAAGTAATCTATTGGTTTATGAACTTTCAGATATTTACCAGTGGAGTATAGACTTTTTTAAACTTCAGAAAGGCGATCAGTTTAAAATGATTTATTCTGAAAAATATATTGATGATACCATTTTTGTGGGGATTGAAAATGTTGAAGCCGCAGTTTTTAAACACGGTGATAAACCTTTTTATGCATTTGAATACGAAACCGATTCACTAACCGGGCAACCCAGTTTTTATGATGAAGAAGCAAAGGCACTACAAAGCTTCTTTTTAAAAGCACCATTAAATTATAGCCGAATTTCTTCCAGATATACTAAAAGAAGATTTCACCCGGTTCAAAAACGATGGAAAGCGCACCTGGGAACAGATTATGCTGCGGCCCATGGAACGCCAATTGTAAGCACTGCCGATGGAACGGTAATCGCTTCCAGTTATACTTCCGGAAACGGGAATTATGTAAAAGTGAGGCATAACGGTAAGTATACCACGCAGTATTTGCATATGAGTAAACGAAATGTGCGTAGTGGCCAAAGAGTAAAACAAGGCGATGTTATTGGTTATGTGGGGAGTACCGGTCTTGCTACAGGTCCGCATGTGTGCTATCGCTTCTGGGTTCACGGGAAACAGGTAGATCCTTATCGCCAAAATTTACCCACTGCAAAACATATAGAGCCCGAGCATAAGGAACAGTATTTTGCCGCCATAGAAGATTTAAAAACTTCGCTGGATAAAATTCCTTATAAAGAATATAAAAAATAGGTTCCAATAGGAACATCCTTAATATTAGAGTGAAAAGATTGGTTCAATCTTAAATCACTCATTTTAAATAAAAATTAAAAGTTTTAGGCCAAGGCCAGGAAAAGAAAAATTTAAATGAAAAATATAAATCCAACCCAAACAACAGCCTGGAAAAAATTAGAAAAGCATTTTAACGAAGTGCAGCAACTGCAGTTAAAAGAGCTATTTGAAAAGGATACTGAAAGGGCTTCTGCATTTACCATTGCCTGGGAGGATTTTTACCTGGATTACAGCAAAAACCGAATAACTAACGAAACTCGCGATTTACTTCTTGAGCTGGCTAAAGAATGTGAGCTGCAATCGGCAATAGACTCATATTTTAATGGAGATGCGATTAACAAAACCGAAAATCGCGCAGTCTTACACACGGCATTAAGAGCTCCTGCTGGGTCTGAAATTACCCTGGATGGTGAAAACGTAGTGCCTGAAGTGCAGGAAGTAAAAGAAAAGATCAGGAAATTTTCTGAAAAAATTATTAGCGGCGAGAAAAAAGGTTTTACCGGGAAAGCATTTACCGATGTTGTAAATATTGGGATTGGAGGTTCAGACCTTGGTCCGGTGATGATCACAGAATCGCTTCAGTTTTATCAAAACCATCTTAAAGTTCATTATGTTTCTAATGTAGATGGGGATCACGTAAACGAAATCTTAAAAAATTTAAATCCTGAAACTACTTTATTTCTTGTAGTTTCAAAAACCTTTACTACCCAGGAAACTCTTTCTAATGCTACCACAATTAGAAATTGGTTTAGAAAAACTGCTCCGCAGGAAGCAGTTGCTGAACATTTTGCGGCAGTTTCCAGCAATTTAAAAAATGTTGAAGAATTTGGGATCGCTATAGAAAATGTATTTCCTATGTGGGATTGGGTTGGCGGTCGTTTTTCTTTATGGAGTGCGGTTGGACTTTCTATAAGCCTGGCAGTAGGTTATAATAACTTTGAAGCTTTATTGAATGGTGCCCATATGATGGACCAACATTTTAAAACTTCAGATTTTAAAGAAAATATTCCTGTACAATTAGCTATGCTAAGCATTTGGTACAACAATTTTTATAAAGCAGAAAGTGAAGCGGTAATTCCTTATACACAATATTTACACAGGCTTCCCGCATATTTGCAGCAGGCAATTATGGAGAGTAATGGTAAAAGTGTAGACAGAAACGGTAAAAAAGTTGATTACCAAACTGGAACTCTAATTTGGGGTGAGCCAGGAACCAACTCCCAGCATGCTTTCTTTCAATTAATTCACCAGGGCACTAAACTGATTCCTGCAGATTTTATAGGATTTAAAAAATCCCTGCACCAAAATGAAGATCACCACAATAAATTAATGGCTAATTTCTTTGCACAAACCGAGGCCTTACTTCAGGGGAAATCTAAAGTCGAAGTAAAACAGGAACTCGAAGCCCAGGGATTATCCAAAGATGCGGTAGAAAAGTTATTACCATTTAAAGAATTTGATGGGAATAAACCAACCAACACATTGCTTATAGATAAACTTACTCCTGAAAGTTTAGGAAAACTTATCGCGATGTACGAGCATAAGATCTTTGTGCAGGGTGTAATTTGGAATATTTTTAGCTATGACCAGTGGGGTGTGGAATTAGGAAAGCAACTTGCAAGTAAAATTCTTGCGGAAATCGAAAGCAAATCTCCAGATTCTCATGATTCTTCTACTAAAAATCTATTAACCTTCTTTTTAAAGTAATAATTCTAATTTTGTTAACAAAATGTTGAGATCAATAGGCCTCAACAAATCAATTAGTTAAAATTTTGTTTTAGTTTTGCGGCGGAACAGATGTTAAAGTTAATTTCTTAACATTCCAGTGATACTGGCCTGTGAGTATTTAGCTTTTTTTGCATCGAAATTTAAACTCAAAACAAACAAATTTTAAGCATGAGGAAATTATTACTCCTGGCCTTGGTTTTAACTTCGGCCACAATTTTTGCTCAAGGAACTCTTACCGGAACGGTAATCGATTCTGAAATGGATGGTCCCCTGCCCGGTGCAACCGTAATGGTAGAGGGAACAAACAATGGAACTACCACCGACTTTGATGGAAATTTTTCTTTGAATGTAGATTCAAATTCAGGAAAAGTAAAAGTTAGCTTCGTTGGGTACACTACAAAAACTTTAGATTTTAACCTTACCAATGGTACGCAGAATTTAGGTGAAATAATCCTTAATGCTGATGCAGGTGCTTTGGAAGAAATTGTAATAACAAGTTTTTCTCTGGCGATAGATAGAAAAACACCGGTTGCGGTTTCTACTATTAAAGCAGAGGAAATTGAATTAAAATTAAGTAACAAAGAATTCCCTGAGATCTTACAATCTACACCCGGTATTTTTGTTCACAAACAAGGTGGTGGATTTGGAGATGCAGAACTTAGATTAAGAGGTTTTGATTCTGAAAACGTTGCGGTAATGATTAACGGTGTTCCGGTAAACGACATGGAAAACGGGAATGTTTACTGGAGTAACTGGGCCGGACTTTCAGATGTTACTCAAACTATGCAGGTGCAAAGAGGTCTTGGAGCTTCTAAAGTAGCTGTACCTTCTATTGGTGGAACTATAAACATTGTTACAAAATCTACTGATGCCGAAGAGGGAGGAAGTATTTTTGCAACAACCGGTAATGACGGTTATCAAAAATATGGCGGAACAGTTTCTACAGGGTTGTTAGATAATGGTTTTGCCGCTACAGTTTCTTTATCTAAAACTACTGGTAACGGGTACGTAGATGGAACTGAGTTTGAAGGTTACTCTTATTTTGTAAACCTTGCAAAGAAATTTAATGAAGATCATGAATTATCTTTTACAGCTTTTGGAGCACCCCAAGAACATGGGCAAAGAGAAACTTCTCATTTAATTGAAACTTTTCGCCAAAGTGAAAGAGGAAGAAAATTTAACGGAGATTGGGGTTATTTAAACGGTGAGGTTACTCACGTACAAGATAACTTTTACCACAAGCCTCAAATGTCTTTAAACCACTACTGGGATATTTCAGATAAAACTGAATTATCTACAGCTTTGTACGCATCTTTCGGTACAGGTGGTGGCGGTGGCTACGATGGGGCTGCTAACCTAAGAAGTATCGATTCTCCATATAGAAATGGATATCTACAGCCTTTTAATTTAGATTTAGTAGTAGATGAAAACGTGGCAAACGGCGCGCTTGGTTCTGAAACTATTCTGTATAACTCAAGAAACGACCATAACTGGTATGGTGCACTTTCTACCTTAACTACAGAAATTACTGAAGATATAGATTTATTAGCCGGTATAGATCTTAGGTATTACAAAGGAGAACATTTCCAGGAAGTAAAGAATCTTCTGGGTGGTACTTACTGGTTAGACGATAGTAATGCTAACAACCCGGTAAATGTTGCGCAGGTAGGAGATAAAATTAACTATCATAATGATGGCTTGGTACATTGGGAAGGTGGATTCCTTCAGGCAGAGTACTCTAAAGACGATCTTTCTGCATTTATCTCGGGAGCTGCTTCAAATACTTCATATAAAAGAATTGATTATTTCAATTACCTGGATTCTGATAACCTTCAGGAAACAGATTGGGTAAGCTTTTTTGCACCAAGTATAAAAGGTGGAGCAAACTATAACATTAACGACACACACAATGTTTTTGCAAATATTGGTTATTTTGAAAGAGCACCTTTCTTTGACCAGGTTTTTCTAAACTTTGTTAATGATGTGAATGATGAAGCTGAAAATCAAAAGATATTCAGTACCGAAATTGGGTATGGGATTAGAAGCTCAAAATTTAGAGCTAACTTAAATATTTATAGAACGAGTTGGCAGGATAAACCTTTCACACAAACTATTTTCGATACTGAATCGGGTGAGAATTATACGGCTAATATCCTTGGGGTAAATGCTTTGCACCAGGGTATTGAATTCGACTTTAGTTTTAAACCTATAGATAATCTTACTATTAACGGTATGGCTTCTATTGGAGACTGGAAATGGGATAGTAACGTGCAGGATGTAATGATCTTTGATGAAGAACAAAACCCAATTCTTGAAGAAGGAATAGATCTTTATCTTAAAGATATTCCTGTAGGAGGTAGTGCGCAAAATACCTTTGCACTTGGTGGAGACTACGAAGTACTTCCTGGAACGATTATTCGTGCTAATTGGAATTATGTAGATAAGCTTTATACTCAATTCGATATACTTGGCGTGAGCTCGGGAGATGATTATGAGCCCTGGGAAATTCCATCCTACGGACTGTTAGATGCTGGCCTTACTCATAAATTTGAGTTTGGAGGTTTTGAAGCTACTTTAAATGGTAACGTAAATAACATACTGGATACCGAGTATGTAAGTTTTGGTTTTGATGGCTCTAACTCTAATGCAGAAACTGCATCGGTATGGTACGGGTTTGGTCGTACATATACCGTAGGAATGAAAATAAATTTTTAAAAACATAGAGATGAAAAATACTTTTTACCTTTTAATGCTTTTCATAGGGGTCGCCATCACGGGTTGCGAGCCTATGGAAGACATCCATAATGACATTGATGAGAAAATCAGCAATGTTGAGGGGTCTATGGACTATACCCTGCAAGAAGAAGACTATACCGATAATCTTGGTTTAAGTTTTACTAGCTTTGACTCTGAAGACGATGCACGCGAATTAATTCCTGCACTATTATCAGATCTTTATCCTGCTTTGGGAAAAAATTCTTCAGTAAATGTAACTTTTAACGTTTATGACCCAATTAGGGTAGAAGAATATGTGGTTACAGCAACAGATTATGAAGCTGTTGGATTAACTGAAAATTATTTTTCAGGAATGGTAGATATTGTAGATTTTCTTGAATTTCAATTTCCTCAGGCAGAAGAGGGAGATTATGTAGAATTAACTTATAACACTCTTGCCGATGAGGAAGTTTATATGCTTACTGATGCAGATTTCAGTTTAATTGGAGATGAGTTTGAAGATGATTATCCTAATCCGGCATCAAGTGTTAAGGAGCATGGAAACTTTGAAAGAAGAGAAACCAATGATGCGTACTGGAGTAGCGAGATGATTCTTGAAGCGATTAATGAGGTGCTTTTAGAAAATATAGACGGCGTAGAGGGTCAAAAATATAACGTATCCTACGATATATATAATGGAAGTGCAGGGACCGAAAGTATGACGGTTCAGTTCAATGGAAATGCCTATGTAGCTGTAGGAGGAACTCCTTATGAACTAACAACCGATGATTATGACCTGGCTGGTGCAGAATTAGCTGAAGCATATCCCGATCCTGCAGGAAATGCAGCGCAATATCACAGTTTTGCTATAGATGAGGATAGTGATGACTACTGGAGTATGGATATGATTTTAGAAGCTTTTAATATTGTTTTAAAAGAAAATTTTCCTGATGCAGTAGATGGAGATAAATTTGAAGTAAGTTATGATGTATATAGCGGCGGTGTTTCTACCAAATTACAGGCTGTTATTTTACAAGATGGCACTTATGTAATAGATGAAAGTGCTGCAGTATCTACTATTGAAGAAACAAAGGTATTTGCTTTTACTAACAATAGTTGGAATACTCCGCTTATACTGGAAGAGGAAGATTATACCGAAATGGGGCAGAGTTATCCAAACTTTGACGATGAGGATGAAGCTATTTATAAACTGGCTATTTTCTTAGAAAACCGATTTCCTTATGCTCAGGATGGTGATTTTGTAGCCCTTGGTTACGATTTCTACTCTGGCGAAACTACTAGAGAATATGCTAATTTCGTTTTTGAAGATGGTGAGTTTAATTATATTCCAAGTGTAGTAGAAAGTAGCCTTCAGTTTGGAAATGATGGTACACAATGGGTTCCAGACAATACAATTAGATATTCTCTTAGCGGGGCAGACTATGGAATTATAGCTTCTGCTTTAGAAGACGATTACGGAAATCCGGTAGAAAGTATGGAGAATTACTCTAACTTTGATAGAAGAGAAGGTAATTCGGCTTACTGGAGTGATGAAATGTTATTGGAAGCTATGCAGGCACTGCTTAACGAAATTGCACCAAATGCAGAAGTAGGTCAGCAGTATGTGTTAACTTTCGATATTTATAACGGTACAAATACTACCGAGTCTTTAAGCCTAATTAAAGATGAATCTGGAACCTGGGTTCTTAATAATGAAGAGTAAATTTCAGATTTCATAAAAGTATAAACCTCTTATCGGTCAATGCCGGTAAGAGGTTTTTGTTTATAGAATAATTATCAAATTTCAATTTTTTAAAATTTTTAAATGAAAAAGTTTCTTTTTTTAGCTTCAACGATCCTCTTTTTTGCAGGATGTAGTAGTGACGACGATGTTAGCCCGGTAGTAAATCCGGAAACTAAAAATCCTGTTGCGACAGCCGATGCGGTGTCAACTTCAGAAAATGAAGAATTAAAAATAGCAAAAGATTTTTTGCTTGAAAATGATGAAATTGTAGATCTATCCCGAATCAGTGATTTTGATTCTGAAACTACCGAAGGTGGTGAGGTTGTAGATAATCGTGACGGAACCTTTTCATATTTCCCACCAGAAGATTTTCAGGGAGAAGACAGTTTTTCCTATGATTTGTGTGTGCCTGGAAGCCAGGATCGTTGTGCTTCGGCAGTAGTTACTATTGCTGTTGGAGATGCCGGTTCTCCTGTTGCCGAAGATGATTCCTATGAGACCAATGAAGGAAGTGAACTTCGCATTAACAATCATTTATCTAACGATAATTTGATAGATAATGCCGAATTAAGTTCTGTTAACAGCGACGATACCGCTGGTACGGTAGTATTAGAAGATGATGGCAGTATAACTTATACTCCTGCTGAAGGTTTCTCAGGAGAGGATACTTTTACTTATACTATTTGCGATAATGATGAGGAAGCCGAGTGTTCTACAGCTACGGTTACTATTAATGTGATAGATGAAGGTTCACCTGTTGCTGCAGATGATACTGTAGTAATTGATATGAATACATCAGAATTTACTATTAATAGTTTACTAAATAATGATGAGGTTGTAGATGACGCCGAAATCACTTCTATAGACGATACAGACACTCGCGGAGCGTTAACTTTAAATGATGACGGAAGTATATCTTATATTCCTGAAGTTGGATACCTTGGTGAAGATACTTTTACCTATACACTTTGCGATGACGACGAAGAGGCAACCTGTTCTACCGCTACAGTAACCCTAACCCTTGTAGACCCTGTTAGTTTCAATATACCTTCAGAACTGGAAGATTATTATGATGGTCTTGCGATTTCTCAAAACGAAGATCTTAATTATAAGGTAATTTCAGAACTTACCAATGAGATGCATACTACCATTCTTTCTTATGGTCAGCGCCACGATTATCTCTATAATGCCGATGAAGATTTGGAAAATGAAGATAATGTAATTCTAATTTATTCTGGTGAAAGTAGGTATTGGGAAGAATATTCTTCAGGAAATAACTCATACTCTCCCCAAACTTTTAATACAGAACACGTTTTTCCACAATCACTTTTGGTTAGTGAGATAGCTCGTACAGATCTACATCATTTAAGAGCTGCAGATGCAGATGTTAACGAATTACGTTCAAATAATCCATATACAGAGGGTGGTGGAGATTACGATTCTGTAGATGATACTGCTTTCTTTCCAGGTGATGAATGGAAAGGAGATGTAGCACGTATGATTCTTTATTTAAATGTGCGTTATAATGAAGATATTAGTAAGGTTGGAAACCTGGAACTTTTCCTTAAATGGAACAGGGAAGACCCGGTTTCGGCTTTTGAAATACAAAGAAATAATGTTATAGAAGGAGCCCAGGGTAACCGTAATCCATTTATAGACAATCCATACCTGGTGACCCTTATTTGGGGTGGCGATGCAGCTGAAAATACCTGGGAATAATTTAATTTATTTCTTATTCTTAAAAACCAGCCTATAGAGGCTGGTTTTTTGTTTTAACTAAACTTAACTTTTTTAACAGAAAATGGTTTATTCTCTATCATTTCTAATTTTTTTATCTCACTAAAATTTAAGTTGTTAAGAGATAAATTGTTTCTATTGTATAAAAGTTAAAGTTAAAAACCTTAACAATCAGATAAACTTAGCAGACGATAATTTGAGTTCTTTTGCAGTGATTTTAAACTCAAAAAACAAACAACTTAAAACTCAAAAATGAGGAAATTACTCGCATTAGCGTTGTTTCTAACATCAGCTACAATTTTTGCTCAGGGAACTCTTACCGGAACGGTGATTGATTCTGAAATGGACGGTCCCCTTCCGGGTGCAACCGTTATGGTAGTTGGTACTAACAATGGTACTACTACAGACTTTGATGGAAATTTTTCTTTAGATGTAAAAGCTGCTTCGGGGAGAATAAGCGTAACCTTTATTGGTTATGAAAGACAAACCATTAACTTTAATATAACTGGTGGTGCTACACAAAATTTAGGGACAATTACTTTAGGTCCAGATGCCGATGCATTGGCCGAGGTGGTAATTACCGGTATTGCCGATTTAGCTAAAGATCGTGAAACTCCTGTGGCTGTTTCTACCATTAGAGCTGCCGAAATTCAGGAGAAATTAGGTTCGCAGGAATTTCCTGAAATTTTGAACAACACGCCTTCTATCTACGCCACCAAACAAGGAGGTGGATTTGGAGATGCCCGTATTAATATTAGAGGGTTTGACACTAATAACTCTGCGGTAATGATAAACGGTGTGCCAATTAACGATATGGAAAATGGTTCGGTTTATTGGAGTAACTGGGCTGGTTTAAGCGATGTAGCTTCGGCTATTCAGGTTCAAAGAGGATTAGGTTCTTCTAAATTAGCGGTATCTTCTGTAGGTGGAACCATCAACGTGGTAACAAGAGCCGCAGATAGATCTGAAGGTGGATTTGTAACAGTTATGACGGGTAATGATTCTTACTTAAAGACTGTTGCTTCTTATAACACGGGTCTAATGGAAAGTGGTTTTTCTACAACTGTATTATTAAGTCAAACTCAAGGAGACGGCTATGTTGACGGAACCGAATTTCAGGGGTACAACTATTATTTAGGTTTTGGATACAGACCTAATGATACTCACGATTTTCAGTTTACAGTAACTGGTGCACCACAATGGCACAACCAACGTAGCAGAAGTAGCTCGATTGATGTTTATCAACAATATAGTGATAATGAAGATCCAAATATAAAATATAATGAAAACTGGGGTTATAGAAATGGAGAAGAGTTTTCTTTTACCAGAAACTTCTACCACAAGCCAATTATGTCTTTAAACTGGGATTTCGATATTAATTCTGTCACTAAACTTTCTACTTCAGCTTACGCTTCTTTTGGACGTGGAGGTGGAACCGGAGAAATTGGTACTATAAATGGAAGAAGACAATTTGCGCTTCCAAGAACCGATAATGGCTTAATAAGAGTAGACGATATTTTTGCTTACAATAGTGGGCAGGCCGTTCCAGACTTTGGAAATGACGCTAACCCAGAAGGACAGAGAACACTTACCGATGGTATTTACCTTAACCAGGGTAATGGAGATAGGTCTTCTGCTAACGGAATTACAAGAAGAGCTTCTATAAACTCTCACAACTGGTTTGGTGTGTTATCTAACCTAAGTAACCAGTTAACAGATGAGCTTACTTTAGATGTAGGTGTTGATTTAAGAACTTACAAAGGTATTCACTATAGAAGAGTTAATAATTTAATGGGAGGTGACGCTTATTTACAAACCGATAACGTTAATAATGATCCCAATCCTGTACAACGTCAAACGTACGATGCAGATCCTAACTTCTGGGTATTCTCTGATATTGATTCAGAAGAAAAAATAGATTATTATAACGATGGTTTAGTAAGATGGGCCGGTACTTTTGGACAGTTGGAATATACAAATGATATAATTTCAGCATTCGTTCAGGGATCTATCTCTAACCAGGGCTTTAAAAGAGTTGAGTATTTTGGAGAACTTGAAGGTAGTCAGGAAACCGATTGGGAAAATATAATTGGTGGAAATATTAAAGGTGGTTTAAACTGGAATATTGACGAAAGACATAACATTTATGCAAATGCAGGTTACTATTCTAAACAACCTCTTTTTGATGCAGTGTTCATTAACTTCGGAAATAATTTAAACCCAGATCTTCAAAACGAACAGGTAATTGGTACCGAGATTGGGTACGGTTTTAGATCCAGTTTCTTTAGTGCGAACGTGAACCTTTACAGAACTTCGTGGGCAGATAGATTTGAAAGTACAGGAGCTGTATTTAATGCAGAAACGCCGCAGGAAGTTAGAGGTACTGCAAATCTTTATGGAATTACCCAGGTGCATACTGGTTTTGAATTAGACTTCACCGGTAGAATTTCAGATAAATTAAGATACAATGGGATGATGTCTATTGGTAACTGGGAATATCAGGATGATGTTGAAACAGCATATTTTGATAATGATCAAAGCCCTATCTTAGATGAAAACGGAAATCCACAAACTGCAACTTTAGCTTTAGATGGTGTAAAAGTTGGAGATGCTGCACAATTTACTGCCAGTCTTGGAGCAGATTATACCATTATAGAAGGTTTAAGAGTAGATGCGAATTACAGGTATGTAGATAATCTTTATGCTGACTTTGATGCTACTGATGCTTTAGGTGAGGAGAATTTTGAAGCTTTAAAATTACCTTCGTTTGGATTGGTTGATGCAGGTGCTTCGTTTAGATTGCCAATTGGGCAAAATAACAATAACCTGAACTTTAGAGTTAATGTAAATAACGTATTTGATACAATGTACATTTCTGAAGCTGATACCAATCTTTTAGCGGGTGCTGGTGATGAAACGTACCAGGGAATTAATGTTAATAACAGGGTGTATTTCGGATTCGGAAGAACCTGGAATGCGGGAGTTACTTTTAACTTCTAAATAAAAGAGATTAATTTTCGATAAAAAGAGGCCGTCTAAAAAGTAT